>JAXDJC010000132.1:0-4537 GCA_034663685.1 Thermoleophilaceae bacterium
CGCGCGGCGAGCGCCGGCGTGGGCCGCGCGGTGCAGCCGAGCGCGACGGCCTGGGACGGCGACCTCGTGTACTGCCTGGCGTCGGGCGCCGTCGAGGCGCACCCGTTCGGCGTCTCCACGATCGCGGCCGACGTCACGGCCGCGGCGATCCGCGACGGCGTGCGCCAGGCGACGGGCGTGCCGGGGGCCCCGAGCGCCGCGGAACGACGAGGGCCGCCCATGGAGGAGCGGCCCTCGTGAAGCACTCGCCTGTTGGCCCGGAGCCTACGCCCCGCGCGCGCTAGGCGGTCGCGGCCGCCGGCTCCGAGATCTGCCGCGGGAGCAGGACCTCGCGGGCGATGACCAGCCGCTGGATCTGCGACGTGCCCTCGTACAGCTGCATGATCTTCGCGTCGCGCATCAGCTTCTCGACCGGGTACTCCTTGATGAAGCCGTACCCGCCGTAGACCTGCACGGCGTCGGTCGTGACCTCCATCGCGGAGTCCGCCGCGAAGCGCTTGGCGTGCGAGGACGCCAGCGTGTTGCGCTTGCCCTGGTCGAGCAGCGAGGCCGACTGCCACGTGAGCAGGCGGGCCGCCTCGACCTTGGTCGCCATGTCGGCGATCATGAACTGGATCGCCTGGTGCATCGCGATCGGCACGCCGAACTGCACGCGCTCCTTCGAGTACTCGGTCGCGAACTCGAACGCCGCGCGCGCGATGCCCACGGCCATCGCCGCCACGCCGGGGCGCGTGCGGTCGAGGGTCATCATCGCGAGCTTGAAGCCGTGGTTCTCCTCGCCGAGCATGTTCTCCGCGGGGATCCGGACGTCGTTGAACGAGATCGTGGCCGTGTTGGAGGCGCGCTGCCCGAGCTTGTCCTCCTTCTTGTCCACCGTCACGCCGTCGAGGTCGCGGTCGACCACGAAGGCGGTGATGCCCTTGTGGCCGGCGTCCTTGTCGGTCTTGGCGTAGACCGTGTAGTAGCTCGCGTAGCTGCCGTTCGTGATGAAGCACTTCGAGCCGTTGATCACGTACTCGTCGCCCATCTTGACGGCGGTGGTGCGCATGCCGGAGACGTCGGAGCCGGCGTCAGGCTCCGTCAGGCAGAACGACGCGAGCTTGGCCTCCTCGCTGAGCATCCCGAGGTACTTCTTCTTGGTCTCCTCGGAGCCGCCGAGCATGATCGGCGCGGTGGCGAGGCCGTTGCAGGTCAGCGACGTTCCGATGCCGGAGCAGCCCCAGCCGAGCTCCTCCTCGATGAGCGTGCCGCTCAGGTAGTCGAGCCCCGGCCCGCCGTACTCCTCGGGCAGGTGGCTGTTCATCAGCCCGAGCTCCCAGGCCTTGTCGATGATCTCCTGCGGCCAGCTGCCGTCCTTGTCGTGCTCCCACGCGACCTTGCGGATCTCGTTCTCCGCAAAGTTGTGCGCCATCTCGCGCAGGTCCTTCTGCTCGTCTGTAAGCGTCAGATCGACCACTCGTACTCCTTCTGTGTCACCGCGGGGCGGCCGCGGGGGGCGTTTCGCCGAAGTTCGATTGACTCGTCAGTCAACAGCCCGGGAATGGTAGCGGGCCGGAGGGCCGGCGGCGGCGTGATTCAGCCCATGAACACGCGGACCATCGCGTAGACGCCAACGCCGATCAGCCCGATCGTGATCAGCACCAGCCCGAGCTGGTCGGGATACATAGCCGGACGGCTGGGAGCCATCGTCCGGCGGCGTAGGCGGCGCCAGAGCATTGGTCCACACTGTAGGCGTGGAATCGACCTTCCAGACGGTGCTGATCGTGATCGTGATCGCCGCCGCGATCGTCGCGTTCCTGACCTTCGTCGGCGCGGGCGGGGTCTACGACCGGATCGGAAAGGGCGACTTCGCCCTCGACCAGCCCGACCGCACGCCGGGCCCGGCGCCGGGCAGCGCCGCCGCGCAGGCGGAGGCCGCCGCCGAGATCCGCCAGCTCGTGGAGGCGAAGTCCGCCCGCCGCGAGGCGCGCGGGGAGGCCGCGCTCGACATCGACGCCGAGATCGCATCGCTCACCCGGCCGGCGGGCGCCGACGCCGCGCTGCGCGACGAGGTACGCCAGCTCGTGGTGGCGCGCAACGAGCGCCGCGAGCGGCGCGGGCAGGCCCCGCTGGACGTGGAGACCGAGGTGGATCGGCAGCTGCGCGACCTCGGCGCCTGAGGGCGACCGCCCGCGCCGGGCTTCTCGCGCGCGAGGCGCGCTGTTCGGCGCGCGCATATCGGGTATAGATACGCCGCGATGGCCAAGGACCGCCAATTCGACCTGGACGAGCTGATCGTCCGCCCGGGCACCTACTTCAACCCGCAGACCGAGGTTCTCGTGATGGTCGACGACTCCGCGTCGCTCGACAACGAGATCTTCAACCTCGAGGACTACGAGGGCGCGGACTGGGTGCTGCTCTCGGACGACCTCCCCGTGGACGAGGCGCGCCGGGACGAGCTCGTGGAGGGGTTCCAGGCCAAGCACGCCGGTGGCGACGGGCGCGACGTGACACTCGACGACGAGGACGAGCAGGAGCGCCTCGACGCGGTGGACGCGGACGAGGATCCCGAGCCCGAGGGCGTCGAAGAGATCGAGTAGCCCCGCTCTCGTAGGCTCTCGGCCCGCGTGCGCCGCCCAGTCTTCCTACTTGCGGTCTTCATCCCGGTCGCGATCGCGCTCGACCTCGCGCACGCCGACCCGGTCCTGATCTTCGGCGCCGCCGCCCTGGGGGTGATCCCCACGGCCGCGCTGATGGGCACGGCCACGGAGGAGCTGGCGGCCAAGTCCGGCCCCGGAATCGGCGGGCTCCTGAACGTGACCTTCGGCAACGCGCCGGAGCTGATCATCGCGTTCTTCGCGCTGCTCGAGGGGCTCCAGGAGGTGGTCAAGGCGTCGATCGTCGGGTCGGTGGTGGGCAACATCCTGCTCGTGCTCGGCGCGGCGATGGTCGTGGGCGGCTGGAACCGGGAGAAGCAGACGTTCAACCGAACGGCGGCGGGAGCGCAGTCGGCGATGCTGCTCCTGGCGGTGGCGGCCCTGATCATGCCGGCCGTGTGGGAGCTGGTCCACGGCGGCGGGCTGCCGCGCGTGGGCGCCGAGGGCGTGAACTACGGCCGCGACATCGAGCACATCTCCTTCGGCGTGGCGATCGTGCTCATGGCCAGCTACGGGTTCGGCCTGCTGTTCTCGCTGCGCACGCACAAGCAGCTGTTCAACCCCTACAGCGAGGACGACCACGAGGACACGCTCGGGTGGACGGTCAGGCGGTCGCTCGGGATGCTCGCCGTCGCCTCGGTGGCGGTCGGCGTGATGAGCGAGATCCTGGTGGGGTCGATCAGCGCGGCGTCGAAGGACATCGGGCTCTCGGAGTTCTTCGTGGGCGTGTTCGTGGTGGCCATCGTGGGCAACGCCGCCGAGCACTGGGTGGCGGTGCTGGTGGCCACCAAGGACAAGATGGACCTGGCCGTGAACATCGCGATCGGCTCGAGCGCGCAGATCGCGCTGTTCGTGGCCCCGGTCCTGGTGCTGCTCTCGTTCGTGGTGGGCGACCACCCGATGGCGCTCGTGTTCAACGGCTACGAGATCGGGGCGATGCTGCTCGCGGTGCTGGTGGCCAACTTCCTCACCCAGGACGGGGAGTCGAACTGGTTCGAGGGCGTGCAGCTACTGGCGCTCTACGCGGTCTTCGGGCTGGTCTTCTTCTACGCGTGAGGCCTCGCGCCGGTCGCCGATCAGCGACGCGACGATGCCCACCGTGAACGCCACGCCGATGAAGACCAGGCTCGCCTCGGCGCTGACCTTGACGAGGTCCTCGACCAGGAGCTTGACGCCCACCAGCGCGAGCACGACCGCGATCGTCTCGTCGAGGTAGCGGAAGCGCCGGATCAGCGCCTCCACCAGCACGAAGAGCGCCCGCAGGCCCAGCAGCGCGAACACGTTGCCCATCCAGATCAGGAAGCCGTCCTGCGTGATCGCGAACGCAGCCGGGATCGAGTCGATGGCGAACGCGAGGTCGGCGAAGATCATCGCCACGAGGCAGAGGAACAGCGGCGTGACGTGGCGGCGGCCGTCCTCCCGCGCGAACCAGCGCCGGCCCCGGAACTCGCCTGTCACCGGGAAGAAGCGCCGCACCGCGCGCACCATCAGGTTCCTGTCGGGGTCCACGTTCTCCGCGACGCCCTTGAGGATCCGGTAGGCCAGCACGAGCAGCCCGACGCCGAGCACGTAGATCACGAAGTGGAACTGCTGGATCAGCGCCACGCCGCCGAGGATCGCCAGCCCGCGCAGGGCCAGCGCGAACGCGATCCCCCAGAACAGCAGCCGCGCGCGCTCGGCCTGCGGGACCGCGAAGTAGGCGAAGAGGAGGATGAAGACAAACAGGTTGTCGAGCGAGAGCGAGCGCTCGATCAGGTAGACGGTCGTGTAGAGCACGGCGTCCTTGCTGCCGTCGGTGGCCACGATCACGAGCGACGCGGAGAGGCTCACCACGAGCCACCCGATCGACCAGATCACGCCCTCGCGGAAGGTCGGCTCGCGCCCGCGGGCGAAGAAGTGGA
>JAXDJC010000142.1:0-7424 GCA_034663685.1 Thermoleophilaceae bacterium
CCTTCACGTCCTCGCGCGTGGTCTGGAGCTTGCGCTCGATGTGGAGGTCGCTCGTGGCGATGACCATGTGGATCCGCGCGCGCTCGGCGTCCTTGACCGCGTTCCAGACGGCGTCGATGTCCTGGAAATGCGTGCGTGCGAGGCCGCATATGACCGGCCCCTCGACCTCGCGGGCGATCGCCTGGACCGCCTCGAAGTCGCCCGGCGACGTGATCGGGAAGCCGGCCTCGATGATGTCCACTCCCAGCCGCGCGAGCTGGTGCGCGATCTCGAGCTTCTCCTGCTTGTTCAGCGAGATGCCGGGCGACTGCTCGCCGTCGCGCAGCGTGGTGTCGAAGATCCGTACCCGGTCCTCGTCGCGCCTCTTGGTCGTGCCTACGTCGCTCTCCATGTCGTTCCTTTCAAAGCTCTCGTCCGTTCTCCTGTGGGTTTGCGGCTACGCGGCCGCCACGCGCTATTCCCCCCGAGGGGGGAGGAGGAGAAGTCGGAGCGAGAGCTGGAACGTCATTCGTTGTTCACTCTACCGCGGCGCGCAACTCCGGCGCACCGGGCCTGTTTCGACCGTCGATGCGCCAGCGCGTGCTCACGGTCGTCGGTGCAGTGGCCGCGGCGCTCGTCATGGCGCCGGTCGCGCACGCCGGCACCGTGAGCCTGCGGCCGCAGACGACCACGGGCCGCGAGACGTCGTTCGCGTACAGCCTCGTGAGCTTCGAGGCAGCGACCGGCGAGACGAACGCGGTGACGATGACGCAGGACGCGAAGGCGGTCGTGGTGCACGACAGCGGTGCCGACGTGGTTCCGGGGGACCACTGCGTGGCGCTCGACCCGCGGACCGCGCGCTGCGATGCACTGCCCGACACGCAGCTCGAGGTCGACCGGGTCCGCCTCGGAGACGGTAACGACGCATGGTCCGGGGATGCCGACACGGTGGACGGCGGCCCGGGCGCGGACGTCCTCTCCGGCGGGATCCGTCTCGTCGGGGCCACGGGCGACGACACGCTCATCGGCGACAGGCGCCCGAACCAGCTCGAGGGCGGCGACGGCAGGGACAGGCTCTACGGCGGTGCCGGCGACGATGCGCTTCGCGGCGACGGGGCCAAGCCCGCCTCCGACGTGCTCGACGGCGGCGAGGGCCGGGACAGCGCGAGCTGGTCGGGCCACCGGGTTCCCGTCAGCGTCGACCTCGCCGATCCGGGGCCCGACGGCGCGGCCGGCGAGGGCGACGCGCTGAATGGCATCGAGAACCTGACCGGCGGGCGTGCCGGGGACCGGCTCGCGGGCGACGGGGGCAAGAACGCGCTCTCGGGAGGCCCGGGCGACGACGTCCTGGTGGGCCGGGCCGGCCCGGACGAGCTCGACGGCGGGCACGGCGACAACCGCCTGATCGGCGGCGCCGGCAACGACGTCCTCGACTCGACGGGCGAGCACGATGTGGTGAGCGCGGGACCCGGACGCGACTTCATCAGTCTCAACCTCGGCGGCGCCCGCGCTCCGGACAGCGTCGTGGACTGCGGGGCCGGACGCGACGATGTGTTGTTTCCGCGCGGGACCGACCTGCTACGCGCCGACTGCGAGACGATCGCGCTCGGCTCCTACGACTACAGGCGCAGGAGCCCCGAGAGTCGCACGGCGCTCGTGTTCAAGCTGATGCAGTCGCTGAGCGACGAGGCCCTGAGGCCCACCTGCCTGCGCTTCATGATCGGGGCTCACCGCGCACTGGGCGGCGCGGAGATCCAGGCGCCGAGACGGCCAGGGCCCTTCGTGCGCGTACGGGTGCCGCTGACCCCGGCGGGCAGGCGGGTTGCCGCGCGCCCCGGCCGCACCGTCGTGCCGCTGCGCCTGGTGGAGTACACCGGGCGCTGCGGCGCCCGCACTCCCGACCAGTACGACTTCCACGCCAGCTACCGCTTCGAGCTCTGACCGCGGCGCGAGGCCACGCCGGGTTACCCATTCGCGCCCCGCGGCCGGTCAGCTCAGAGGTTGACGGCGCGGCCGTCGTGGAAGCCGTCGATGCCCACGATCTCGCGCAGCAGGTGGTCGGGCACCGCGCGGTCGGTGGTGAGCACCATCACGGCGTCGCCCTCGTCGCCCGGGCCGCGGCCCACAGCAGCCGAGACGATGTTCACCTCGGCGCCGCCGAGCGCGGAGCCCACGCGGCCGATCATGCCGGGCTGGTCGAGGTACCGGAACACCGCCAGGTGATCCTCGAGCTGCACGTTGAAGCGCGACCCCCAGGCCTCGAGCAGGTGCCCGCGGTGAATGCGCCCGAGCGTGGTGCCCACCACGCGGCTGCGCTTGCCGCCGCTCACCACGGTCACGCGCACGAGGTCCGTGAAGTCGCGCGCCGACGGTGAGTTGGTCTCGGAGATCGCGATCCCGCGCTCCTCGGCGAGCGACGGCGCGTTCACGTCGTTGACCGGCTCCTCGGTCTTGCCCTGGAGCACGCCCTTGAGCACCTGGACGGTGAGCAGACGCGTGTCGCGCTCGGCGATCCCGCCGAGGTACTCGGCCTCGATCGCGTCGATCGATCCGCCCTCGGCAAGTCCCGCGGCGATTGTGCCGAGGCTCGCACAGAGCGGCAGGAACGGGCCGAGCTCCTCGAGGTCCTCGGCCCGCACGGCGGGCACGTTCACCGCGCTCGTGACCACGCCGCCGCTGAGCGCGGCCACCACCTGCTCGGCGGCCTGGTAGCCGGCGCGATCGGTGGCCTCGGCGGTGGACGCTCCGAGGTGGGGCGTGACGATCACGTTGGGATAGCCGAACAGCGGGTGGTCGGTGACCGGCTCCTGCTGGAAGACGTCGAGCGCGGCGCCGGCAACCTTGCCGGAGTCGATCGCGGCCTTCAGGTCCTCGTCCACGAGCAGCGGGCCGCGGGCCACGTTGAGCACGCGCACGCCGTCCTTCATCTTCGCGAACGCCTCGGCGTTGAGCCAGCCCTCCGTCTCCGGGGTCTTGGGCAGGTGGATCGTGATGAAGTCGGCGGCGGCGTAGAGCTCGTCGGAGGTCTCGGCGCGCTCCACGCCCATGTCGCGGAAGCGCTCCTCGGCGACGAACAGGTCGAACGCGATCACGCGCATCCCGAAGCCCTGCGCGCGCTTGGCCACGAGCTGGCCGATGCGGCCGAAGCCGAGCACGCCGAGCGTCTTCTCGTAGACCTCCACGCCGCTGAACTTGGAGCGCTCCCACTTGCCGCTCGTGAGCGAGGCGTGCGCCTGCGGCACGTTGCGGGCCAGCGCCAGCAGCAGCGCCATGGTGTGCTCGGCGGCGGTGACCACGTTGGACTGCGGCGCGTTGGCCACCACGATGCCGCGCTTGGTGGCGGCGTCCACATCCACGTTGTCCACGCCCACGCCCGCGCGGCCCACGGCGCGCAGGCGGTCGGCCTTGGCGATCAGGTCGGCGGTGAGCTTGGTGGCCGAGCGGATCAGCAGGCCGTCGTAGTCGCCGATGCGCTCCTCGAGCTCGCCGTCGGCCCAGTCCACGCCGAGGTCCACCTCGAACCCGGCGCCGCGCAGCAGCTCGATGCCGGACTCGCCGATCTTCTCCTTGACGAGTACGCGGGTGGCGTCGTTCACGCGGCGACGGGCACGCCGGCATCGAGGAAGACGCCCTGCGCCGCGCCCACGCCGGTGCCCAGCTCGAGGTCGTGCCCCAGCTCGCGAAGCGTCATCTCGAGGCCCGAGAACGTGGTGAGGATGTCGAAGGCCCCGAAGTAGCCGCAGTGCGCGACGCGCGCGATCTTGCCCTTGAGCCGGCCCTGGCCGCCGGCGATCGTGATGCCGTACTTGTCGCGCATGATCTTGGGCACCTTGCCGCCGTCGATCGTGTCCGGGAGCTTGATGGCCGTGACCACGTTGGAGTTCTCGTCCTCGGGCCCGAACAGCTCGAGGTCGAGCGCCTTGGTGGCCGCGCGGGTGGCGTGGCCCAGCAGGCGGTGGCGCTCGAACACCTGGTCGAGCCCCTCCTCCACGATCATGCCGAGCGCCACGTCGAGCGCCGCGAACAGGGTGACCGCCGGCGTGAACGGGCTGTCCGGCGGGTCCTTGCGCTGGCCCTTGGCGGTCTTCTCCCAGTCGAAGTAGTGGCGGCGGCCGGGGATGCCGGCGGAGCGCTCGAGCGCGGCCTCGTTGACGCTCGCGAAGGCCAGGCCGGGCGGGCACATGAGGGCCTTCTGCGAGCCCGAGACGACCACGTCCACGCCCCAGTCGTCGGTGGCGATCGGCACGGCGCCGAGCCCGGAAACCGCGTCGACCGCGATCAGCGCGCCGGCGGCGTGGGCGACCTCGGTGAGGGCCTGGATGTCGTTGACCACGCCGGTGGAGGTCTCCGAGAGCGTGGTGTAGACCACCTTCACGCCGTCGTTCTCGGCGAGCTTGCGCTCGAGCTCGGCGGGCTCGACCCTGTTGCCCCAGCCGGCGTCCCAGTGGATCGTCTGCGCGCCGAAGTCGTCGCACAGCTCGGCCCAGCGCTCGCCGAACTTGCCGCACGAGGCGACCAGGGCGGGCTCGCCCGGGTTCACGAGGTTGCTCACGGCCGACTCCATGGCGCCCGAGCCGGAGGCCGCGAACACCAGCACGTCGTTCTCGGTCTGGAAGACGCCCTTGATGCGCTCGAGGCAGCGCGCGTAGACCTCCACGAACGCCGGAGCACGGTGGTAGAGGATCGGCTCCGCCATCGCGTTCGAGACCGCGGGCGGGATCGGCGTGGGGCCGGCGGTCATCACGTAGCGCTTGATGTACGGGTTCGCCATCGGAACGGCGAGAATACCGAGCGCCCGGGGGCGGCTCAGCGCGGGTTGGAGCCGGTGTTGTGCAACCAGCTGGGGTCGGCAGCGATCACGGCGACGAACGCGACGATCACGAGGGCGGACAGCGCGGCGCCCACGATCCCCAGCCAGAAGCCCCACTTGGCGAGATCCTTGTTCCTGGTGGTCTCGCCGCGCTCGACCTTCTTGATCCCGTTCCGCGAGACGAAGATCGCGGCGATCGAGACGCCCAGGTTGAGCGGCGAGAGAAAGCCGAAGAACAGCACCAGCGTGCCGAGCGATGCGAGGGCCATGATGAATCCGGCGATGGCCGGCGTGTTGTCGGGCTCGGCCGGAGCCCACTGGTAGGTGGAGGGCCAGGGCCCGGGCTGGGCGTAGGGATTCGGCTGGCCATATTGCGGCTGGCCCCACTGCTGCGGCTGCGGCTGCGCGTAGGGCGCGGGCTGCGCGTAGGGCGCGGGCTGCTGCGGCTGAGGCGGCGGCTGCGGCTGCTGCGGCTGAGGCGGCTGAGGCGGCTGAGGCGGCGGCTGCCCGGGGGCGGATCCCGCGGGAGGTGGTGCGCCGGGGGCCTCCGGTGGAAGCCAGCCGGGCGCGGTCGGGCTCTCGGAGTCCTCAGGCCTTGACGACGTAGCTGCTCACCAGCTTGTCGTGCAGCGACTGCTTGCGCTCGTCCCAGAGCGGCCACAGGTAGTCCAGCAACCACGGGAAGAAGAGATTGCCCCCGATCAACCAGAACAGCAGGCCCTTGATCACGAACTCGCGTAGCAGTGCGGTGCCGAAGTTCCACGGCTGCCCGTCCTCACGGATCGCGGCGATGCCCACGGCCTGCTTCCCCAGAGTCATTCCGTTCTTCTCGCCCTTCCGGGCCATCATGAACGACTGAAGGATCCATCCGAGTATGAGCACTCCGATGAGAATGATGAGCGCGTCGAGGATCCAGGCTCCGGCGCGTGCCCCCCAGCTCGCGAACTCACGCCCCTGAAGGACCTGCGGGAGCGGCTTCTGGTAGACCACGGGAGCGCCCGGCGCCCCCCAGCCCGGCGGCTGTTGCTGATAACCGGGCTGCTGCCCATACCCGGGCTGCTGGCCATAAGCCGGCTGCCCCGGCGGGGGTCCGGGCGGCGGCTGCCCGTATCCGGGCTGAGCCGGAGGAGGTCCGGGCGGCTGCTGCCCATATCCGGGCTGAGCCGGCGGAGGCCCGGGCTGCCCCGGCGCCGGGCCGGGCGGCGGCTGACCGTACCCGCCCGGAGGCAGGGGAGGCGGGGGCGGCGGCGGGCCGCCCCCGGGCTGGTTCTCAGGCGGCCCTCCGGGCCCTTCCATGCTCATCGCACGAACGCCTCCCCTGTGTGCCGGCTAGCCCTGCGGCGGCCTGGTGGCCAGTTCGTTGAGCGCATCCTGCGCCCACTTGTAGCCGTAGCTCAACAGCAGCAGCCGGCCGAAGAAGCCGATGCCGGTGACGGTGGGCTGCACGCCGGCCATCTCCTGCGCATTCCTGATGCGACCGGCGAAGCTGAACAGCGCGACGAACGGCGGGACGATGATGAACCAGCCGATCGTGAGTGCGGCGATGGTGGAGCCGGGGTTGTAGTTGATCCGGCCGCCCGACCACGCCTCCAACTCCTTGCTCGCGCGGTGGAGCCAGAAGATCCCGTAGAACGGGACGAACGCGCTGAGGAGCCACTCGACGACCGACTCGCGCGTCTGGATCGGGTTGCCTCCGCCGCCGGAAACCATCGGGCCACCGGCCTGGCCGAGCGCCGCTCCGCCCTGCTGCGCCGGAGCGGCCGGGGCCGGCGGAGGCGCCGGCGGGCCCGAACTCGGCTGGTCGGGCGATCCGCCCGGTGTCTCTGATGCTGAGCTCATTTTCTCACCCCTGCGGTTGTCTAACCGCGATCTCGTTGAATTGGTCCTGGTGCCACTTGTATCCGTAGCCCAGTAAGAACATCCGGCCCACGCTGCCCCAGAAGCTGGCGGTGGGCGGAAGACCGGCCATCTGCTGGGCGGCTCGAATCCGCCCCTGGAAGCTGGCCCACGCCACGAACGGCGGAACGATGATGAACCAGCCGAGCGTAAGCGCCACGAGGGAAGACCCCGCGTTGTAGTCGATCCGTCCTCCGGACCACTGCTGCATCTCTGCGTTCGCGCGGTGGAACCAGAAGAGCGAGTAGAGCGGGACGAAGTAGCAGAGCAGCCACTCGGTGACGGCCTCGCGCGTCTTGAGCGGGCTGGCTGCGCCGTAGCCGCCGGGGACCATCGGCCCGCCGGGCTGGCCGTAGCCGCCTCCGGGCGGAGGCTGGCCGTAGGCCGGCTGCTCGTACGCCGGCTGCTGGTAGCCCTGGTCCGGGGCGCCGTAGCCCTGCCCCGCCCCGGCGGGCGGCGGGCCGCCTGCCGGCGGCGGTGGTGCTCCGAACGGCGCCGGCGCGGGCTCAGGCGCGGGCGGCTCCGAGTAGGCCGGCTCGGGCGCGGGGGGCTCGGCCGCGAACGGCTCGGGGGCCGGCGGCGGCGCGACGGGCTCGGGCGGGGCGGATGCGTCCGGAATCGGGGTGGCGAACGCGGTCGCGTCCGGATCCGGCTCGCTCGCCGGCGGGGCGGACTCCGGGATCGGGCTCATCCGAGTGGCCTCGATGGTGCTCTGCACCTCGAGGACGGTGGTCCCGAT
>JAXDJC010000170.1:0-3961 GCA_034663685.1 Thermoleophilaceae bacterium
CTCATGTACGTGTTCTTCGCGGGCGCGGCGCTGGCGCTGGCGTCGGTCTCGGTGCTGGGTGCCGCGGTTGCGGGCGTGTGCCTGGCGGCCGCCGCCACCCTGCTGATCGGCTACGACGACCTCCCCCGGTGGACGCTCCCGGTGCTCGTGGCGATCGGCACCGGACTCTGCCTCGTGGCCCTGAGCGAGGGCGGAACGAGCTACGCCGTCCTGCTCGCGATCCCGGCCGCCTACTCGGCTTACTTCCTGCGAAAGGCCGAAGCCGCTCTCGTCATCCTCGCCGCCGCCGGCGGGTCGATCGCGGCGGGAGGGGCGGTTGTAACGGCCTTCGGGCTGCTGGTGGTCGCCGGCCTCGTCGGCCTGCAGCGTGCCAACGTGAACCGGCTGATCTGGAGGCTCTCGGACGTCGCGGTCACAGACGAGCTGACCGGGCTCCTGAACCGGCGCGGCTTCCACGACCTCTTCGAGACCGAGCTCGAGCGCGCGCGCCGCAGCGGCCGCCCGCTCAGCGTGATCGTGGGTGACCTCGACGCCTTCAAGGCCGTGAACGACCGCTTCGGCCACGCCGCCGGCGACCGCGCGCTCGAGCGGCTCAGCGAGATCCTCCAGGCCGTCAAGCGCCGGATCGACACGGCGGCGCGGATCGGTGGCGAGGAGTTCGCGGTGATCGCGCCCGACACCGACCACCACGCCGCCTACATCCTGGCCGAGCGCATGCGCCGCGAGGTGCGCGACGCGTTCGCCCCGGAGCCGTTCCCGCTCACCATCTCGCTCGGCATCGCCACCTTCCCGCGCCACGGCGCCACGGGCGAGTCGCTGATCGGCGGCGCCGACGAGGCCCTGTACGCGGCCAAGAAGCTCGGCCGCGACCGCACCGTGGTCTACAACCCGGAGCTGGCCGACTCGCTCCTGGCCGCCACCGGCCAGCCCGCCCCGCGCGCCGAGCGCCACAGCACCACGGTGCTCGCGCTCGCCGAGGTCATCGACATTCGCGACGAGGGCACGGCGGAGCACTCGGAGACCGTCGGCCGCTACGCCGGGGCGATCGCCCGCGAGCTCGGGCTGGGCGCCGACCTCGTCGAGCGCGTGCGCTTCGGCGGGATCGTGCACGACGTGGGCAAGATCGGCATCCCGGACTCGGTGCTGCGCAAGCCCGGCTGGCTCAGCGACGAGGACTGGCGCGAGATGCACCGCCATCCCGAGATCGGCGCGCGGATCCTGCGCGGCGCGAACCTCGACGACATCGGGGAGTGGGTGCTCGCGCACCACGAGCGCCCCGACGGCGAGGGCTACCCGCACGGGCTGAGCGGCAACGACATCCCGCTGGAGGCACGGATCCTCGCCGTGGCCGACGCCTACGAGGCGATGACCAGCGATCGCGTGTACCGCCCGGCGCTCACCTCGCAGAGCGCTCGCGCGGAGCTGCTGCGCTGCTCCGGCACGCAGTTCGACGGCCGCGTGGTGGACGCGTTCCTCACGGTGCTCGACCGCGAGGACGTGGTCCGCGAAGTTCCCGTCGCCGGCTGACGGCCACTACCGGAGCAGGCCGAGTTGCTGGGCCCGCACCACCGCCTCCGCCCGCCCGCGCGCCTTCATCTTGCGGTAGAGCGTGCTCGTGTGGTCCTTGACGGTGTTCGGCGAGAGCGTCAGTTGATGGGCGATCTCGTTGTTCGTCGCCCCGGAGCCGATCAGCTCGAGCACCTCGAGCTCACGGGAAGTGAGCAATCGCTCGGCCGGCTCGGCCTCGGCGGCGAAGACGCTCATCCCGAGCGCGACGGTGCGCGCGGCGCCGGCGATGTCGCGGCCGCGCCAGTTGCTCGGCACCGCGCCCGCCACGCCGGCGGCCTGGGCGCGCCGCGCCGAGATCGGCTCGGCGGCCAGCAGCAGCATTCGCGTGGCGGGCGAGGCCGCGGCGATTCGCGGGCACAGGTCGCTCACGCGCTGGATCGAGAGGCTCGCGCCCAGCAGGGCCACGTGCGGCGTGTAGGAGCGGGCGAGGGCGATCGCCTGAGCTGGGCTGAGGGCGCTGAAGAGGCGCTCGACCCACAGCTCCCCGCGCAGCAGCTCCCGGACGCCGAAGTGCACCACGTCGCGCCCGTCCACGAGCAGTACCCGCATCAGCATCCCGATCTCCCTGGACATGCGGCGCACCCTGTCACACATCTTTAACTTTGCGCCAGCGAAAACCCCCGTTCGTCCGGCCTTCCCCACCCGGCAGAACCCCCCCGTTCGTCGGGGTTGCTCACCCGACCGGGTACTCCATGAAACGATTGTCTGGCGGCCTGGGGTCCGGTCGCTAGCGGCCGGGCGCGAGATCCTCAAGCGAGTCGTGCTCAGCGCCGGCACCGGCGCCGCCCGGCGCCTCGAACGACTCCGGTGGTGGCGACTCGAAGAACATCATGACAGTGGTGGCCTCGATCGTTTCCACGCCTGGATTCTGCGCAAGCTTGTCGCTCTCAGCGGCATTGATCGCGTCGAGGCGTTGAAGGGCCCTCGCGAATTCCCGATTGACGGTCTTCCAGCCCTCGGCCGTTAGGCGTAGGCGTGTTCGGGTGATGTAAACCCCGTCGCGCTCGAACCCACCCCGTTCTGCCGCGGCCGCGACCTCGCTCCCGGTCTGGGCGATCTTGCCGCCCACGAGGGCGCGCCTCACGAGGCGCGGTGTCCGCGCCCAAGCCGTGTCGGGGATTGTGGGACGTACGGTTGCCGTGTAGTAGTGCTCGACGGCCCCTCGCTGCATTCGACGCCGGACGAGCTTTATAAGCCCCAGGCGCTTCAGCTGCCGCACGTGGTAGCTGGTTTGCGACAGCCCTGAGCCGAGCTCGGCTGCTAGCTGCACTGGGCTCGCGACACGGTCCTCGAGGAGCCCGAGGATTTCTATGCGAAGGGGGTGGGCGAAAGCCTTCGCGATGACGGGGTCAGTGATATCGACCGGAACGGTCAACACCTTCTCCTTCCAGTGCACGGCCGGGGTGACCACTCTAACCCTTTTTAGGAAAGTCGGTTGCGGTTTTAGGCGCCAGCATGGCGCGCTTGCGCAAGCCGATCAATCAGGTGATCCAGCGCGGTTGACAGACTGGATTGCTCAACTAATCTTGAGCAATGGCCAACTGGTCCCACTCCCAACGGAAGCGAAGGGGGTGAACCGCGTGGTCTGGCGTCTGCGATAGATCCCTACGGCGCTGGACCCGATTAAGGGCATGCCTCGCGCGGCATGCACCGGTTTGGGACCCGCACCGCTCCGACAACTGAAACTGATCGGTGGATCTTCAAAGATCCGTTGATTCGATCGGCAACACTCGCGCCAATGGATCTCCTTCACGAAAGCGCGCGGCGTTGAATGTCGTGTGTCTCACCGGCCGATTGGCGTCCCAGCCCAAGCTGGCTGTCTCCCTCCGTCCCGGCTGGACGGGATTGCTTCTGGAGGTTCAGCGACAAGCTGAGGGCGGGGAGGAGGAGCCGGGCGTGCTGCCCGTAGCGGTGGTCGTCCCCCCGACCCTCGCCAGCGGTAGCTCGCAGGCGCTACGTCCTGGTCTGACCGTGACAGTGCTCGGCAGATTGGACATCGAGGTGGACTACTCATTCGACGCGCCCCGCGCCTACCACTCGATCATTGCGTACCAGATCGAGACTGCCTCGTATCCGTTCGGCCAAGAGCTCTTGTAGCCCAAGCGGTTCGCACGTCGTTCAGCGCGAGTGGGTACCGCTGGTCCTTGAGCGCCGTGGCGAACGGTCGAGCGCGAACCCAAATCGGGATGCTCCAGGTGATGCTCGTGCTCCGCCCCCAAGCTCGCCACGCGCGCCGCGGCCACGCTGCGCCCGGGTCGAGACGGGGGCGGACCCGTTCGCGGCCGGCTCCGGCTAGGGCGCTACCCTCGTCGGCTCAGCGGGCGTAGCTCAGTTGGTTAGAGCGCCGGCCTGTCACGCCGGAGGTCGCGGGTTCGAGTCCCGTCGCTCGCGT
>JAXDJC010000302.1:0-2947 GCA_034663685.1 Thermoleophilaceae bacterium
GTTCCGACCATCATCACCGGCGCCGGCAGCACGAGCAACCTCGCGCCTGCTGGTTCGGCCACGGTTGGTCCGCGTCCCAGCCAGAACTGGGTCATCATCGAGATGTTCGGTAGCGCCGCTGGTGGCAACCGCCTGACCGTCGACTTCGACGCAGCGTGGCTTGGCAACGGCTGCTCGCCGGCCGTCGGCGTCACTGGTGTCCCGGCGAATCCGATCGCTCCGGCCGGTGGCGTGCTCGTTTGCCCGCCGCTTGATCCGGGTTGCACTCCGGGAGTCGCTCCGTACACCGGTACGAACACCACGCCTCTCCCGTAGTCGATATCAACACGCAGTTGCTGTGAAGCGGGCCGGATTTCCGGCCCGCTTTTTTTTTGATAAAAAATTTCGTGACACGGCGTCAGAATTGTGTAAAATAACAATTCACTCCGGCAGCGCTTCATCGTCGCTGGCGGAGCCAACTCCTGGTGCCGCACGCGCCATCAAAACTCCTTTGGGGGAAACAAAGTGAACTCGATTCGGTACAGGTCGTTCCTGTTTTGCGTTCTGCTGCTCGTCGCCGCTTCGAGCGCGGTCGCCCAGAACTATGCGTTTCCGGCATTGACGCCGAATACTGACGTGCTCTGCTCGACGTGCCCGGGCCGCGAGACGCTGCTCACGATCGGATATCCGCCCGTGCTCCGGTTTGTGGGCCGCTGGGCTGACGCCGAAATCGAGCATGATTATCAGCAGAACTTCCGCACGGCCCGCCCGAAAATGGCTCGCTATCTGCCCGGCCGGAACCGCCTCTACACGCTCCTCGGCAGCGCGTTGGCCGTATACGACGCCGACCGATTTTTCGCGCGCCTCAACGCAAGGCCGCAGGAGGCCATGTCCTCGGCGACGCAAGTCCCGGTGTCCGGAGGCAGCGGGCGAGCCCCCTCTTTTTTCGGTCCGCCGGAGGTTTTCCTTTGGTGGGATACGTTCTTCTATGCGGAGAACGGAGGTGGCTGGATCACCCCCACCGAAGATGGCCAGGAGCGGCTTTGGGATTTCGACTGGGATGATCGCGGTAACGTCTATCTGGCCTACTCGGCTTTTGGCTGGGGCGTCGTCAAGGACAACGGCGACATGGGGGGTGGCTGGATGCAGAGCCTCTCCCAGACTGTGAAGGTGAATAGTCTCACTCCCGACCACATCATGTCCCTGAAAACGAGCGATGGCCGGTACTACTCGGCGGTCAGCGACAAGAATCTGAATTCGCTCTTGCAGATCTGGGACGTTCAGAATCCGGCGGCGCCGGTCAAACAGCCCGACATTACCGGGCGTTCGTTCTACAACTGGGCGAAAGATTCAACCGGTTTGCGGCTGGCCATTACCGAATACAGCGGCGGCCTGGCGATCTTTACTTCGGACAATTTCGTTCGCACGGGTACGCCGGTCATCCGCTTCGAGGCCGGTGGCGGCGGTACCTTCAAAATGGTCACGAGCGACGGGACCAACTTCTATGCCTACGGGGCGTCGGGTTCGGGTCCTTTCATCTCGGTCGTCTCGCCCTCCGGTGATACCTACGTGGAGAAACGGTATCCTACTAATGGCTATGGCATTCCGCAAGGAATGCATTATGGCGATGGTTATCTCGCGATTTTTGGAGTAGAGATCCCGCCGGTCGGCACCTGGAACATCCGCGTCTACAAAGTGGGACCCGGATCGTTGACCGAGATTCCGTTTGAGATGCCGGTGCCGGGCAAACCCGGCAGCCAACAGCCGTTCTGGTCGATGTACTACTCCTCGAACGCGCCGCAGGGCTATACCCGTCCCTTTTTCAACCTGTTCCTGGACGTCCTGCCGGTCAAGATCGGTTCCAAGATCTACCTTGTGCTCTGTGGCTACGGTCTTGGCGATGTGTGGGAGATCAAGGCCGGTGACTCGCTGAAGACCCCGACTGTTACCGGCGGTCCGTACTACGGGGACATTCTTACGTTTACGAGCTCGTTGAGCTCGGGAAATGCCGCGAACATCACTTGGGACTTCGGCGACGGCACAAGCGAAACAAAACCCGCTGGCGTCCCCGTCCCGCATCAGTACAGCGGCGTCACCTCGCTTGCCTCGCTTCCGTTGGTTCGCCACGTGACGGCCACCAATGCGGCCGATCCGTCGATGAGCGATAGCGTGAACGTCACTCTCATCGCCCCCACGCCGCGCTTCCAGATCGCGAATACGGCGCTTCTGTTCCGCCAGCCGGACGCCAGCTCCGCCGCGCCGATCGTCGCCGGCGACTCTTTCCTCGATGCCTCCGACGGTACCGTCGCAGGACACTTCACCGATTGGGTCCTCACCGACTCCCTTGGCAGCAGCTCGAATAAGAAGCTGCCCAATGATCCCATGGGCGTCGGGACGTGCGGCGAGCGTACGCTCGCCTTCAACACGCATTACGGCCCATACGACAATACCTCCTTCAGGTCGGTGACCGATCTCCCCCTCAGCATCTCTCCATTCAAGTACACCGTACGGCCGTACGTCCTCACCGTCCAGGAACCGAGTCCGGCATCCGTCGCTGATCCGAACGCCGTCTTCACCACGGCTCTTCGCGTTGCCGGTGCCGCTGATCTGCCGGGCGGTATCGGTACGCCAGTGACGTACAAGTGGGAAGTGATCGATGCCAACAAGGCCGCGATCTTCACCATGAATAGTTCCGGCACCCCCACCCTCGGTACGATCCAGCCGTTCAGCGTGCCGCGCACGACGTTCAATGCGCTCGGATTGCGCGTACGTCTGACTACGACCGTCGCTGCCTCGGCAGTTCCGGGTACCGGCTGCGGCGGCTGGGCCAACGCCGTCGCGGAAAGCAACGAGCTGAATGGCCCCGATCCGGTGATCGTGAAGACCGGCTGCGTGACAGTCGGCAGCCCCTGCTCCTTCACCGTCACCTCCGCGAAGAACCCGACCCTGACCGGGTGGTCATTTGCCT
>JAXDJC010000270.1:0-2605 GCA_034663685.1 Thermoleophilaceae bacterium
TGCGCGACGGCAACGCCTCGATGTATCTCGGCTCCCCGCGAATGGCCGAGATGGTGATCGGTGAGAAGGTCGGCCTGGAGGAGATGGGCGGCGCGCGGATGCACACCGGCGTGTCGGGCTGCGGGCACTTCCTGGTCAAGTCCGACGAGGAGGGGATCGAGACCGCCCAGCGCTACCTCTCCTACTTCCCGACCAACTGGCGCGAGGATCCGCCCGCCGCTCCCCCGGCCGAGCCGGCGTCGGAGCGCCCGATCCGCGAGATCGTGCCGGCCGACGAGAACAAGTCGTTCGACATCATGGAGCTGCTGGACTCGCTGATCGACGCGGGCTCGTTCCTCGAGGTCCAGAAGCGCTGGGCCAAGGAGCTGGTGGTGGGCTACGCGCGGATCGACGGCCGCGCCGTGGGGATCGTGGCCAACCAGCCGAAGCAGCGCGGCGGCGTGCTGTTCGTGGACTCCGCCGACAAGGCCGCCCGCTTCATCCAGACCTGCAACGCCTTCAACGTGCCGCTGCTTTTCCTGGCCGACGTGCCCGGCTTCATGATCGGCACCCAGGTGGAGCGCCAGGGGATCATCCGCCACGGGGCCAAGATGATCTCGGCGGTCTCCGAGGCCACGGTGCCCAAGCTGAGCGTGGTGATCCGCAAGGCGTACGGGGCCGGGCTCTACGCGATGGCCGGCCCTTCCTTCGAGCCGGACGCCTGCATCGCGCTGCCGGGCGCGCGCATCGCCGTGATGGGGCCGCAGGCCGCCATCAACGCGGTCTACTACAACCAGGTCCAGGCGATCGAGGACGAGACCGAGCGGGCCGAGTTCGTGGAGAAGCTGCGCACCGAGTACGCCGAGGAGATCGACATCCTCCACCTGGCCTCGGAGCTGGTGGTGGACGCGGTCGTTCAGCCCGAGGACCTGCGCGCGGAGGTGGTCCGCCGTCTGGCGCTGAGCGCGTCCAAGCGACGCGACTGGCCGGACAAGCACAACCCGGTCACGCCGGTCTGAGCGCCGGCTAGAAGGTGGGCGCGGCGGCGAACCAGACCGGCTCGGGCGACTGCCCGTCGCGCAGCAGCTCGGCGGGCGCGCGGCCGGAGAGATCCGGGTTGGGCGCCATCAGCCACTCGGGCGCCGACGCCGGCCGGTCTCGCACGGCGAGAAAGCGGGCCACGGCGTAGAGGTTGCGCAGCCGAGCCTCGAGCTCGCTGCGCGGACACGAGTCGCCGTGTGCGATCTGGCGGATCTCCGTCTGCTTCGCGTTCGTGGCGAAGGCGGTGAGGCGGAGGCCGATCGTGGCCTCGAGCCATTCGCACAGCAGCTCGATGCGCTCACTCTCGATTCGGCCTGTCAGCCGTTCGTATCCGTAGGTCATCAGGTCTCTCTGAATTCCCTCCCCGGGAGCTGAGGCCTGCTAACGGAACTTTCGCCCCCCTGCCCGGGTGGGGTTCTTGTCTCTATTCGGAACTCCACGCAAGACCTTGAGCACAGCGGCGGACGTATCAATCTGCGCAGCGCCCGATCGAGCGGCTCAAGCCCACCACTCGCCCGTCGATCAACGTCGCCCGCGCGCGCATCGACCAGCGGCTGCGGTCGCGGTCGAACGTGCGGGCGGAGATCGAGCGCGCGAACGGCGGCGTGGCGTCCTCGGCCGCCCGCAGGTCGCCCACCCGGAAGCCGGCCCGGAGCACCTGGCCAATGTCCGGGCCGCCGAGCCGCGCGGCCCAGCGTCCGGACCGGCAGCGCACCGAGAGCGCCAGCCGCGGCTTGACGTAGCGCCGGCCCAGCTCGGCCACCAGCCCCCGGTAGACCGGATAGGCCGGCTTGGGCTGGTACTCGTCGGTCATCAGCCCGTACTGGGTCTGGAAGTTGGGCGAGGTGGTGTCGCCGTCGCGCAGGTTGAACCAGCGGTAGTCGCTGATGTTGTAGGTGCCGCGGAAGTCGTTCACCGTGCGCACCATGGTCTCCGCCACCTGCGCCTGCTCGTCGTAGCTGCGCTCGGGCGGCGCGGTGGGCCAGCCGTTCTCCTCCACGTGGATCGGGACCGACTCGGGGATGGAGGCCGTGGCCGCGTAGCAGCGGAAGGTGCTGAACGCGTTGACGAGCCCGCCCCGCCCGCGATCGCTGGCCGCCGGCGGGAACACCGTGCCCGGGTAGGCGTCCACGCCGACCCAGTCGAGCGAGCCGAGGAAGTCCTTGCCGCCGTGGTCGCGCAGGTAGGCCCAGAACGAGCTCTCGGCGCTCGGCTCGCTGCGGTAGGCCCAGTTGAAGCCGATCTCGAGCTGGCGGTACCCGCGCCGGCGGGCCTCGTCCTTGGCCGCGATCACGCCGCGGATGAGCGCGTCGCGCGCGCCGTTGTAGGAGCCGTCGGAGGAGTCCGGGGAGAACGTGATGTTCACCTCGTTGGTCACCTGGATCGCCACCACGCGCGGGTTGGAGCCGAAGCGGTGCACGATGTCGCGCACGTGCGCCTCCCACGCCGCGAGGTCGCCCTCCTGCTCGGCGCTCGGGTGGTAGCGCAGCTGGAGCTCCACGAGGTAGCCGGCGGCGGTGTAGAAATCGGCCAGCGCGAGGAAGCGCTTGATCGCCGGCTCGCCCTCCGACCAGAAGAAGCGGTG
>JAXDJC010000219.1:0-56148 GCA_034663685.1 Thermoleophilaceae bacterium
TCAGCAGCAAGGGCTACCTCCCGGGCAACGCCGGAACCACGCTCGAATTCGGCGTGGCGGACTTCGCGCTCGCCGTCATGGCGGATGGGCTCGGGCGCAAGGCCGACGCCGCCGGGGTCGTGGCCGACTCGCTCCGCTACCGCAACCTGCTCGACCCGGAGACCCGCTGGATCCGCCCGCGCGACGCCGGCGGGGCGTGGCGCACGCCGTTCTCACCGACCGACGAGGAGGGCTTCCAGGAGGGCAACTCCTGGCAGTACTCGTGGCTCGCGCCGCACGACGCGCGCGGGCTCTATGACCGGATGGGCGGCGACGCGGCGGTGATCTCGCGGCTCGACCAGTTCTTCGCCGCGCCGCCCGAGGCCCAGAACCAGGCGACCGGGTTCGGCACCGTCTACCGGCTTCCCCAGCACGCGCCCGGCAACGAGCACGATCTCCAGGTCCCGTGGATGTACCCGTTCGCGGGCCAGCCGTGGAAGACGATGTCCGAGCAGCGCGACATCCAGCGGCTCTTCCGCCCGGAGCCGAACGGCATGCCGGGCAACGACGACCTCGGCGGCCTCAGCGGCTGGCTCGCGTGGTCGATGCTCGGGCTCGGCCCGGTCACGCCGGGTGCGCCGTTCCTCGTGCTGGGCAGCCCGGTCTTCGAGAAGGCCGAGATCCGGCCGGACGGCGGCACGCCGTTCACCATCGAAGCGCCGGGCACCTCGCCCGCGCAGCCGTACGTGACGGCCGCGTCGCTCGGCGGGCGCAAGCTCGGCGGCACATGGCTCTACGACGCGTCGCTGCGGCGCGGGGAGACGCTCAGGCTCACGATGGCCGCGCAGCCCGACACGAGCTTCGGCGCCGCGCCGGCGGTGCGGCCGCCGTCGGTCAGCGACTCCGGGCTCGAGCGGTTCGGGTGCCTTCCGGTCACGGCGGCCTCAGTGGGCACCGGCACGGGCAGCGCCAGCGGCGGAGGGGGAGCCAACTCCCCGGATGTCCCTGTCGAGCCGGGCCCCGCGGGACGCGATGGCAAGGCGTCGCCGGCACTGGTACCGCTCCGGCTTCGCGTGTCACCGCGCCTCTCGCGCGCCGGGGTGCGAACCACCTACCGGCTGACCGTTCACGCGAAGCGGGACGGCCGCTGGGTGCCGGTGCGCGGGGCGCGGGTGCGGCTCGCCGGGATCAGGGCGGTGACCGCGGCGAACGGCGTGGCCACGATCCGCGCCCGCATCCGCCGCGCGGGCCCGCTGCGGGCCAACGCCACCGCTGCCGCCGCGAGGCCGGCACTCAGCACGGTCCGCGTGATGGCCGCGCGCCGCTAGGGCCGCTTCCTAACTGCTGCCTTTGGCGCCCTTCCTGCGTGCCGCCCGGCGGGCGCCGCGGCCCACGGCGGAGGTGTCGACCCACTCGCCGACCGTCCCGATCGCGTAGGCCAGCCCGTGCGCGGCGCGTCCCGCGGGCGAGTCGATCAGCGGCTCCACCGCCGCCTCGGGGTCCCGCCCCGCCGCCACCGCCATCTCCTTGGCCTGCTTCTCCACCACGGCCAGCCGCCGCTTCCAGCCGCCGTACCAGCGCGCCAGCCGCTCGTCGCCGCGCCCGCGGGCCAGCTCGGCGAGGTAGGGCAGCAGCGTGCCCAGGTGCTGCACGTCGAGCACCGCGAGGCGCAGGGCCTGGTTGCGCTCGAGCGCGGCGTCGGCGAGCCGGTTGCGCAGCGAGGAGAGCGATCCTCCGGCGCTCTGCGCGGCGGGGAAGCCGGCGAGGTCGTGCTCGGCCATTCGCACCGCCAGCTCCTCGAGGAGCCGTTCCGCCCGCGCCGCACCCTCGTGCAGCGTGGCGCCCTGCTTGCCCCCGAGGCGCTCGGCCAGCACATCCCAGTGGCCGGCCAGTTGGCGCGTGGACGCATACAGCTCGCGCAGCCCGCGGTGCTCGGCGGAGGTGAGGCTCATCGCGGGGAACGCTATACCGGCGCGCCCATTCGATAGCTTCCCGCCCCCATGGAGCCTGCGCCGAGCGCCCTCGACGAGCTGACCGCGGACGCGTCCTCACGCAAGCGCTTCCTGCGCATGGCGGGGGGCGGGGCGGTGGCCGCCGGGCTGGCGGCGGCGGTGGCCGCCTGCGGCACTCAGAAGAAGACCGGCAACCAGTTCGGCGGCGCCGGGGTGGGCACCCAGCAGTACGGCCAGGGCGACGCCGGGATCGTGGGCTACGCCCTGTTCCTCGAGCGGCTCGAGGTGGCCTTCTACGAGCGCGCCGCCGCGAGCGGCAAGCTCACCGGCCGCCCGCTCGAGCTGGCCAAGCGCTTCGCCTCCGACGAGAACGCCCACGCCACCACGCTCGCCGGGGCCCTCAAGAGCCTGGGCGGCAGGGAGGCCCCGGTGCCGCCCTTCCAGTTCGTGCTCGAGAACCAGGCCGACATCCTCGTGACCGCCGCGCAGGTGGAGGCCGTGGGCGCCGGTGCCTACCTCGGCCAGGTCCGCCGCATCCAGAGCAAGCAGATCCTCGCGGCGGCGCTGTCGATCCACACGGTCGAGGCTCGCCACGCGGCCTCGCTCGCCCAGCTCCTCGGCCGGCCGATCGCCCCCGACGGCGCGTTCGCCAACCCGTCTCCCAGCTCCGACGTCCTGCGCCAGATCCAACCCTTCCTCAGCGGATGACCAACCCGGCGAGCATCGGCCACATCGAGGTGGGCGGCATCACCCGCGGCGCCTTCCTCGTGCGCACGGCGCTCACCGCCGGCGCGCTGTACGGCGCCGGGGCGGCAGGGCCGGCGCTCACCCGCGCGCTCGGGCACGGCGCGAACGGCGCCTTCAGCGGCGGCGACGTGGGGATCGTCAACTTCGCGCTGACCCTCGAGAAGATCGAGGCGGACTTCTACAAGCGCGCGCTGGCGGTCAAGGGCCTGAAGCCGGGGCTGACCAAGCTGCTCCAGTCGATCGCCCTGAACGAGACCGAGCACGTGAACGCGCTCACCCAGTCGCTTCAGCTGCTCGGCGCCAAGCCGGGCCCGCCGCCCAAGACCAAGCTCCCGGCGCTGAAGACCCAGGCAGACGTGCTGCGCGTGGCCATCCAGCTCGAGGACACGGGCGTGAGCGCCTACAACGGGGCGGCCACGCAGATCCAGTCGGCGGACCTGCTCCAGGTGGCGGCGTCGATCGCCCAGGTCGAGGGCCGCCACGCGGGCGCGCTGCGCGAGTTCGCGGGCCAGTTCCCCAGCGCGGGCCCGTTCGACAAGGTGCTGAGCGGCGCGCAGGCCGACGCGGCCGCGCACCGCCTCGGGGCCTGATGGACACGAGCAAGGTCGGCAAGGAGTACCCGGCGTTCGAGTACGAGGTGGGCCGGGAGAAGATCCGCGAATACGCGAACGCGGTGGGCGAGTCGAGCCCGGTGCACCAGGACCGCGACGCCGCGAAGGCCGCCGGCTTCCGCGACGTGGTGGCTCCGCCGATGTTCGTGGTCGTCTACTCCGCCGGCGCGATGGGGCCCGCGATCCTCGACCCGGAGCTGGGCATCAACCTGATGCTGATGGTCCACGGAGGCCAGGAGTTCGTGTGGGGCGAGCCGGTCTGCGCCGGCGACACCGTCACCACGAAGGCGACCCTCGAGGACATGTACGAGAAGGACGGCCGGAAGTTCTACGTGTTCGGGTCGGTCTCCACGAACCAGGACGGCCAGGAGACCGCGCGGGCCACGTGGACCAACATCGTGCGAGGAGGCTGAGGGTGAACGAGGGCGACGCGATTCCGGAGCTGCGAGTCACGCCGGACAGGTACCTGCCGCACCGCTACGCGGGCGCGTCGGGCGACTTCAACCCGATCCACATCGACCCGGAGTTCGCCAAGAACGTGGGGCTGCCGGGGTCGATCCTGCACGGGCTCTACTCGATGGCCCAGGTCGCGCGGGCGCAGACCGAGGCCGCCGGCGGGGACCCCGGCGCCCTCCGGCGCCTGTCGGTCCAGTTCCGTGGGATGGGCTTCCCGGAGCAGGAGATCGTGGTGACCGGCACGGTCCGGGAGGTCCGGGACGGGGTCGCGGTCGTGGAGACCGAGGCCGCCCAGGGTGAGAACCGGATCATCCGCAATGCCGAGGCTGAGATTAAGCTCGGCGGGTGAAGCTGGAGCTGAGTGCCCGACAATCCGTAGTCCTTCGCGCCCTCGTGGACGCGCACGTGGCGCTGGGACAGCCGGTGGGGTCGAAGTGGCTCACCGAGAACTACGAGATGCCCTGGCGGCCCTCCACCGTCCGCGCCGAGCTGGCGCGGCTCGAGGAGCTGGGCCTGCTCCAGCATCCGCACACCTCGGCCGGCCGCGTGCCCACCGACGTGGGCTACCGGCTCTACGTGGACGCGCTGCTCGAGGAGGGCGGCGGCGAGGAGCTGGAGAAGCCGGTCGTGCAGCTGCCCCAGGTGCGGGCCGAGTTGGACGAGGCCATGCGCGCCACCACCGAGCAGCTCTCCCAGGTGACGAACCTGCTGGCGATCGTCTCGGCCCCGCCGCTCGGCACCACCACGATCAAGCACGTGGAGGTGCTGCTGCTCCAGCCGCAGGTCGCGATGGTGCTCGTGATCACCTCCACCGGAGGCGTGACCAAGCGCGTGATCAGCTACAAGCAGCCGGTCGACCCCGGCCTCGTGAGCTGGGCCCACAGCTACCTGAACGAGGTGCTCGGCGGGATGGCGGTGGGCGCGCGGATGCTGCACTCCAAGCTGCGGGCGCCGGAGCTGGCCCCCGCCGAACGCGAGTTCCTCGTCACGCTCGAGCCGGGCTTCGTGGATCTCGACGAGACCGCCGAGGACAACCTCTACGTGGGCGGCGCCGCCCGGCTGATGTCCGAGGACCGGCTCCAGGAGCTCTCCCAGATCAACGACCTGATGAAGGTGCTCGAGCGCCGCGTGGTGCTGCTCTCGATGCTGCGCGGCGCGCTCGAGGAGCCGCGGGTGTACCTGCGGATCGGCACCGAGAACGAGGCGCCCGAGCTGCGCTCGTGGAGCGTGGTGGCGGCCAACTACGGGATCGCGCGGCGCAACCTCGGAACCGTCAGCGTGGTGGGCCCCACCCGGATGGACTACCCCACGGCCATCGCCTCGGTGCGCCAGGCGGCGGCTGAGCTGTCGCGCTTCGTCGGCGACGTGTACGACGAATGAAGCGCGACTACTACGACGTGCTCGGCGTGCCGCGCGGCGCCGACGAGCGGGACATCAAGAAGTCCTTCCGCCGGCTCGCGCGCGAGCTGCACCCCGACGTGAACCAGCACGACCCCGAGGCCGAGGAGAAGTTCAAGGAGGCGGCCGAGGCCTACGAGGTGCTCACCGACTCCGAGCGGCGCTCGGTCTACGACCGCTACGGGCACGACGGGCTCCAGTCCAGCGGCTACTCGTCGAGCTTCTCCGGGTTCGGCTCGTTCGGAGACATCTTCGACGCGTTCTTCGGCGGCGACTCGCCGTTCGGGGGCGGCATGCGCAGCTCGGCCGCCCAGGGCGGGGACGTGGCGGTGGCGATCGAGATCTCGCTGGAGGATGCCGCGCGCGGCCCGAGCGTGGACGTGGACTACGACGCGGTGGAGGTGTGCGAGCACTGCCGCGGCAACGGCGCCGAGCCCGGCACGCCGATCGAGACCTGCACCCGCTGCGAGGGGGCGGGCCAGCTGCGGGCGGTGCAGCGCACGGCGTTCGGCCAGCTCGTGCGGCAGGTGGTGTGCGACACGTGCGGCGGCGACGGCAAGATTCCCAAGCAGCCGTGCGCCGAGTGCCGCGGGCGCGGGCGCAGGGCGGCGCGCCGCAAGCTGAGCGTGGACGTGCCCGCGGGGATCGCCGACGAGCAGCGGATCCGGTTGACCGGCCGTGGCCACGCGGGCGAGCGCGGCGGCCCGGCCGGCGACCTGTACGTGCTCGTGCGCGTGGGCGAGGACGAGCGCTTCATGCGCGACGGCAACGACCTGGTGAGCGTGGTGGACGTGCCCGCGCCGGCGGCGGCGCTCGGCACCCGCGTGACGGTGCCCACGCTCGACGGCGAGGAGGAGATCGAGATCGAGCCGGGCACGCAGCCGGCCACGATCGTGACGTTGCGCGGGAAGGGGATGCCGTCGCTGCGGCGCGGCTCGCGCGGCGACCAGAAGGTGATGGTGAACGTGGTGATCCCGCGCAACCTCTCGCGCGAGCAGCGCGACATGCTCGAGCGCTTCCAGGGGACCCTGTCGCCCGAGAACCTGCGCGACCCGGCCGAGGACGGGTCGATCTTCGCGCGCATGCGCCGCGCGTTCCGCTAGGCCGCCTTGATCCGGCTCTCGATCCGCTCGCCCGCCGAGGCGGCCGAGCAGGTGCTCGCGGCGGTGATCGAACTGGCTCCCAGCGGGGTCGAGCAGGTCGACGGCGACGGCTGGGTCGAGTTCGCGCTCTACGGCGCGCCGGGCGAGCTGCCGTCGCT
Source organism: Thermoleophilaceae bacterium (assembly GCA_034663685.1). Taxonomy (GTDB): domain Bacteria; phylum Actinomycetota; class Thermoleophilia; order Solirubrobacterales; family Thermoleophilaceae; genus AC-37. Next base: position 6,405 of record JAXDJC010000219.1, read on the forward strand.
GCCGGAGGGCGAGGCCGACGTGGGCGGCGTGCGCGTGCTGGTGCGCGGCGAGCCGGTGCCCGACGACTGGGCCGAGCGCTGGAAGCGCTTCCACGTGCCGGTGCTGATCGGCGGGCGGCTGTGGGTGCGGCCGCCGTGGGAGCAGGAGGCGATGCGGCCGGGCGTGCACGAGATCGTGATCGACCCGGGGCAGGCGTTCGGCACCGGCACGCACCCGACCACGCGCCTCTGCCTGGAGCTGATGCTGGAGCTCGAGCCCTCGGGCTCGCTCGCGGACCTCGGCTGCGGGTCGGGGGTGCTGGCGATCGCGGCGGCCAAGCTCGGCTTTGCGCCGGTGCGGGCCTACGACAGCGACCGCGCCGCGGTGGCGGCCACGCTCGCCAACGCGCGCGACAACGGGGTGGTGCTCGACGGCGTCGATCGCTTCGATCTGCGGCGCGGCGAGCCACCTCTGGCGGAGACCTTGTTGGCCAACCTCATGCGTCCCCTACTGCTCGCCTTGACGGCGGCAACGAGGGAGAGGCCCAAGGTGGCGATTCTCTCCGGGCTCCTGGAGCACGAGGCGGACGAGGTGGCCGCGGCGTTCGCCCCGATGCGCGAGGCACGCCGGCTGACCGACCGCGGCTGGAGCGCCCTTCTTCTGCGAGCCTGATCCGTTGGTGATGTTGCCGCTGACAAACCCACGAGGGCGGTCAGAACAGACCGATGACTACCAGCACGGCGATTGCGAGCGGCGGCCCGCAGACCCACGCGGCCACCAGCCAGATGAACGGGGCGCGATCTCCTACCGGCCGGTCCTGCGGCTTCGAGGCGATGTAGGCCAGCGCCACTGTCCCGGCGATCCAGCCGACCAGCGCCAGCGGCCCGGTGGTGCCGTAGTCCGACACCGCCTCAGGATTTCGCGGGCTTCCTCTTCCGCGCCTTCGCCTTCGTGCCGTTCGGCTTGCCGTTGACCTCGGCGGGGTCCACGGCCATGAGCGCCTTCAGCGCGGTCTTGGGGTCCAGCGGGATCGACACGCGCTCGTCCATTTTCCCGTTGCCCTCGGTGGGGCCTGGGTCGGCGTCAGCCATGCGATCAAGCGTAGCGCGGATTTGGGCAGAAACCGCCAAACTGTCTGGCGCATAGGAAACGGTCGGACCGTGCCGAAACGCCGCCCAACGTGGACCTCAGCCAAGCGGAAGTCGATGAGTTCATCGCGGCCGAGAAGGTCGTTCCAGGCGGCGAGGGCGGGCCCGGGCCTCGCCGCATCGTGTGGGCCGAGATGAGCCCTAAGCGAATGCTCTGGCAGGCCCCCGTGTTCGTAGCTGGTGCGCGAGTCGCCACGCTCTACCTGATCGTCAATCCCAGGCACGCACGAGCCTGGGTCTGCAAGTTGTATTTCCGGAAGGCGGATGTCTTCGAATGGAACATCAAGCCGAAAGCGACGAAGCACCGGAATATGGGGTGCCCAGCCGATCGCGGCTTTGCTCCCAGCATCAAATGCGCCGAGCACGAGCACGTTTGGATCGAAGGTCATGGCCGCGACTGCGCCAAGGCGCTTGACGGGCTGGACGAAGCCAATCACCGTGACGTGTTCGAGCGGTTCTGTGAGGCCGCTCGAATCGACTTCCATCCGGACTACGAATCCCCGATGCCCCAGCTAGAGATCCAATGAACGCTGAAGCCGTTCGCAATCTGATCCAAGAGCGACTGCTTGATGACCTCGATTGCGAGGTTGTCGAGGGCGACGCGTTCCGCTTCGGCTGCCAGACCCCCCTCGAATATCCTCGTGGCGATTCGATCGTTGTTTGGGTAGAGCCGCGTGGCGATCAGTTCGAGGTCTCGGATCTTGGCGAAGCGTACGTCGATGTAGTCCTGCATCCGCCGAAAGACCGGGGGGCTTTCGAAGACCTATTTGCCCAGATCGCTCGTGGGTTTGCTTTGAACGACGACGACGGGAACCTCAGCGGCGTGGGGCCGGCCGAACAGATCGGTGACCTCGTTTGGCGGGTCGCGTCCGCATCGGCGCAGGTCGCCCAAGCCGCCACGCTCGTCCCCCGTAAGGCGGACCATAAGGACCACGCGTTCGAACGTGAGGTAGCTGAGGCCCTGCGCGAGCGTGAAGTCCCTGTCGAGCACCGACGGCGCAAGCTCGTTGGCCAGTCAGAGCGCGTACACAAGGTGACGTTCTACGTGCCTGAGCGCAACGCAGTCCTAGAACCGGTGACCGCGCATTGGAACTCAGCCTCCAACGTGTATACCCGCCTGGGCGACTTGGGCCGCGCTCAGGCAAACGGCAACGGCGGCTACGGCCTGTTCTCCATCGTTGACGACAAACGCGCGGCTGACGCCGAGAAGATCGAGCAGCTTCTCGCTCAGGTCAGCAATGTCGTGCCCTGGACCCAGCACGAAGAATGGCTCGCGGGGCTTACGTCGTCTCGCGGTACCTGAGCCGCCGCCCGCCAACCTGACCGGCAAGCCGCTTCATGCGCTCGGTATCGCTGATCTTGCGAGTTGAGAATCGGAAGTCGAACTCCGTCAGGTAGCGGTCTAGGTGCGCCCGGCTGACGTGATGGTGCGTCCCGTCCAGCGACCGCTTCAGCTGTGAGAAGTACGACTCGGCCTGGTTGGTCGAGACATCGCCGCGCACGTACTCGGCCGCGTGGTGGTTCACGGTCGAGTGGTCGGCCAGCATCGGCGCGATCTGGTGACGGTAGGGGGGCCACTCGTCGGTATGAAGATGGGTGCGGGCAGGGTCGGTCTCCTCGCGGATCACGGCGGAGAGCGAGTCGCCCGTGACGTTCGGGACCGACCGGGACCGAACCTCACCGGTCTCACGCGAGACCAGCGCGACGATGGGCGTCTTGTCGGTCGCGCCCTGCTTGCCAACCCGTCGCGGATCGCCCTTGCGTCGGTTCTCAGGCTTGCCGCCATACCAAGTCTCGTCAGCGACGACACGACCGGAGAGAAGACCCGCGACGGGATCGCGCTTCATGGCCTCGCGGATGCGGTGGGTCATGTACCACGCGCTCTTAGGCGTCAGGGCGTACTTGCGCTCGATCTCGCGGGCGCTGACGCCGTTCTTCGAGGCGCACATTTCGAAGACCACGAACAGCCAAGTGCGAACGGGGATCTTGCTCCCGTGGAAGATCGTGTTGGTCAGGACCGAGAACTGCTTGCGGCACTCGGCGCACTTCCATACGCGCCGCTCGGACTGCTTGCCGGTGCGGGTCGTGCGAGAGGTCCCGTTCTTCGGGGTCAGGAAGTAGGGCGGCTTGGCCGACGCGCAATGCGGGCAGACCGGCTCACCGTTCCAACGCAGGTCCTCAAGGAACCGGTAGGCGTCGGCCTCGGTGCTGATCTTCGCCGCGAGCTTGGGGATGCTGAGTTCCGAGTTCTTCATGACTTGACACACCCATCGTCTCAGACCTGCGTGGGTTTGTCAAGTCCAACATCACCGATCCGTTTTACCCGCCATGGGGGGTAAAAGGGATCAGGCTCGGCCTACTCCGGCACCTCGGTGGCCAGGGCGCCGATCACGGTCTGCAGCCAGGCGCGTTCGTCCTGGCTTACGCGGCCCATCCGGCGGCGGGCCCAGGCGGACATCTGCGCTCGGCCACCCACGGCCAGGACCGGGCCGGCCAGGGCGTAGCGGCCGTCGTCGAGCACGAACAGGCCGCCCGGGCAGTCGCGCCTCACGCGCAGCTGCTCGATCACGCGGCGGTCGGCGATCGTGCCCGGGTAGGTGGGGTCGCCGTCCACCTCGTCGCGCCACGGGCGCGCGGTCATGATCGGCTCACGGCCCTCGGCCTTGCGCGGCGGCCGCGGGCGCGGGCCGATCGGGCCCTCGCGCCAGAGCGTCATCAGCGCCGGAACGCGCTTGGCCGCCTCGCGGCGCATCAGCACGTGCACGCGGTCGCCGGCCCGCAGGCGTGTGGCGCCGCGCGGCGGGATCGCCTCGTCGCCGCGCACGATCACGTTGACCACCGCCTCGCGCGGGAGCCCGAGGTCGCGCACCCGCGCGCCCACGATCGCGTCCTCGGGGCCGATCGGGTACTCGAGCACCTCGGCGCCCAGCCGGCGGATCGTGCCGGCCTCGGCCAGCGGGCTCGGCAGCGCCGGCTGGCTCGTGGTCAGGCCCAGGCGCTTGGCAAGCGGCTCGAACGTGGCGCCCTGGAGCAGGGTGGAGATCACCACCGCGAAGAACACGATGTTGAAGAACTTGAGGCTGTCGGGCACGTGGGCGATCACCGGGAACGTGGCCAGCACCACCGGGACGGCGCCGCGCAGCCCGGCCCAGCCGAGCAGCAGCCGCTCCTGCGTGCTGAAGCGGTCGAACGCCGTGGAGACGAACACCGCCACCGGCCTCGCCACGAACACGAGGATCAGCGTGAGCACGATCGCCTCGACCAGCACGTCGCCGAGCTGGGATGGGAACACGAGCAGCCCGAGCGCCAGGAACAGCGCGATCTGGGCGACCCACGCGAGCCCCTGGTGGAAGGTGACGATCGTGCGCTTGGCGGGGATCGTGGCGGTGCCCACGATCAGCCCGGTCAGGTAGACGGAGAGGAACCCGGACCCGCCGAGCGAGTCCGCGGCCCCGAACGAGAGGCCGGCCGTGGCGAGCGACGCGACCGGGTAGAGGCCCGCCGTGTCGAGCTGCGCGCGCTTGAACGCGTAGACCGCGCCGGCACCCACGAGGGCGCCGATAGCCACCCCGATCCCGAGCTGCTCGGCGAACAGCGCGATCATGTCCGGCACGCCGTAGTGCGGCTGCTTGATCCACTCGATGAAGCCGAGCACGAGGAGGACGGCGACCGGGTCGTTGAAGCCGGACTCGCCCTCCAGCACCCGCGCGAGGCGCCGCTCGAGGGTGGAGTGGCGCAGCAGCGCGAAGATCGCCGCGCCGTCCGTGGCGGACACGACCGCGCCGAGCAGCATGCCCTCCACGATCGTGATGTCGAAGAGCCAGGAGGCGGCGAGCCCCACGATCACCGCGGTGGCGAGCGTGCCGAGGAGCGCCAGCCCGACCGCCGGGCGCAGGACCGGCCTGATCTCCCGAAAGCCGGTGGCCAGGCCGCCCTCGAACAGGATCAGGGCGAGCGCGATCACCCCGACGGTCCTCGCCAGGTTGTAGTCGTCGAAGTGGATCCAGCCGGTTCCCTCCGAGCCGACGGCCATCCCGAGCCCCAGGAACAGGAGCAGGCTCGGCAGTCGCAGCCGCCGCGCCATCAGCGATGCGCCGAGTCCGCCGGCGAGCATCGCCGCCGCGATCAGGATGAGCTCCCCCACGTGCACGCGGCAAGCTTGTCAGGCGCCGGGCGGAGCGCCCAGCTAGGGTGCGCCGGGTCGCCGTGCCCTCACTGATCCGAGCAAAGGCGCCGCTTCGCATCAGCTTCGCCGGAGGCGGCACAGACGTCCCACCGTTCCCCGAGCGCGAGGGCGGCCTCGTGCTGAACGCCACCATCAATCGCTTCGCCTACGGGACGCTGCGCCCGCGGGCGGACGAGCAGATCCAGATCGAGTCGGTGGATTTCGGCCAGACCGCGACCTACGGGGTGGACGACCGCCTGGTCTTCGACGGCAAGCTCGACCTGGCCAAGGCCGCGATCCGGGAGATCGTGGGCCGGGCCGGTTCCGGCTTCGAGCTGCTCCTCCACTCGAACGCGCCGCCCGGCTCGGGGCTCGGGTCGTCCTCCACGATGATGGTCGCGCTGGTGGGCCTGCTGAAGGAGTTCCGCAGCCTGCCGCTGACCGACTACGAGGTGGCCGAGCTGGCGTACCGGATCGAGCGCGAGGAGCTGGGCATCAAGGGTGGGCTCCAGGACCAGTACTCCGCCACGTTCGGCGGCTTCAACTTCATCGAGATGGGTGCCGACCGCGTGGTGGTCAACCCGCTGCGCGTGAGCCCCGACACGGTGCACGAGCTCGAGCACAACATGCTGCTCTGCTACACGGGCCGCACGCGGGAGTCGAGCCGGATCATCGACGACCAGACCAGCCGCTTCGAGGGGGGCGAGGAGGAGACCCTTGCCGGCCTGCGCCTCCAGAAGGAGCTGGCGGTGGACATGAAGGACGCGCTGCTGCGCGGGAGGCTGTCCGAGTTCGGCGCGCTGCTCGACCGCGCCTGGCAGGCGAAGAAGCGGATGTCGCCGCGCATCACCACCGACGCGATCGACGCGATGTACGCGACCGCTCGCGAGACCGGCGCGCTCGGCGGGAAGGTGACGGGCGCGGGTGGCGGCGGCTACATCCTGTTCTACTGCGACTACCGCCACAAGCACCGCGTGGCCGAGGCGATGAGGGAGCTGGGCGGAGTGGTGGAGGAGTTCGCGTTCGTGCAGGAGGGGATGCGCACGTGGAGGGCACCGCTTGACTGACGACGTGGCGGAGGCACTGGTCCGCGAGCGGCTGCGCGAGAGCGGCGCGGTGATCGCGGCGCTGCTCGAGAGCGACGCGCCCGCTCGCGTGGCCGAGGCCGCTGCGGTCGTGGCGGAGGCGATCGCCGCCGGCGGCAAGCTGCTCACGTTCGGCAACGGCGGCAGCGCCGCGGACGCGCAGCACATCGCGGCGGAGCTGGTGGGCCGCTACGTGCTCGACCGGGCCGCGCTGCCCGCGGTGGCGCTGGCCGAGAACTCCTCGACCGTGACCGCGGTGGCCAACGACTACTCCTACGAGGAGGTATTCAAGCGCCACGTGGAGGGCCTCGGCCGGCCCGGCGACGTGGCGCTCGGGATCTCCACGAGCGGCGGGTCGGAGAACGTGGTGCGCGGGCTGGCCGCCGCGCGCGAGCGCGGGCTGCGAACGATTGCGTTCACCGGCGCGAGCGGCGGGCGCCTGGCCGCGGCCGCGGATATCTGCGTGCGTGTGCCGTCGGATGACACGCCCCACGTCCAGGAGGGGCACACCGTGCTGGCGCACGCGCTGTGTGAGCTCGTGGAGCGCGCCTGTGCCGGCTGAGGCCGGCCCGGTTGCCTTCCTCGACCGCGACGGCACGATCAACCACCCGGCCGCGCCCGGCGAGTACATCGAGAGCTGGGACCAGTTCCGCTTCCTGCCGCGCGCGCCGGAGGCCATCGCCCTGCTGCGCGGCGCCGGCTTCAGGATCGTGGTGGTGACCAATCAGCGCGGCATCGCGCTCGGGCGGATGAGCGAGGCGGACCTGGAGGACATTCACCGGCGCATGCTCGCCGAGCTCGAGGGGGCGCATGCGTTCGTGGACGCCGTCTATCACTGCCCCCACGGCCACGGAGAGTGCGACTGCCGCAAGCCCCAGCCGGGGATGCTGCTGCGGGCGAGCCGCGAGCTGCCCGGGGTGGACCTCGAGCGCTCCGTGATGATCGGCGACTCCGAGAGCGACATGGAGGCGGGTAGGCGGGCCGGATGCCGCTGCGTGCGCATCGGCCCCGACCGCTCGCTCTACGACGCGGCCGTCGGGCTAACCGGCACCTGACTCGGCCAGCTCCGCAAGCCCCCAGAGGTCGCGCCACTCGTGGTCGAACGAAGCGTCCCCCGGCGGCGGCTCCTGATGGCGGTTGACCCATGCCGTCTGCATCCCCGCGCGGGCGGCCGGGCCGATGTCGTACTTGAACCCGAACGCCACGTGCAGCACGTTCTCCGGCGGCTCGCCGATCCGCTCGAGCGCGCGGGCGAAGACCTCGTCGGCCGGCTTGTAGGCGCGCACGTCCTCGGCCACCTGCACGATGTCGAACGGCACCTCGAGGTTGCGCAGGCTGTGGGCCATGATGTCGCGGTCGGTGTTCGAGACGATCATCAGCCGCAGCCCGGCCTCGCGCGTCCGCGTGAGCGCGGGCCGGGTGTCCGGGAACGGCTGCCAGCTGCGCATGGCGCGCACGAGCGCCACGCCGTCGCCGTCCTCGTGGGGCCAGCCGCGTTCGTCGCAGAAGCGCACGAGCGTCTCGGCGAGGACCTCCCTGTAGGGCCGGTACTCGCCCTGGATCAGCTCGAACTGGATCGCCTCGAAGCGCTCGCGCAGCTCGCGGCCGGGGGCCGGCCGCTCCTCGCCGAGGCGCAGCGCCTTGGCATAGAGGAACGATCCGAATCCGCCCTCCCAGTCGATCAGCGTGCCGTAGCAGTCGAAGGTGGCGATCGTGGGGCGCACTTCCCTGCAGCCTAAACTGGACTCGATGTCACTGCTCGCACGGGTTCAGGCCGACACCACCGCCGCGCTGAAGGCGGGCGAGCGCGAGCGCGTGACCGCGCTGCGGATGATCGTGTCCGAGCTCCAGCGCGCGCACAAGGAGGCCGCCGGCACAGAGGCGGACGAGGTGGCGGTGCTCCAGCGCGAGCGCAAGCGCCGGCTCGAGTCCGCCGGCGCGTACCGCGAGGCCGGTCGCCAGGACCTGGTGGCTGCGGAGGAGCGCGAGGCTGAGCTGATCGGCGAGTACCTGCCCGAGCAGATGTCGGATGACGAGCTGGCGGCCATCGTGGGCGACGTGGTGGCCGAGACCGGCGCCACCTCGCCGAAGGAGATGGGCCGCGTGATGTCGATGGTCATGCCGCGCGTGCAGGGGCGCGCCGACGGCAAGCGCGTGAGCGCGCTCGTCAAGGAGCGCCTGACGGCATAGTGCGTACGCAGGTCGAGCTGACGAACGACGTGGCCACGGAGCTGGCCGGCCCGGGCGACGCGATCATGAAGACGCTCGAGGGGCACCTCGGGGCCGAGATCTTCCTGCGCGGGAACATCCTCACGCTCGAGGGCGACGAGGGCGAGGTGGCCACGGCCGAGACGGTGGTGCGCGAGGTCACGGACCTGGTCCGCCAAGGCCACGAGATCGCGCCCGGCACGATCGCGGCGATCACCAACGCGCTCGACCAGCACGAGAGCCCCAGCGCGATCCTCGAGGACGTGGTCTGGCGCCACCGCGGGCTGAAGGTGGCGCCCAAGACGGTGAACCAGAAGCACTACGTGGACGCGATCCGCAACGAGACGATCACGGTGGGCATCGGCCCCGCGGGCACCGGCAAGTCGTTCCTGGCCGTGGCGATGGCGGTGGCGGCCCTCTCGCGGCGCGAGGTCAACCGCATCGTGCTCACTCGCCCGGCGGTGGAGGCCGGCGAGCGGCTCGGCTTCCTGCCGGGCGACCTGATGGCCAAGGTCGACCCCTACCTGCGCCCGCTGTTCGACGCGCTCTACAGCATGATGGAGCCCGAGCGCGTGAACCAGTACCTCGACCGCGGAACGATCGAGGTGGCGCCGCTGGCGTTCATGCGGGGCCGGACCCTGAACGACTCGTTCATCATCCTCGACGAGGCTCAGAACACGAGCCCGGAGCAGATGAAGATGTTCCTCACCCGGCTCGGCTTCAACTCGAAGATGGTCGTGACCGGCGACATCACGCAGACAGACCTCCAGGGCGACCAGCGCTCCGGCCTCGTCACGATCGCCGACATCCTCGGCGACGTGGAGGGCATCGAGTTCGTGCGCTTCGGCGGCGAGGACGTGGTGCGCCACAAGCTGGTGCAGCGGATCGTCGCGGCGTACGACCGGCACTCGCAGAGCCGCTGACGCTCGAGATAGAGATCCACGGGACCGAGGACGCGCGCCTGCGTCCGGCGGTGGAGGCAGCGCTGGCCGCAGCGGGCGTGGGGGAGGGGCACGTGGCGGTGGCGCTCGTGGGCGAGGACGAGATCCGGCGGCTCAACCGCGAGCACCGCGGGCGCGACGCGCCCACCGACGTGCTCTCGTTCCCGGTCGACGAGGCCGGGCCGGCGGCCGGGCCGCGCGAGCTGGGCGACGTGGTGATCTGCCCGGAGCACGCGGAGGACCCGGTCGAGGCGGCGGTGCACGGCGTGCTGCACCTCTGCGGCCACGACCACGAGACCGACGGCGGCGAGATGCTTGCGCTCCAGGACCGCGTGATGGCCGGGCTCGCCTGATGCCGCGCAGCGGGTTCGTGGCGCTGGCGGGGCGGCCGAACGTGGGCAAGTCCACGCTGCTGAACGCGTTCGTGGGGGAGAAGATCGCGATCGTCTCCAACCGCCCGCAGACCACGCGGCGGGCGATCCGCGGCATCGCCACCACCGGCGACTGGCAGCTCGTGCTGGTGGACCTGCCGGGCGTGCAGCGCCCGCGCGACCCTCTCACCGAGCGGATGCAGCGCCGCATGGAGCAGGAGCTGCGCGACTCGGACGCGGCGCTGATGGTGCTGAACGGCCAGCAGGGCGTGGGCCCCGGAGACCGCTTCATCGCGCGGGCGATCGCTGCCGCGGGCGTGCCGCACGTGATCGCGGTCAACAAGGTGGACGTGCTCGACCGCCGCCAGGTGCTGGACGCGCTGGAGCAGGCGGCCACGCTGGAGCTCGACGGCGAGGTGTTCCCCGTGAGCGCCCTGCGCGGCGCGGGCGTGCCCGAGCTGGTGGAGGCGCTCGTGGCGCTGATGCCCGATGGCGAGTTCATGTACCCGGCGGACGAGCACACCGACCTGCCCGAGCGCGTGCGGCTGGCCGAGCTGATCCGCGAGCAGGTGCTGGCCCGCACGCGCGAGGAGCTGCCGCACGCGGTGGAGGTGGAGGTGGACGAGCCCGAGGAACGCGAGGACGGCCTGCTGGTGGTCACCGCCCGCGCCTGGGCCGAGACCGAGTCGCAGAAGGGGATCCTGATCGGCGCCGGCGGCAAGATGGTGCGCGCGATCGGGAGCGCCTCACGGAAGGAGATGGAGGCGCTGCTGGGCCGCAAGGTGCACCTGGATCTGTCGGTGCGCGTGCGCAAGGGCTGGCGGCGCGACGACGCGCTGCTCGACAGACTGGGCATCGACTGAGCGAGCGGAGGAGCCCCATGGACTACGAGACGCTGCTGTACGACGCCGACGGCGCGGTGGCCACGATCACGCTGAACCGGCCGGACACCCTCAACACGATCGTGCCGCCAATGCCGGAGGAGCTCGAGGCCGCCATCAACGCCGCCTCGCGCGACGAGGCCGTGAAGGTGATCGTGCTGCGCGGCGCCGGGCGCTCGTTCTGCGCCGGGTTCGACTTCGCCGGCGGCTTCCATCACTGGGACGCGAGCATGACCACCGACGGCGAGTGGGACCCGGGCAAGGACTTCATGTGGGGGAACGCCGCGGCCACCGGGCCGGTGCCCAAGTTCATGTCGATCTGGCGCTCGCCCAAGCCCGTGATCGCGCAGGTGCATGGCTGGTGCGTGGGCGGCGGCAGCGACATGGCCCTCTGCGCCGACCTGATCGTGGCCTCCGACGACGCCCGGATCGGCACGCCCTACTCGCGCATGTGGGGCTGCTACCTGACGGGGATGTGGATTCAGCGGCTGGGGCTGGCGCGCGTCAAGTGGCACGCGCTCACCGGCGCGCCGCTCTCGGGCGCCGAGGCGGCGGAGGTCGGGCTGATCAACATGTCCGTGCCGTTCGAGCGGCTCGAGGACGAGGTGACGGCGCTGGCCGGCCGGCTCGCTTCCGTGCCGCTCTCACAGCTCGCCGCCATGAAGCTCGTGGTCAACCAGGCCTACGAGAACCCGGGCATCGCCTCCACGCAGGTGCTTGGGACCACCCTCGACGGCCTGATGCGCAACACGCCCGACGCCAGGCGCTGGATCGAGCTGGTGGAGTCCGAGGGCGTGCGCGCCGCAATCGAGCAGCGCGACGGCCCGTTCGGCGACTACAGCCAGGCGCCGGCGGAGGGCAAGCCGGATCCGAGCCATGTGATCGAGCCGTAGAGTGCGCGCCCGATGAGGTTCCTGATCACCGGTGGCGCCGGTTTCGTGGGCTCGCACCTCAGCGACGAGCTGCTCTCGCGCGGGCATCGCGTGCACGTGCTCGACGACCTCTCGACGGGCGGCATCGACAACATCAGGCACCTCAAGGAGCGCGACGGGTTCGGGTACACGATCGAGTCCGCTTCGAACGCGCCGGTGGTGGCGGAGCTCGTGGACTCGGCGGACGCGGTGTACCACCTGGCGGCCGCCGTGGGCGTGGAGCTGATCGTGGAGAGCCCCGTGCGCACCATCGAGACCAACGTTCACTGCACCGAGGTGGTGCTCGGCCAGGCGGCGAAGAAGAGGCGGCCCGTGTTCGTGGCGTCCACGAGCGAGGTCTACGGCAAGAGCACCGCGCTGCCCTACCGCGAGGACGGCGACCTGCTGCTCGGGCCGACGGTCAAGGGCCGCTGGTCGTACGCCTGCTCCAAGGCGATCGACGAGTTCCTCGCGCTGGCGTACTGGAAGGAGCGCAAGCTGCCAACGGTGATCGGGCGCCTGTTCAACACCGTCGGCCCCCGGCAGACCGGCCGCTACGGGATGGTCATCCCCAACTTCGTGCGCCAGGCACTGGCGGCAAAGCCGCTCACGGTCCACGGCGACGGGACGCAGACGCGCTGCTTCTGCCACGTGCAGGACGTGGTGCGCGCGCTCGCAGACCTGATGGAGCGCGACGACGTGTACGGCGAGGTCTTCAACATCGGGGCCGAGGAGGAGATCTCGATCCAGGCGCTGGCCGAGCGGACGCGGCGGCTGGCCGGCTCCGAGGCCGAGATCGTGCACGTGCCCTACGACAAGGCCTACGAGGCCGGGTTCGAGGACATGCAGAGGCGCGTGCCCGACATCTCGAAGATCCGCGACCGGCTCGGCTGGGCGCCGGAGCGCACTCTCGACGAGATCCTGGCCGACGTGCTCGAGTACCAGCGCGCTACGGGCGCGACCTAGCTCGAGCGAGCGGCCGGCGCCGGAGCGCGGCGCGCAGCGCGGCTCCGAACATCACGAACGAGGAGCCGATGCCCGCGGCGACCAGTGCCGCGAAGCCGGTGAACGGCAGCTTGCTACCACCGCCGGGCACACCTCCGCCGCCTCCGAGGCCCCCTCCGCCGAGGCCTCCCGAATCCGACAGGCCTCCCGTGGAGACCTGGCCGGCGACCCCGTGGCCCAGCGGAGTGCTGAGCGCGGCGACCACCAGGTTGGAGACCATCCCCGTGAAGTGGACGTGGACGTCGGCCGTCAACTGCAGCAGGGAGCCGTAGTCCTTTACGTGCGGCTTTGTGTACGTCATTGCTGTCACCGGCCTCACCCCAGGGGCCTCGTGCCCCTGCCCCTTCGAGGTCAAGATACATCCATGCGCCTGGATATGTGCTGATCGCCACGTCTCCAAACGCGCAGTGCGTGCCAGGCCAGGTAGGCCCAGCGCCAGGCGTAGGCCGCGATCAGCCCGCGGCGCGACCTGCGCGCGAGCGGCGACCACCAGCGCATGAACTCCGGCGACGGCAGTAGCTCGCCACGAAGAAGCGTGGCCTTCGGTCCCAGCCCCGGGGTCGTGCGCAGCCGCGCGAGGCCGGCCTCGACGGGCACGTCGGCAGGCCCTGCTGCCTCCGCGGACGGATCGACCCCGAGCCGAGCGAGCAGGCGCCGCCCGTCGGGGAGCAGGCCGAGGCCGGCCGCGAAGCAGGCCGTCGCTTCCATCCTCTCGGCCACCTCCAGCGCGCTGCGCCAGGAATCCTGGCCGGCGACGGCGAGCGCGCGGCGCAGATCCTCCAGCGGCTGGCCGGCGAGCGGGCCGTGGTGCCCGGCGTGCAGCGCCACGTGCGCGAGGCGGGCGGGCTCGCCGAGCACGCGCACGGTGCGGCGGCCGACCGACTGCTCCGTGGCGCCGGAGCGGAGGACCCGCCACGCGGCGCGCGGGTCGGCGGCCACGCCGGGCAGGGTCTCGTGCAGGTCCACCGCGAAGCCCTCCCGGTGCCAGGGCTGTGAGGGCGGCGACTCCATCCCAGGATGCGGCAGCGGGCCGAACTCGGGACGGAAGCCGAGCTCGGTGAGCGTCGCGCGCGCGGCCGCGATCCGGTCCGGGTCCACGAGCAGGTCGGAGTCTGCGTACCCCCGCAGCGCAGGGTCCTCGTACAGCCAGGTCGCGATCGACGGCCCCTTGAGGAGCACGGCGGCGACGTCCGCGGCCTCGAAGGCGGTCACCACCTCGGCCGTGACGGCGTCGACGGCCAGGGTCCACATCTCTCTGGCGGGCCGACCGTCCACGGTCGCTCGGGCCTAGCGCGCCCTCCCGAGAAGGCGGTCGACCAGGCCGCCCCGGCGGATGAGCGGCTGGCGCGGGGGCAGGGCGGGCGGCGGCGCGGTGACCGCGGCCGGCGCCTCGGTGCGCTCGCCCGGCGACGGCCGCTGGGCGGCCACCGAGTCCACCGCGTCGCGGGTGTGCGTGAGCAGCTGCGCCGGGAGCACCTGGGTGTCCCCGCCCTCCTCCACCGCGGGCGTGTCCCCGGCGTGCCTGAGCGCGTTCGCCCCCGCCTCGCGGCCCACGATCTCCGCCAAGCCGGCGATCACCGCGGCCATGCCCATTCGGTTGAGGGCGTCGGACGCCGCGTCCCGGACGGGCTGTTCGTCGTCCTGGGTGGCGGTCAGGAGCGCGGGGACCGCGCGAGTGTGGTTGAGCGCGCCGGCCGCGCCGGCCGCCGAGCGGCGCATCTCGGGATCGTCGCTGCCGAGCTCGGCGATCACGGGCTCCACGATGCGCGCGTCGCCGAGGAAGCCCGCGGCGCGCACGAGCCCGGGGGACACGGCACCGTCGGTGAGCGGTCCGAGCACGCGGTCGGCCACGGCCGGGCCGAGCCGGCCCAGGATCGCCTCGGCGGTGCCTGCGGCGGTCGGTCCCGGAGGGTTGCGAAGCGCGGACACGGCGCGGTCGGCGATGGCGTCGCGCGCGCCCGGCCCGCGCGGGTCGGCCTGGAGGAGGCGGTCCAGCGTCTGGTGGTGCGATTCGTCGAGCGGCGGGGCGTCGGGGGCAAGCAGGCGCGCGACGAGCACCTCGGGCGCACCCTCGGCGCGCCAGTCCGTGAGCAGCTCCAGCGCCAGGGCCGCCGGCTCCTCGTGGCGGTCGGGGATGCCGATCGCGCAGTCGACCAGCGGCTCGATCACGGCGGGGCTGCCGAGCCCGCGCAGCGAGCCGATGGCCGCGACCCGGACGGCCGGCTCGGGGTCCTTCAGCGCCCCGGCCAGGTCCGCCGTCACGTCGTCGGCGGGAAAGGCCGACAGCGCCTCGGCCGCCTGCACGCGCACGACCACGCCCACGTCCCACGCCACGCCGTCGTCGTCGGTCGCGAGCTCGCGGTAGCGCAGCGCGTCGCGCAAGCCGTCGAGCCGGCGCTTGCGCAGCAGCCGCGCGACGTTCGGTTTCCGGGAACCACCAAGACGCACCCGAGGAGAATAGTCCCGCTCGTGGCGCCGCGCGACCGCTGCAAGTGCTATCCCCAAGAGCTTGGCGGAAGGCATTGGCACCGCAGCGGGACCGGAGTGGATCCTGTTCCATGACCGCTCGCTCGAGCCGCGCCTGGGCGCGACCGAGGCGCTCGCGGCGGCGCTCGAACGCGTGGCCGGGCTGCCGGAGCCGGCGCTGCTCGCGGGCGTGGTGGTGGACGGCGGCGGCCTGGTGGACCGGAGCCGGGCCGCCTGGTACCGCCGCGCGCCCACGGAGCTGGCGATGGCGGCCGCGGAGGTCCGGCTGCTGCCGATCCGCGCCACGGCGGGCCCCGCGCTCGTCCGCCGCTCGCTGGCGGAAGCGGATCCGCCGCCCGGCGGCGCGCGGGCGGAGCCGGGCGCCATGCTCGAGTGGACCGCGCGGCTGCTGCGCGACCGTGCCGGCTACCTGGTGCCCGAGGCCGAGTTCGTGGCTCCGGCCCCCCTGCGCGACCCGGCGCTCGACCCCCGCACGGCGGCGCGGCTCGTGACCGGCGGCGCGTTCACGGGCACGGATCGGATCAGGGTGGGGGCGGAGCTGATCGAGCGAGCCCGGCGGCGAGCGCGCGGCCCAGCGTCCTGACGCTGCCGGGGCTGGCGCGGTTGGCGCCCAGGTACTCGACGGCCGAGCGCAGGAGCGACCACGCCAGGGCCGGCTTCTCCTCCGGCGCCCAGGCCGAGCCGCGCAGCATGTAGACCGTGTTGCGGGCGTGGTGGAAGAAGCGGCGGTCGTCGCCCACGGCCGTGTGCTTCGACGGCGTACGGTGCTCCACCACGCTCGCCGGCACGAAGTAGCCGGTCGCCCCGCGGAGGATGCGCGCCGTGTACTCGATGTCGTCGGCCTGGAAGAAGAAGTGGCGCAGCGGCAGGCCGGCGGCGTCCACCGCGGCGCGCGAGAGCAGCAGCGACACGAAGGTGGTGGCCCGCAGCGGCAGCAGCCCGCTCCGGACAGCGTCGACCAGTGCCTGTGGGTCGCGCCGCCTGATCGTGGGGCGGTTCATCGGGTGGGGCTCGCCGTCACGCCATTCGACTCGGCTCGCGAGCAGCGCGGGCGCTGCGGCTCCGTTCAGCGTCGACAGGGCGGCGAGCAGCTGCGCCAGCGCGTCGGGCCGCGCCACCGTGTCGTCGTCGAGCAGCCAGATCCAGTCGGCGCCGCCGGCGTGCGCCGCGCGGACCGCCTCGTGGTAGCCGCCGGCGCCGCCCACGTTCTCGGGCAGCTCGATCACCTCCACGCCGGGGAACTCCTGCGCCAGCATGGCGGCGGTGCCGTCGCTGCTTGCGTTGTCGACCACCAGCACGCCATCGGGCGGCCGGTCCTGGGCGAGCACCGCCGCGAGCGTCTGGCGAAGCACATCGCGGCGGTTGTGTGTGACGAGGGCCGCGACGACCCTCGCGCTCATGGCGGCGGCGGTCCGTGCGACGCGGGGCGAGCGGACATCTGGCGCGCGGCGTCCACGTCGGAGCGGTTGCGCCCGCCGGAGCGCAGCGCCACGAGGCCGGCGCCGACGGCGAGGCCGAAGAGGGCTCCGAACACGGCGCTCTGTGTGGGCTTGGGGCTCACCGGGATGGTCGACGGGCGCGGCTCCTCGATCAGCTGCGGCCCGGCCGTCCCGACACGGGCGAGCGTGTCGAGCTGGGCAATCTGGTCCTGTATCGCCTGTCCGCGCGGCCCGGCTTGGTCGACGCTGGAGAGCGACCCGTAGCGGCTCTGGAGTACCCGCTTGACCCCCAGCGCGCGTGCGGTGTCGCGCTCGCGCTTGACCTTGTAGTAGGTGGTGACGTAGTCCTTCGCGAGGACGGCTGCCACGAATCCGTTCGAGGTGGTCGCGACGACCTCCACGATCAGGGTGTCGCGGACCGGGCGCGCTTCGACATCGGCTGCGACCTCGCCGGGCGTCATCTTCAGGATGGGGTAGTCCTTCGCGGTCCGGATAGCCACGTCGAGCGAGTTCATGTCGAAGGCGGCGGTGGCCAGCTTGATCTCCTCCTTCACGTCGGGTTCGCCGAACTGCGGCCCGAGGACCTGGAGCGCCGGCGGCGCTCCCTTCGCGAAGTACAGCCGCGCGATGGACTCGTAGTGGTCCGGTTGGCGCGAGGACAGGACGTAGGCGACGCCGCCGACGAGAACCGCGATTCCGAGGACGAGGAGCACGTTGACCGACCTGCGGCTCATGCAGGCACCTCCGCAAGTTCATAGCGCCGGACCGCGATCCCGGCGAAGTACCAGAAGATCATTCCGCCGAACCCGTAGAACGCGTCGCCCGAGAGCAGGGTGATCACGAAGAAGGTCATTACCGCGAAAACTAGGAGATCCAGCCCGGCTGGGCGCCGGCGGGCGTTGCGCCACGCATTTCGGTAGGTGCTCACGAGGGCGATCATGACGAGTAGGAATCCGAACGGGCCGACCTGGAGCAGCGTGCTCAGGTAGCCGTTGTCGGTCACGCGGATGCCACCGCCTCCGAGGCGGGTCGCCTCGCCCGCCTGACCGATCCCCACTCCGCCTGGTCGCGAAAGTCCGAACGGGACCAGGGCAAGCGACGCGCCGGTCCGGTCGCCGGCAGACTGATCCTGGCCCACGCTACCGAAGGTGCCGACGCGGCCCCCGATAGCCTGCCCGGTCGATCCTCCGAACACGACCGGCCCGAGTACCACGAGCAGGAGCAGAAGCGGGACGACCCGCTTGAGGGCGGCCCCGCGCGAGACCAGGACGATTGCTATCAAAGCGATCACGAGACCCACCCATGCGCTCCGGACGTACGTGAGTGCGAGGGCGCCGAGGACCGTGAGCAGCCCCACGAACGCCCACGGCGTAAGGCGCCGCATGGTCAGGTAGCAAATCGTCGTGAACGCCATCACGAGCGCGAACGTGCCCGGCGAGTTGAGTGTTCCCCACACCCGGATGCGCCCCGCCTCGGGCGATCCCCCGGTCTCGAACTGCGCTGCCTTCTGCCACACGGAGTCCCATTCGGGGAGCGGCACGACGTAGTACTGGCGGAACGCGTACAGGGCCAGGAACGGGCCGATCGCGATCATCAGTCGAGACAGCACCGGCCGCGCCTCCTTGGCCTCGCGGTAGCCGATCACGAAGCAGCCGGCGGCCGTGATGTACGCGAAGAACGCGAAGACCGCCGCCGGAGGGGCGATCACGAAGCCCATCGGCATCCCCACCGCGTACCCGCCGGCGACGCAAAGGATCATGCGTCGCGCGCGCTTGCTCAAAGTGACCTGCTGAATCTCAAGGCCCACGATCACGGCGGTCACGAGGAACGGGGCGAGCGCCAGCGGCTCGGTGCCGGTGAGTGGCTCGCTCAGCAGGAAGATCCTGCGGATGAACGGGGCGAGCAGCCAGGTGAGCCACACCGCCACCAGGCCGGCCGTGCGGTCCCGTGCGTAGAGCCCCACGGTCACCACGACCAGCGCGACTGTGCAGCCGGCCTGAATCGAGATCAGCGACACCTTCGCTGTGAGGAGCGCGACGAAAATGGCGAGCACCCACCAGGCGGGCCCGCTCGTGGGGAGGCCTAGGGTGCTGGGCGGCGGGCGCGGGGCGGGCGGGCCGGCCGGCACCGGTTCAGTCCCGCGCAACGACGCCCCTCATGGTCTCGAGCGAGCCGAGCGCCCGGGCGGCCTGCACCTCGAGGCCGAGGTGCCGCAGGAGCACTCCGGCGTGGAACAGGCCGGACAGCGCGCCGGTGGCGAGCGTGAACAGCGGCTCGCGCGCGAGCAGCGGCCAGACGCGGCGGAGCGGTCGCGGCAGGCCCATCCCGACAGCATCTGCCACGTGGCCCGCGGCCGGCTCCGCCGTCAGCCCATCCCCGACGAGGTCGGAGTGCGCCTCGTGCAGCAGCACGCGCGAGCGCCCCTGGAGCCGGCAGTCGCGCCGGAACTGGGGCAGGGTCCGCTCGTAGAGGTGCTCGGCCGCCAGGCTCGGGTCGAAGACCGGGCGAATACCCGCCTTGGCGCAGCGCAGCCCGAACTCACGGTCGTCCTGCCCGCGCTCCACCGCCAGGCCCACCACGCCCACCCGCAGGAAGTCGGAGCGCGGCATCGAGAGGTTGCCGCCGTATAGCCCGTGGAGCACGAACGCCGGATCGGCCTCCCAGCCGGCGCGGTGCATCTCGTACCCGCGCCGGTAGATGCACGCGATGCCGCGGCGGCCGGGCGGCAGGCGGCGCCAGTCGTTGGGCATGTAGCCGAGCACGAGCTTGGGCTCGAGCGCACGGTGGTGGCGCGCGTGGCCGGCCACGAGGCCGGGAGCCGCGATCACGTCGTCGTCGAGCAGCACGATCACCTCGCCGGTGGCCGCCTCCACGCCCGCCTGTCGCGTGGGGCCCGCTCCGCGGTTGGGCAGGTCGAGCACCACGAGGCGCTCGTCGGTCTGGCGGCGCTCCCGCAACCACTCCACGGACCCGTCGTCGGAGCCGTCCACCGCCATCACCAGCTCGTGGAGGTCCGGGTCGCGCAGCAGCGGCTCCACGAATCCGGGCAGGCCGTCGCGGCGCTTGTAGGTGGGGGCAACGACCGACACGCGCGGGGGATTATGGTCTTTGGGAGCTGTCATGGACGCCACTCGCGTTTCACTGCTGCTGCCGAATTACAACAACGAGCGCGTCCTCGGGACCGTCCTCGACCGGTTGGCGGCCCACACGACGCACCCCGACACCGAGCTGGTGATCGTCGACGACGGCTCCACCGACGGCAGCCGCCACATCCTCGCGCAGTGGCGCGACTCGGGCGCGTTCGGCGGCGAGGTGGTGCTGATCGAGCAGGAGAACGCCGGGGCGATCGTGGCGCTCAACACCGCGCTGGAGGCGGCGACGGGCGCGATCTGCGTGCAGATCGACTCGGACGCCTCGGTCGAGACGCCCGGCTGGATCGAGCGGATGCTCGAGCTGATGCTGCTCGACGAGCGGGTGGGCGTGGTGACCGCCAAGGTGGTGATGGACTCGGGCTCGCTGCACACCTGCGGGGTGGACGTGGTGGGCCCCGAGGGCGTTCACGACCGGCCCTCGCGGGTGCTAGAGCCGGTGGGCCGGCGGCGCTGGCACCACCGCGTGGAGCGCCCGCGCGAGGGCACCGCCGGCGATGCCGAGGAGCTGACCGCCGAGGTCGACGCGGCCTGCGGCTGCTGCATGATGTACCGGCGCGAGGACGCGCTGGCGGTGGGCGGCTACGACACCGGCTATGCCCCGGTCTGGTTCGACGACGTGGACCTGTCGCTCTCGATCCGCCGGCTCGGCCGCAAGAACTTCTACCTCCCGGACGTGCGCGTGGTGCACTACCTGGAGAGCCGGCCCGCGCCCGTGGCGGGCCGTGACCGCCAGCGCGGCCAGGCCGCCGGCGAACTGGCGCGGCGGGCGGCGCGGCGGCTCCCGGCGCGTGTGCGCGACCGGGTCGAGGCAGGGCTCGGCGTGGACCTCGGCGGGCACATGACCCGGCCGCAGCTCGCCCGGCTGCGCCACCACTATCGCTACTGGCGGGAGAAGTGGGGCTTCGACCTGCGCAACCCCGACATGGCCGAGGTCGAGCGCCGCTACGGCGGCACCGAGATCTGCTGGGCCACCGACCCGGAGCGCCGGGCTGCCGGCGAGGAGATCGTGCGCAACCTCGAGCAAGCGCGCGCATCGACCTGAGGCGCCGGTGGCCCGCGCCCACTCCTTCGACGTCTTCGACACGCTGCTGGTCCGCACCCGTGCGCGGCCGGTCGACGTGCTGCGCGCGGCAGCCGAGCTGGCCGTGCCAGGGCCGCCGGACCGGGCCGGCCGCGCCGAGCTGGTGGCCGAGCTGAGCCGCCGCCGGGGCGAAGCGGAGGAGCGCGCGCTGGAGCGGGCCGGCACCGACGCGGTCGGGCTCGACGCGATCTACGCCGAGCTCGACGGGCTCCGCGCGCTCGGGGTGGACCCCGACGATCTGCGCCGGGCCGAGCTGGAGGTGGAGGAGACCGAGGCGCGCCCGGTGCGCGCCGGGGCCGAGCGCGTGCGGGCGGCTCGGGCCGCCGGGGAGCGCGTGCTCTTCGTCTCCGACATGTACCTACCGGCCGACCGGATCCGCGCGGCGCTCGAGCGCTTCGGCATCGCGGCGCCGGACGACCCGCTGTATGTCTCCGGCGAGCTGGGGGTGGACAAGCGCCGCGGCGGGCTCTTCGACCACGTGCTGCGCGCCGAGGGGCTGGCGCCGGGCGAGCTGGTCCACACCGGCGACGACCCCGTGACCGACATCGCCACGCCCAGGGCGCGCGGCATCGCGGTGGAGCCGCTCACGATCGGCAGGCTCGACCGCTTCGAGCACGAGCTGGTGGCCAACCTGGGCGCGCCGCGGGTCGTGGCGGCGCGGCTGGCCGGAGCCACCCGGGCGGCGCGGGTGGCGCACGCCGCCGAGGGTGGGGCCGCTGGGGAGGCTGAGGCGGCCGCCGATGGCGAGGCCGGCGCCGGCGCCGAGGCCGCGTCGGTGGCGGCCAACGTGGCGGGGCCGCTGTTCGCGGGCTTCGTGGCGTGGGTCCTGCGGCGCGCGCGTGAGGAGGGAATCGAGCGGCTGTACTTCGTGTCGCGCGACGCGCAGGTGATGCTGCGCGTGGCGCGCGCCCTTCACCGCGAGGGCGACCCGGAGCTGTGCTACCTGTACGGCTCGCGGCAGGCGTGGCTGCTGCCCGGCGTCGAGCGCGTGGACCGGGAGTCGCTGCGCTGGCTTCTCGAGCCGGAGCCCGCGCCGCCGCGCGCGCTGCTGGCCAAGCTCGAGATCGACGCCGGCGAGGTGGCGGACGAGCTGCGCGCGCACGGGCTGGAGCCGGACCAGCGCCTCGGCGGCGAGTCGCTCGAGCGCCTCTGGTCGCTCCTCTCGGCCATCGAGCCGCTGATCCTGGAGCGGGCTGCGCGAGCCAGGGCGCTCGCGGCGGACTACCTCGACCAGGAGGGCCTGCGCGCCCCCGGGCGCTGGGCGCTCGTGGACGTGGGCTGGCGCCTGACCGCGCAGGCGGCGCTGCGGCGGATCCTCGCGGGCGACGGATCGGATCCTGCGCCGCTCGGCTTCTACCTCGGAGTGAGCCGCGGGCGCCTGCCGATCGCGGAGGCGGGCGATTACCGGGCGTTCCTGGTCGAGGACGACGAGGCGAACGCCGGCCACCTGAGCGACGGCTGGCTGTGGCGAAGCACCTCGCTGGTGGAGCAGGTGCTGGCGATTGCGGACCACGGCTCGTGCGCCGGCTACCGGCGCGATGGCGACCGGATCGTGCCGGTGCTGCGCGAGCTCCCGGCCGACCCGCGGCGGGCCGCGCTGTGCGAGTGCATCCAGGCAACGGTTGTGACCTGCGCCGAGGAGCTTGAGCGAAGCGGCCTGCTGGACGAGCAGGTGGAGCACGTGCGCGCGGCGGGCGTGCTCGCCGGCCACCTGCTGGTGAACCACCCGACGCGCGCGGAGGCCGCCGCGCTCGGCTGGATCCCCGTGACCGACGACCAGAACGAGACGCGCACCCGTGAGCTGGCCCCGCCGCTCGCGCTCGCCGATGTGCTGATGCGCAGCCGCGAGAAGCTCGGGCGGCCGGTGGAGCGCGACTTCGACACCGTGAGCCGCTGGCGCGAGGCCTCGTTCGAGCTGGGGCCGCCGGCGGCGCGGGCGGCCTTCCGCGCGCTGCGGGCCGCGAGCCGCGGCCTGCGGCGCCTGCGCGGCGGCCGCGGTAGCGGCCGCGGCGGATCGTGAGCGCGATGCACGTCCTGCACGTAGGCCACGGCTACACCCCGTTCCACCACGGCGGGCTTCTGGCGTACGCGGAGGACCTGATGGTTGCGCAGGTGGCCGCCGGCCTCGAGGTCTCGTACTTCTGCGCCGGGCGCAACTACCCGCTGATTCGCCCCAGCGTGCGGCGCCGGCGCCGCGACGGCGTGAGCGTGTACGAGCTGCTCAACTCGCCGGTTCAGATCGGCCCGCTCGAGCGCGGCACGCGCCACCCGCGCCGCGATCTCGAGGAGCCGAGCGTGGGGCGGCTCTTCCGCGAGGTGCTGGCGGAGGCGCGGCCCGACCTGGTTCATGTGCAGGAGCTCGGCCGGCTGCCGTCGAGCCTGCTGGAGACGGCGCGCGACGCGGGCGTGCCGGTGGTGATGACGTTGCACGACTACTTCCCGCTCTGCCCCACGCTGAAGCTGTTCGACGCCGGCGGCAACATCTGTATGCGCCGCGATCCCGCCCCCGAGTGCGTGCGCTGCTGCCGCGACGCGCCGGGGCCGCTCGACCCGGTCATCGGGACGGTCGGCTTTCACCGGCGCGGACTGGAGCAGCGTTTCCCCGCCGTGGAGCGGCTGCCCAAGCCGCGGGACATCCTGCGCCGCCGCCGAGCCGAGGATGGGCCGCCCGCGCCGGGCGCCGTGCCGAGCGCGCAGGAGATCGGCGGCGACATCGAGGGCTTCCGCCTGCGCCGCCAAGTGAACGTGGCGCGCCTCGGCGCAGTCGACCGGCTGCTCGCGGTGTCGCCGCGCGTGGCCGAGATCTACACCGAGCTGGGCGTGGACGCCGCCCACCTCAGCACGATCGGGCTCACGCTCACGCGGCTCGAGTCGATTCGCCCGCGCCGGATCGAGGAGGTCGCCGGGCCGGTGCGGTTCGTCACGCTCGCGGGCTGCTCCACGATCGCCAAGGGCGCCGAGGTGGTGGCGGGCGCGCTCGACCGGCTCGCTGCGACGGGACTCACGGACAAGGACCTGACGCTGACGGTCGCCGGCCAGGTGGACCCGGCCGTGGCCGACCGGATCGCGGCCTCGCCGTTCGCCCGGACGATCGGCGCCTACTCCACCGCGCAGCTCGACGCCCTGCTCGACGGGTTCCACGTGGGCATCGTCCCGTCGGTGTGGGAGGAGACCCACGGCTTCACCGGGGTCGAGCTGCTGGCCAAGGGGATCCCGGTGATCGGCAACGCCGTCGGCGGCATCGTGGAGTACACCCGCGACGGCGAGACGGGCTGGCTCAACCGCGACCGCAGCGCCGAGGGGGTGGCCGCGATCATGGCCGCGATTGCGCGCGATCCGGGCCAGGTGGCGGGCCTAAGCAAGCGGATCGTGGAGCGACGACACGAGCTGGTGCCGCCGATGGCGGCGCACGTGGCCGAGCTGCTCGAGGTCTACCGCGAGCTGCTGGCTCAGACCTCGAGCACGTCTGCGCCCGCCGGGTAGTAGCGGGCGAGGCGCTCGAGCCGCTGCGCCCGGCGCTCGTCGCGCGCGCGCTGGGCGCCGTCCGGGTCGCCGCGGTGGCGCAGCCGCTGCACCGGCGTGCGCATCACCGCGAACGGGCTGGAGAAGTCGGCGCAGACGGTCCGGTACAGCGTGGAGACCGCCGGGCGCAGCGGCCGTCGCGCGCGCAGCCCGCGCACGAAGCCGGCCACGATCTGCGGCAGCACCGCCACCAGCCGGCGGTCCTTGCTGCGCGCGTCGATCGCGGTGCGCAGCAGCAGCCGCCCGAGCACCACCACCGCGTCCGCCGGCTGCATGAGCTTGCCCGCCGAATACGCCCAGTGGCGCTGGTTGGTGGAGTTGAACACGAGCGGGAACTCGTCGTCGTCGGGGATCGCCTTCTGATGCACGGCGACCACCTCGGGCAGGTACAGGTGCCGGAACCCGCGGTCGAGCAGGCGCATGGTCAGCTCGACCTCGTTGCCCCAGATGAAGAGGTTGGGGTCGTAGAACGGCTCTGTCTCGATCGCCCGCCGGCTGAAGAGCGCGGCGCAGCCCACGAACCCGAGCAGCCCGGGGTTGAAGTTGCCGGTGTTGAAGTAGCCCGGCCCCTCGGAGGAGCCGATCAGGAACGAGACGAGGTCGGCGCGGTGCTCCTCGGCGCGGCGCACGGCCACCTTCAGCGCCTCGCCGCTGAGGTAGCAGTCGTCGTCGAGGATCAGCCGCCAGTCGCCCCGCGCCGCGGTCATCCCGGCGTTCCACGCGCTCGCGCCCACGTTCTCGGGGTTCACGATCAGCTGGACCTGAGGGAAGCGCTCGCGGACCATCTCAGCCGTCCCGTCCTCCGACGCGTTGTCCACCACGATCACCTCGAGGCGGTCGGCGGGATAGTCGAGCCGGTCGAGCACGTGCTCGAGCGAGATCCCGAGCTTGTCGCGGCGGTTGTAGGCGACGAAGACGATCGAGACCTGCGGCCAGGCGGCGTCCACGGGCGGGAATGCAAGCACAGCCCATAGGATCGGGCCGCATGCGCGTGCTGCACGTTGGGTGGGGGTTCTCGCCGTGGCGACCGGGTGGTTTGATCTTCTACGCCGAGGACCTGATGGCGGCCCAGGTCGCGCGCGGCCACGAGGTGGCCTACCTCTTCGCCGGCCGCCACTACCCGCGGATCTCCGGGCCGCGCCTCAAGCGCTGGCGCCGCGACGGCGTGGCGATGTACGAGCTGGTCAACGCGCCGCTGGTGCCCGGCGAGGGGGAGGGCACGCGGGACCCTGACCGCGAGCTGAACGAGGGCCGGATGGAGGCCGCGTTCGAGCGCGCGCTGGACGAGCTGCTTCCCGACGTCGTGCACTTCCAGGAGCTGCACGGGCTGCCGTCGTCGTACATCGACGTGGCCGCGGCGGCGGGCGTGCCCACGCTCATGACGCTCCAGGACTACTTCCCGCTCTGCTCGACCGTGCGGCTTGTGGACGCCGGCGGGGGGCTGTGCACGCGGCTCGATGTCGGCGCCGACTGTGCCGCCCGCAACGCCGGCGCGCCGGAGGGGCCGGAGCGGCTGATCGCCCGGACGTTCGACTACGAGAAGGCGGCGCTGCGCCGCCGGCTGCGGGTGCCCCAGGGGGCGAGCTTCAGGGCGCTGAACCCGCTGGTGGGGGCGCTCTACCGGCGCGCGGCGCCGGCCGCCGACGCCGAGCCGGCTGCCGGCGGCCAGCCGGCCGCGGATGCCGCTGCGCCCGCCGCCGCACCCGCGAACGGCGCGCTGGCTGCCGCCTTCCAGCGCCGCCGCGACGTGAACGTGGAGCGCCTCGGCCGGGTCGGCCGGCTCGTGGCCCAGTCCCCGCGCGTGGCCGAGATCTACCGCGAGCGCGGCGTGAGCGGCGATCGGATCAGGACGCTGCGCTTCACCCTCGCCCACATCGAGCGGCTGCGCCCGCGCGCGCTCACGCGGCCGCCCGCGCCGGTCACATTCGCCACGCTCAACGGCTGCGTGGATCGGACCAAGGGCGCCGACGTGGTGGCCGGCGCGCTGCGCGCGCTGGGCGAGCGCGGCCTCGACGGCGCCTTCCGGCTGCTGGTCTACGGACGCGTGAGCGGCCACGTGCTCCCGGAGCTCGAGCGCAACCCCGCGGTGGAGCTGCGCGGGGCATACGAGCGCGAGCAGGTCGGCGAGCTGCTCGACGAGGTGGACGTGGGGATCATGCCGTCGGTCTGGGAGGAGGCGTTCGGCTACGCCGGGGTGGAGATGCTCGCGAAGGGCCTCCCGCTTATCGCCAACCCGCTTGGCGGCATCGTGGAGTACGCCCGCGAGGGTCAGACCGCGTGGTTGAACGACTCGTGCTCGGCCGAGGGCCTGGCCGAGCTGATGGCGAGCCTGATCGCCGAGCCGGAGCGCGTGCTCGAGATGCACCGCCGCGTGGTTGCCAGGCGGGACGACATCGTCCTCCCCATGGAGCGCCACGTGGACGCGATCCACGCGCTGTATCGAGAGCTCGCCCCGTGAGCGACGGGCTCCGGCCGCGGGCGCTCACCGTGCTCGACTACGCCCGCCTCGTCCGTGAGCCACTGCGTTTCGCCTGGCGCGAGCTCTCCGGCAGCCGCGCGCCTGGCCTCTACCGGCCGCGCGGCACCGACGTCCGCGTCCACGTCCGCCACAACTACCGCGATGACGAGTGGCACGACATGTTCCCGCTGCTCGAGATCTTCCGTGAGCGCTGCTACGAGCCGCCCGGTCAGGTCGCGAACGCGCACGGGCGGCCGCGGTACGTGATCGACCTCGGTGGACATCTCGGCTACTTCGGCGCGTTCGCGCTGACCCGATTCCCGGGCTGCCACGTGGTGAGCTTCGAGCCTGAGCCGGAGCAGGCGGCGCTGATCCGGCGCACGATCGACGTGAACGGATTGGCCGGGCGCTGGGAGCTGGTCGAGGCGGCCGCGCAGCCGCGGGACGGGACGGTCGCGCTCGTGGCGGGCCGCTCGATCGGCAGCCACATCGCCGCGCTTGGCGGGGGCGGGGGCACGGCCACTATCGAGGTGGCCGCCCGCGACCCGTTCCCCTTCCTCGGGGGCGCCGACCTCGCGAAGATCGACATCGAGGGGGCGGAGTGGGCACTGCTGGACGACGACCGCTTCGCCGGCGCGCGGCCGCGCGCGGTCGTCCTGGAGTATCACTCGGCCGGCTGCCCGGCGGGCAACGCCAAGCGCCATGCCTCCGATCGTCTCCGGGCGATGGGCTACGAGGTGTTGGCGGCGCCGGGCGACACGAACCCCGACAAGGGTGACTTCTGGGGGCAGGGGCTGCTATGGGCCTGGCTCGCGCCCTGATTCACTTCCGGCGATGCTCTCGCGCCTGAAGGGCCGGAACGAGCTCTGGCTGAGGGGCGTGGCAATTCTCCTCCCGGCGCTCGCGCTCGCGGTCGTGGCCTGGTCTCACCGTTGGATGTCCGACGACGGGTTCATCAATCTGCGCGTCACGCAGAATCTGCTCGACGGCCACGGTCCGGTATTCAACGTCGGCGAGCGCGTCGAGGCCTATACGAGCCCCCTGTGGATCGCACTGCTGACGGTCGGGCAGAAGCTCACGTTCGGGCTCCCTCTCGAGTGGGTCGCCGTGCTGCTCGGGATGGGTTTTGCGAGCGTCGGGCTGGCGGCGGCGTCACTGGGCAGCGCCCGCCTGTGGGACGCCCCGGCGGATGCAGGCGGGCGGGCGCGAGTTCCCGTGGGGGCGCTCGTCGTGCTCGCTCTTCCTCCGTTTTGGGACTTCGCCTCTTCAGGTCTCGAGACCGGGCTCTCCTTCGCCTGGCTCGGGTTGACCTTCCTCGGACTCGTGGAGTGCATCGCGTTCGGATCCGAAGCTGTCACGCGGCGACGACTCGGACGTGCGCTCCGGCAACCTGCCCCAATAGCCGTCCTGGTCGGACTCGGCCCGCTGGTGCGGCCGGACTTTGCGATCTTCTCGGTCGCCCTCCTGGCCGCGCTCGTGTATGCCCGCTGGCCCGCGCGCCGGTGGCGCGCGTTGACAGCCCTGGTCTGGGCCGTGGCCCTCCCGGCCGCGTACGAAGTTTTCCGCGCGGGCTACTTCGCGGCCCTCGTTCCGACCACGGCGCTGGCGAAGAGCGCGGGTGAATCGCGCTGGCACAGGGGGTGGACGTACCTGCTGAACCTGGTCGAGCCGTACTGGCTCTGGGTACCCGCGGCGGCGCTGTGCGTCCTGGTGCTCGCACTGCTGCGCTCCGCAAGCGGCCGGGACCGGGGCGCTGTCGCCGTCCTCGCCGCCTGCGTCGGGTCGGGGCTGATTCATGTCGTCTACGTCACCCGAGTGGGCGGGGATTTCATGCACGCGCGCCTGCTTCTCCCCAGTGTCTTCGCGCTGATGCTCCCGGCAATGCTGGTACCGATCCCGCGACGACTCGTGGAGCGGGCCGCGATTGCGGTGGTCGCCGTCTGGGCTCTCGTCGCGGGGGCGACCCTGCGCTATCCCCAAGCCGAGGCGCGCCCCGAGATAGACAACCTGCGCGAGGCCTATGTGCAGGGCACCGGAGATCCGCACCCGGTTCGCCTCGGTGCTTTTCGCGCGCTTTCCTACATGTGGGAGGTCGATGGGGAGTACGACCGAGAGCTGGCGCAGCGCATGCCTGCGATCGTCGCCTTTCGCACCGCACCCGGTCCGAAGCGAATCGAGGGCCGTCCGGCGACGTCGCTCCGCGCATCGGTGGTGGACAGCTACGAGGCGATCGGCCTCGCCGGATACGCGGCCGGGCCGAACGTGTACATCGTCGACCTGCACGGACTCGCGGAGCCGATCGCGGCGCGCACCGAGGCGGCGTCGACCTGGAGAGCTGGGCACGAGAAGATGCTGCCCAACGCGTGGACGCTTGCGCGCTTTGCCGATCCGGCCAGCCTGCACCTGACTGCTGCGTCGGCGCGCGCGGTGGAGGCGGCGCGCCGCGCGATCGGGTGCGGCGAGCTGCACGATCTGCTCAGGGCGATCGAGGAGCCGCTCGACGCCGGGCGCTTCGTGGACAACCTCGGCGCGGCCGTGAGGCTGCGCTCGCTGCGGGTACCGCGCGATCCCGAGCAGGCCGCGCGCGCTCTCTGCGGCGCCGGGTGAGCTACCCGGCCGCGCGGGCCTAGAGGAGCACGGTGCGGTAGCGAACGCTGCCGCGCACGAACACGCCGATCTCGGCGATCTCCACAGCCCAGAGCTGGGGGAGACGCCGGACAGCGCGCAGCCGCTCGCGCGGGGCACCGCCGAAGTGGGTCGACTCGTGCAGGTAATACGGGAGGACGGCGAGCGCCGCGGGGCGCCAGCGGGTCGAGCCCGCCAGTCCGGCGAGCGCCAGCGCGGCGAGCGCGTGCTCCTCGGTCCAGAACACCCGCAGCGTGCAGCGCGCGCGCAGCCGCGGGTGCTTCTTTACGACGTAGGCCAGGTGCTGCCACTTGTCGTTCGCACGCAGCTTCTCCGCGAAGGTGACCGCCTCAGCGGCGTGGTAGACGAGCGCGTCCGCCGCGCCGACAAGCCGTGCACCCGCCTCCTGCGCCCGCAGCGCGAGGTCCATGTCCTCGCCGGTGATCGCGCGTTCGTCGAACCCGCCCACGCGGTCGAGCAGGGCGCGCTCGTAGAGGATGTTGCACGTCTGCGTGAACTCGCCGGGCGGGTCGGGCGCCCAGACGGTGCGCAGGTAGAGCGGTGAGCCGATCCGCTCCAGGTCGAGCGGATCGGGCCGTGTCGCGCCCTGCACGATCGCCCCCGGCTCGGCGCGCGCCCGCACGAGCAGCCGCTCGAGCCAGTCCGCCACCGGCCGGCAGTCGTCGTCGGTGAAGGCGACGATCGGCGCCCGTGCCTCCTCGAGGCCGGCGTTCCGCTGCACCGAGGGCCGCGCCGCGGCGGGATCGACCTGAACCTGCCGGAGCACGCCGGCGCCCGCCAGCTCGTGCGACCCGAGCACCCGCTCGGCCACGTCTGCCGCGTATGTGTGCGCGACGACGAGCTCCCACCGCTCGCGCGGCAGTGTCTGGACGGCCAGTGCGTCGAGCAGGATCGCCAAGCGGTCCTCGCGGTCATGTGACGCGACGACCACGCTGACTTCCGGGAGCGGCGGCGCCACGGCCGGGAGTCTATGTTCCGGCGGTGCGGATTCTGGCGGTCGGCAACATGTACCCGCCGCACCACTTCGGCGGCTACGAGCTGGTGTGGCGGGCGGCGATGCGGCACCTCGAGAGCCACGGCCACGACGTGCGGATCCTCACGACTGACCTCGACACCGGCGCCGCCGGGCCGAACGACCCCGAGGTCCACCGAGAGCTGCGCTGGTACTGGCGCGACCATGCGTTCCCGCGGCTGCCGTTGCACGAGCGGCTGCGACTCGAGCGCCACAACGCGCGCGTTCTGAGATGCCACCTGGACGCGCACCGGCCGGACGTGGTCACGTGGTGGTCGATGGGCGGCATGTCGCTGTCGATGCTCGAAGCGGTACGCCGGCGGGGGCTCCCCGCGGTGGCTTTCGTGCACGACGACTGGCTCGACTACGGCCGGACCGCCGACGGATGGACCGGGCTGTTCGCCGCGCGAATGAGCAGGCTTGCACCGCTGGCCGAGCGCGTGACCGGGGCCCCCACGCGGGTCGACCTCGAGCACGCCGCCCGCTACGTCTTCGTGAGCGACACCACCCGGCGTCGCGCGCTCGAGGCGGGAGTGCGTATGGCCAGCACAGGGATCGCCCACTCGGGCATCGATCCGGGGTTCGTGGACCCGGCCCCACCGCGCGGTTGGGACTGGTCGCTCCTCTACGTCGGGCGGCTCGACGAGCGCAAGGGCGTGCACACCGCCGTCGAGGCCCTCGCCCACCTGCCCGCCGCCGCCACGTTGGCGATCGCCGGCGGCTGGGACGAGGACGAGGAGGCGCGGCTGGTCGGGCTGGCGGAGCGCCTCGGGGTAGCGGGCCGGGTGCGCTTCCTCGGTCAGCGGACGCGGGCGGAGGTGCGGGCGGACTACGCCGACACCGACGCCGTCGTGTTCCCGGTCATCTGGGAGGAGCCATGGGGACTCGTCCCGCTCGAGGCGATGGCGCGCGGGCGGCCGGTCGTGGCGACGGGGCGCGGCGGCTCCGGCGAGTACCTGCGCGACGGCGAGAACGCGCTGCTGTTCGAGGCGGGTGACCCGGCCGCCCTCGCCGGCGCGGTCACGCGTCTCGCGGAGGATCCGGAGCTGCGCGCGCGGCTCTGCGAGGGCGGTTCCCGGACCGCACCGCACCACACGGAGGACGCGCTGAACGCGGCGGTGCTGCGCGAGCTGACCGCCGCCTGCGGGCGCTAGCAGAGTGCCTCGGGGCCGAGGGCGCACCAGTACCATCGCGCGCCATGGTGCATGCCGTCGAGGTGAGCGGGATCACCGCCGCGCGGCCGGCGGCGCGGACGCACGGTTCGCTTTCGCGCGCGCGTGCGCTGGTGGCCCGTCCGGGCCGCGTGGCCTGGACGATCCTCCTCGTGGCTCTGGCAGCTCGGGTGGCGGATGTCCTCCTGACCGACTTCGTCCCGATCTTCGACCCCGGCGACTACGCGCGCCATGCCCGGTCGCTCTCTGAGGGCCACGGGTACCCGGGCTCTCTCATATCCGGCGTCGACGACCCCACCGCCCTCAGGATGCCGCTGTACCCGCTCTTCCTGGCCGCGATCGATCCTCTGACCGGCGACCGCTGGGAGCTGGCCCGGCTCGCTCAGGCACTGCTGGGCACGGTCACGGTAGGCCTGATCGGGCTGATCGGCACGCGGCTCTTCAGCCGGCGCGTCGGGCTCGTGGCAATGGCCCTAGCGGCGGTGTTCCCGCCGTTCATCGTGCTCACCGGCACGCTCATGAGCGAGAACCTGCTTCTCCCGCTCGAGCTCGGAGCGCTCCTCGCCCTGCTGGAGCACCTGCGGTCTGACCATCGCTATCGCTGGGCCGCCGTGGCCGGGGTCCTGTCCGGGCTCGCGATGCTCACGCGGCCCAACGCCGCCGTGCTGCTACTGGCCCTGGTCCTCGGCATTCTGAGCACACGGCCACGGCACTGGCGCGGCGTCGCCGTGCTCGTGGTCGCGGCGGCGATCGTCTACGCGCCGTGGCCGATCCGGAACGCCGTGACGCTGAAGGAGTTCGTGCCGGTCTCCACCGAGTTCGGCCTGGTCGCCGAGAGCACGTACAACGACTACTCGGCCCACCTCGGGAAGAAGCCGGGCGTGTGGGTGGCGCCGTGGCAGCAACCCCCCGGGGCGGCCCAGGCCATCCTGGCCGACAAGTCGCTGAGCGAGCCGGAGATGGACCGCAGGCTCACGGCCGAGGCGCGGCACTTCGTCCGCCACCATCCGACCTACCCCGCCGAGGTCGGCTTCTGGAACTCCATGCGGCTGCTGCACATCACCCAGCCCAACCAGTGGTGGTACTGGCAGAACCTCGGCCTCTCAAGGAACAACGGCGCGTTCACGCAGTGGGGCTTCTATCCGGTGCTGCTGCTCGCGCTCGTGGGCATCTTCCTTCCCGGCGTCACGCGCGCCCCGCGCTGGATCTGGCTCACGCCGATCCTCATGTGGGTCAGCCTGGTCTTCGTCAACAATGAGCCGCGCGCGCGGGCTCCGATCGACCCGTACTTCCTGCTGCTCGCCGCGCTGGGGGCCGTGGCCCTCTGGGATCGACTGCGGCGGCGAGAACCGGCGGCGGCACCGGCTTGACCACTCGCAGACGGCTGGCGGCGCTGATCGCAGCCGGCACCGTCGTGCGCCTGATCCTGGCCGTGACGACGAAGGGCCAGGGGTATGACATGCACTCACTGGAGGTCGTGCGCCGCACCCTCGCGGACTACGGGCTGCACGTCTACGGCCACGTGAACGAGGGCGGCCTCCACTGGCCCTACGGCTCCGGGTTCTTCCCCTTCGTCGCGCTCGCCGGTGAGCTGGCGGGCGGCAGCAGCACGGCGTTCCACGCCCTGGTCCGGGTGCCCTCGATCGCGGCGGACGCCGCCCTGGCGTGGCTTGTCCAGGACTACCTGCGCGGCCGGGGCGCCCACGACAACGCCCGGCTCGGCGCCGCCGCGGTGGTCGCGCTGGGCCCCGTCTTCGTCGCGATCTCGGGCTTCCACGGCCAGATCGACTCGCTCGCCATCCTCCCGGCGGCGGCGGCGCTGGTCGTGTGGGAGCGAATGGACGGCGAGCGTCGTGCGCTGTTCGCCGGCGCGCTGATCGGCGTCGGCGGAGCGATCAAGACGGTTCCGCTATTGATGGTGCTTGCCCTCGCTCCGACCTCGCGTTCTTGGCGCGAGCTCGCCGGTCTCGCCGTCTCGGCGGTCGCCGTGCCGCTCATCGTCGTCGCGCCGTTCCTGGCCACCACTCCGCACGACGTCTTGCGCGTGCTGCGCGGCTACCACGGCTACCCGGGCCAGGGCGGCCTGAGCCTGGCGGTCCAGCCCAAGCTGGCACTGCCGTGGCTGAAGGGCCTGCACGCCGCGCCCGTGCACTACTCGCAGCTCACCCAGCACATCTTCTTCCACGCGGGCCTGGTGATCGACGCGGTGGTGGTCGCGGTGGCCGCCTTCCTCGTTCGCTACCGGCCGCCGCCCGCCCTCGCTGCCACGGTTCTGTGGCTCGCCGTCCTCGCGCTCGCGCCCGGGTTCTTCTTTCAGTACCTGATCTGGGGCCTGCCGTTCTTCGTGATGGCGGGCTACACGCGGTCCGCCGGGCTGCTCCAGCTCGCGTCGCTTCCACCGATGCTCATGTACTACCTCGCGCCCTGGGGCTCGAACGGGCCTGCGTACGTGTTCATCGCGATTCAACTGGCCACATGGATCTGCATGCTGCTTGCGCTGGTGCATGTGGGCCGCGGCATCGTCGCGGGCGGGCAGGGGCCCGCTCGACTCCTGCCCCAGATCCTGCCGGCCGCGCTCGGCCGGACGGCCCTGCGCAGGCTCGAGCTGTCCATGTTCGGGGCAGTCGCGGTGTTCTCGGTCGTCCCGCTCGCCGTGCTCGTCCGCCACGCGGGCGCACACGATCTCGTGTTCTCCGGCGTGGACGGGCCGTTCCCCGCAGACCAGTTCCAGTACCTGTCCTGGGTCAGGCAGTTCGGCGACCACCTGCTGGTGGCGAACCAGTTCGACATCGCGGCGAGCAGCCGGGTGTTCCTCCACCCGATGTTCCTGGTGAGCGGCCTGCTCTCCAGCTTGGGCGTGAGCACGTCCCTGGCGTACCTGTTGTGGAAGCCGGTTGCCGTGGTTCTCCTCTGCCTCGGCTTCCGCGCGTACGTGACGCGCTTCCTGACCGCCGGCTGGGAGCGGGCCTGCGCCCTTTTGATCGCTCTATTTTGCGCTGTGCCGGTCGCTGCGCTGATGGACTGGGGGTCGATCGACTCGAGCCCGGACTTCTTCTCCGGCGTGGCCCGGGTCACGGCGGAGCTGTTCCCCGCCGAACTGACCTGGGGCTATCTGCCGACGGTGATCGCGGTCGGGCTGATGCCGCTGTTCCTGCTCGGCGCCGAGCGACTCGTCCGGCCCTTCTCCGAGAAGGCCGACCCGCACAGGCGACGCAACACGCTCCTCCTCGCCGCGTGCGGGGCGACCGTCTCGTGGCTGCATCCCTGGCAGGGGGAGATCGTGCTGGTCACCGTTCTCGGGGCAATCGCGGTCGCCGGCTTCGGGCGCCGGTACCTGGCCCTGGCGGCCCCCGTGGTGGCCGTCGCGGCCCCACTCGCCTACTACGCGGTTCTGTCGCGTGCCGACTCCGCGTGGAAGCTCGCCCAGCACGCGAACGCAGTGAGCGGACAGGCCGGAGGCCATATCCCAGCCGGGGCCACCCTGCTGGCCCTCGCCCCGATCGCCATTCCCGCGCTGTGGGGGATCCGCGGCA
The DNA here is from genome assembly GCA_034663685.1 of Thermoleophilaceae bacterium. Lineage (GTDB taxonomy): Bacteria > Actinomycetota > Thermoleophilia > Solirubrobacterales > Thermoleophilaceae > AC-37. Next base: position 41,602 of record JAXDJC010000219.1, read on the forward strand.
GGCCGGCCGACTTCGGTGAGCGAATGCTCCTGCTCTGGCCGGTGGGCACCGCCCTCGTCTTCATGCTCTTGTCCCCGTCCTTTCCCCAGCACGCGTTCGAGGGGCTCAGCCTTCCGCTGGCGATTCTCGCCGTCCGTGGCCTTGCCCGGATCGAGCGCCCGGTCGCGTGGACGCTGGCGTTTGCGCTGGCGCTGACCATCCCGGGGACCGCGTGGGCGCTGGACACCATGCGCAAGAACATGAACTCGGGCCAGCAGCCCTTCTATCTGACGCGGGACGAGCAGAGTGCGTTCGACTACCTGCGCATGTCGCGCGAGCCGGGGGGCGTTCTGCCGACCGCCTACCTCGGCCCGCTCGTGCCCGACCGAACCGGCCGGCGGACATGGGTGGGCCACGTGTCGTGGACGCCCGATTTCGAGGGCAGGCTGCGCGAGACCGAAGCGCTCTTCTACGGAAAGCTGCCGTCTGACCGCGCCGTGGCCCTGGTCCGGTCATCCGGCGCCTCGTTCGTGCTCAGCGACTGCAAGCATCGCGCCGATCTGCTCCCGGCCCTGGATCCGATCGTGGTGGGTGTCCGGCGGTTCGGATGCGCCACCGTGTACCGGGTGCGCGGGCGCCAGTAGCCGCCTATCATGCGTCGGCTCTTGGGGGGGTTAGGCCGTAAAACCTGGCTTACCGGCCTCGCCGGCCTGGGTTCGCTCGCCGTAGCCGCCCGCCTCGCCCGGCGACGTGACGAGATGGCGCGGGAGCGGGAGCAGCCGGCGGCGGAGGGCAACTGGTCCCCCGTGCGCCGGGACGAGCCGAGCCTCGGCGACGCGAGGAGCATGCTTTGAGCGTGGTGCTCGGCGTGTCGTGCCACTACCACGACTCTGCCGCCGCGTTGCTCCACGACGGCGCGCTCGTGGCCGGGGCGCAGGAGGAACGGTTCTCGCGCCGCAAGGGGGACGCCCGGCTGCCGGTGCACGCCATGCGCTTCTGCGTCGACTCCGCTGGCCTCGACGCCGGGGATGTCGACTACGTGGCCTTCTACGAGAAGCCGCTGCTCAAGTTGGAGCGCACGCTGGCGTCGATGCGCCGGGCATGGCCCGCGTCCGCCTCGGTGGCCCGGGCGAGCATGAGCAACTGGATGCGGTCGCGCCTGTGGATCCGCGACTCGCTGAGCCGGGCGGCCGGGGTCCCGCCGGACCGCGTGCTGTTCGTGCGACACCACGAATCCCACGCCGCCAGCGCGGCCCTCTGCGCGCCGTTCGACGAGTCCGCGGTCCTCACGATCGACGGAGTGGGGGAGTGGGCGACCGCGGCCATCGGCCGCGCAACCACGCCGCGGACCGGTGGCGGCGCATCGTCGATCGACCTGGATCTCGAGCTGCGCTTCCCGCACTCGATCGGACTCTTCTACTCGGCGCTCACGCAGTTCCTCGGCTTCGAGGTCAACGAGGGCGAGTACAAGGTGATGGGGTTGGCCGCCTATGGGGAGCCGCGGTTCCGGTCGGCCTTCGACCGCGTGGTGCGCCTGCACGCCGACGGGAGCGTCGAGCTGGCGCTCGAGTACTTCGGCTTCCTCACGTCGCTCGAGCGCATGTTCAGCCCGAGGCTCGCCGACCTCCTCGGCGTGCAGCCGCGCGAGCCGAGCGCGCCCTTCGACGTGGACAACCCGGCCGGCACCGACGCCGTCTACGCGGACATCGCGGCGAGCGTGCAGGAGCTGACCGAGGACGTGGTCGTGGCCATGGCGCGGCAGGCGAACCGGCGGGCGGGGTCGAGGAACCTCACGATGGCCGGCGGAGTCGCGTTGAACGGAATCGCGAACCGCCGCGTGCTCGACGAGGCGGGCTTCGACAACCTCTTCATCCAGCCCGCCGCCGGCGACGGAGGGGGCTCCCTCGGAGCCGCGCTCTTCGTGGAGCACGTCGTGCTCGGGCGCCCGCGGGCATTTGTGATGGAGGATGCCTACTGGGGCGCCGAGTACGGCGACGACGAGATTGAGGCCGCGCTCCGCCGCGAGGGTGTCGACGCGGAGCGCCTGGACGACGACGAGCGCCTGGCCGAGCTCGTGGCGAGCGAGCTCGTCGAGGGCAGGATCGTGGGCTGGTTCCAGGGTCGCTTCGAATGGGGCCCGCGCGCGCTCGGCAACCGCAGCATCCTCGCCGACCCGCGCGACCCGGCGATGAAGGCCACGGTCAACGCCCGCATCAAGTACCGCGAGCCGTTTCGCCCGTTCGCCCCCTCGATGCTTCGGGAGCACGCCGGCGAGTTCGTGGACGAGCGCTACCTCGGCCAGCAGCCGTCGAAGTTCATGCTGATGGTGCTGCCCGCGCTCGGCGAGGCGGGCGAGCGAATCGCCGCGGCGGTCCACGGAGGGACGCTCAGGATCCAGGCGGTCGACTCGGAGGTGAACCCCGCCTACGCCCGGGTGCTGGGGGCCTTCTGCGAGCGGACCGGGGTCCCGGGGGTGCTCAACACGTCGTTCAACCTCAAGGGCGAGCCGATCGTCGCGTCGCCGGCGGACGCGCTGAGCACGTTCGCCCGCAGCGGCATCGACACGTTGGTAATGGGGAGCCATGTCGTCTCGAAGCACTGACCTGCCGTCGGGCGGGCTCCACGAGCGCGCGCCGCAGATGCGCGACTACGACGCACTCGACCCTGTCTTCCATCCCTACCTCGGCTTCAGCTCGCCGCACAACTTCCGCTCGCCCTCGGTCTGCACCGACTCGCTGGGCTTCCGCCAGTCGGAATTCGAGTCGAAGGTGGTCAGCACCGAGAGCCACGGGGCCGGCGACGGGTTCGGAGTGGCCCTCGGCGGCTCGTTCGCGTTCGGTGTCGGGGCCACTCACGACCGGCATTCGTTCGCCTCGCGGCTCGGCGCCGAGTCGGGCCGCCCGTACCTGAACCGCGCGGTGCGGGCCGGGAACTCGATGCAGGAGCTGCTAGCCGCGCTCCCGGTGCTCGATCGCGCGGACGAGGTGGTTATCTGCACCGGCGTGAACAACCTCGCGCTGACGCTGTGGAGCTCGCGCACCTACGACGGTCTGGGCCCGCTCTTCTACGACGAGCCGATCGCGGCGCTTGCCGGCCGCAGGCTCGACGAGCTGGCCGGGGCGCTCGGAGGGAGCGCCGGGCTCCGGAGCACCTTCAGGGGCGGCCTGGCGGCGGCGCGCGGCCGCGACCGGCCGTCGGGGCCCCCGCGCCCGCGCCTCGACCCCGAGGCGATCGTGTCCGCGGCCGCCGGCCGGCACCTCCGCGACGTGGCCCTCGTCGCCGCGGCCGCTCGGGTGGCGACCCGCGTGATCTTCGTGGTGCAGTCCTTCGGCGATCCGAGGATCCGAGAGCTGCACCACGACGAGCGCGCGCTGATCCAGCCGCTCGACGGCAGCTCGGGCGACTGGTGGACCTCGACGCTCGAGTTCGTGGGCGAGCACTGGGCCGCGTACACGGAGACACTTCGCTCGGGCTGCGACGAGATCGATGTGCGGTTCGGCGCGCTCGACGCGACCGAGTTCGAGGGCTGGGCGTACGTGGACCGGGTCCACATGACCGACCACGGCCAGCAGCAGGCAGCCCGGAGAATTGTGGAGATGATGAGCAATGGCGCTGCTTGACCTGCTGCTGCGGAGCGTGTCCCGCATCCGCCACCGGTTCGGCGGGCGCCCGTCGGAGAAGCCGATCGAGAGCGGGCCCGGCTACCCGGTGTGGTGAGGCGGCCCGCGTCCCCGCCCGCCCGCCTAGCCGAACTGCTTGATCGTCGCGCGCCCGCTCAGGGCCTCCACGTGCACCCTGGCCCATTCGAGTAGTCCGCGTGCGCGCTCCCGGTCGCCGCGGGCGGCGGCCAGCGCGGCGCGCGCGAGGGTGCCGGCCACGTTCAGTACCGCCACGGCGTACGCGTGCGCCAGCCCGCGCCGGCGGGCGATGCACCCGTACGTCGCGCGCTGCCAGTGCGGCATCAGGTTCTCCGACCCGTAGAGCTTCGACGTGGCCGCCGATCCCTCGTGGTCGACTGCGGCGCGCGGCTCAAAGCGCGTGACCCAGCCGCTCTCGCGCAGCCGCCAGCCGATGTCGAGGTCCTCGGCGGACATCCACTGGCGCTCGTCGAAGCCGCCCACCTCGTCCCAGGCGCTGCGGCGGAACATCAGGAACGCGGCGATGGCCCACGGCACGCGCCGTGCGCGCTCCTTGTCCCAGAAGGCGGGGATCGCGTAGCGGTCGCCCACGGCCGGGACCAGCCGGTAGACGGCCGTGTTGATCATGAGGGTGTACGGGATCGTGGGGAAGGCGAAGACCGAGTGCTGGGTGCTCCCGTCCGGAAGTACGAGCCGCGGAGCGATCGCCCCCGCACGTGGGTCGCGCCCACCGGCGTCGAGCATGGCGTCGAGCGCGCCGGGCCGCAGCGCGATGTCCTCGTTCGACGAGACGATCCATTCGCTCGAGGTGTGTTCGGCAACGAGGTTGACGGCTCGCCCGAACCCCAGGTTCTCCTTGGACGTGACCAGGTTCACCCAGCTGAACTCGTCGCGCACCATCTCCGGCGAGCCGTCCTCCGAGGCGTTGTCGACCACCCACACCTCGGCTGCGCCGCGCTCGACCTCCGGCTCGAGCGAACGCAGGCAGCGGGCCAGCAGATCGCGCGTGTTCCACGACACCACGGCGATCGCGACGGGCGCGGGGCTCACGGCCGGCGACTCTATAGCCGGCCCTCAGCGGGCGCGGCGGATCGCGGACCAGACGGACCCCGCGAGTCGCGCGGCGTACGCCACCCGGGCGAGCCTGCGCATGCTGCGCCACTCGGCCGGATCGAGTGCGCCGGGTCCGAGCCCTATCCATGCCATCGCCTCGTCGCCGCGCACGGCCGCGCGCGGGCGCCGCCACGCGTGCTCGCCGGTTCCGAGCCGGCGCACCACCTGGCTGCCGCTGTAGCCGTGGAAGAACGCGCGGCGGATCAACGGGGGGAGGCTGTCCTCGGCGGGATGGGTCACGCACGCGCCGGGGCAGTAGGCGAGGCCGAATCCCGCGCGGCCCGCGCGCAGGCAGAAGTCCACGTCCTCGCCGATGTGGTGGTAGCCGGTGTCAAGTCCGCCGACCGCCTCGAACGCCTCGCGCTCAACGAGCAGGTTGGCCGTGGCGGCCCAGCCCTGTCCGACCCACGCCTCCTGGGAGAAGCGCCAGAGCGCCTCGAAGCGCTCCACTGCGTTCGGCGGATCGCCGGTCGTGATCCGCACGGGCCCCGCCACGAGGGGCGCCCTGCCCGCGCAGCCCAGCATCGCCGCGAGCCAGCCCGGCTCAGCCACGCAGTCCACGTCGATGAAGGCAATCAGGTCGCTGCGTGCCTCCGTCACCCCGCGGTTGCGCGCACGCGAGCGGTTCGGGACCGGCTCGTGCACCAGGGTCGCGCCACCCGTCCGGGCCACCTCCGCGGTGGCGTCGGTCGATGCGTTGTCCACCACGACGACCTCGAAGCGGTCCCGCCGGAGTGTCTGCGCGTCCAGGCTCGCCAGCAGTCCCGGCAGCTCGGCGGCGCCGTCGCGGACCGGGACGACGACGCTGATCTCCGGGTCCATGCGGCGGGAGCGTATCCACGCCCCTGGGGCCGGCGCGCGGGGGCGCTGGTACGGTGCGCGCCGATGAGCGCGGCACCCTCCGCAGCCACGGACCTCGGACGGCGCGTGGCCGGGGTCGAGGAGTGGTACCACACGATGGAGCTCGCGCCCGGCGTGGTCACGCCCGGGTTCTTCGACCACCGCCCGATCCTCGCGACCGTGGGGCTGCCCGCGTCGCTCGCGGGCAAGCGCTGCCTCGACGTGGGCACGTTCAACGGCTTCTGGGCCTTCGAGATGGAGCGGCGTGGAGCTGCCGAGGTGGTGGCGATGGACGTGCCCGACCCGCACGACTGGGACTGGCCCGCGCACAGCACGGAGGAGACGCTCCAGGCGTTCGACCGGCGCAAGGCCGGCGACACCGGGTTCGAGATCGCCCACGCGGCACTCGGCTCGTCGGTCAGGTGGCTTCCTCTGAGTGTGTACGACCTCGACCGGGAGACCCACGGCCGCTTCGACTTCGTATACCTCGGCAGCCTGCTCATGCATCTGCGCGACCCGGTCGGCGCGCTGATGCGCGTGCGCGCCGTGTGCGCGGACGCGCTGCTGGTGGTCGACAACGTTGACCTGCCGCTCACGCTCGCGTTCGGCAACCGCGCCGCGGCGTCGCTCGACGGGGTGGGCCGGCCGTGGTGGTGGAAGCCGACGGTCGCGGGCCTCGCGCGCATGATCGAGGCGGCCGGGTTTCACGTGACCGGGCCGCCGCGACGCTTTCGCATGCCGCCCGGCCCCGGCACCGAGCGCCTGCCGCTGTCCCCCACGCTCCTGCGCTCGCGGATCGGGCGCGACGACTTCGTGCGCACCCGCTTCGGCGACCCGCACGCAGCCGTGCACGCGCGGGTGGGGTAGCGCTCACCCCGGCTGGCGCCGGAGCTCGTAGATCGTGGCGCAGCCGAAGTGCCGCACGCTCGCGACGACAGAAGGCGCCGTCACGCCGAGGTCCACCCGCGAGCGGCAGGCGGACAGCGCGAAGCGCGCCCCCGAGCGGCGGGCGAGGTCGGCGGCGGCCGCCCCCCTGAGCCCTCCGGTGAACAGCGAGTTCAGGAGACGCATCCGGTGGGGGAAGTCGCGAGTCCAGGACGGGTGCCCCGCCCAGACCGGGCGGCCGCTGTGCACCGGCACGGCCACGGCGATGGCCGGGTCCGCCAGCACGCCTCCCGGCCGCGGATCGCGGTGCAGCGCGTCCATCGCGCGCATCTCGTCGGGCCGCAGGTAGTGCGCCTGCATCCCCGTCCTCACCTGGTTGCGCATGTCGTCGGCCGCGAAGAAGGCGCCGGGGACCACGAGAAGGGCGGCCGCAAGGGCTCCGAGCGCGGCCGGCAGCCGGACAGCCTGCCAGCCGCGCACGGACAGCACGGCGAGCGGCAGGCTGATTCCCTCGAGCGCGTGACCTGGAACCTGACGGAGCCCCGCGTAAACGGCCAGCATCGCCAGGGGCCACAGGATCAACGCGCGGTCCACGAAGTCCCGCGGCGGGCGCTTGAATGCGCCGAAGATCGCCATTGCGAGCAGCGGCCCGAGCCCGGCTGCGACGACCCACACGGCGAGGTGGGGCTCGACGTTCTGCCGCCGGGCGACCCCCCAGGCCGCATCGAGCTCGGAGAGCCCGAGGTAATAGGTGAGGGGAAGCAGCGTGGCGGCCACCGGCACGAGGAGCACCCGGGCCGGCGGCCGGAAGCGCTCCCAGGCGATCAGCCCGATCGTGACCAGGATGAGCACCTCCCCCTGCCACGGGTGGAGCCAGGCAGCGGCCAGCCCGGCGAGCGCGGCCCCGGCGACCGCGCGCGTGCGGGAGCGCCCCTCTGCGGTCAGCGCGCGCTCGGCCGCCAGCAGGTAGGCCGGCATCGCCCCGACGGCGATGGCGGTCGGCAGATAGCCCCACAGCGACCCCGAGATGAACACCTCGCCGACCACCTCGGCGAGCTTCGGCGGCAGCGTGGAGCTGCCGCTGCCGGTCCGGCCGATCAGCTCTCCGAAGGGCGGGAAGTAGAACAGCGCGAGGACCAGCGCCGCGGTTCGGGCACCCGCTCCCTCGACCGTGCGGCGCACGAACAGCGCGAAGCCCGCGAACAGCACGAGGACGGCGACGGGCTTCCAGATCAAGTAGGCGGCCTGAATTCCCAGCCCCAGCGCCCACAGAGCGCCGCTCACCACGTGCATCGGGTGCAGGAAGACGGCGTCGCTCGGCGGCAGGTCGAACTCGTTCCCGGCGAGCACCTCGCTGCCGGCTTCCCGGATCCACGAGAGGTACTGGAGCTGGTCGCCCGCGAACGGGCCGTCGGAGCCGGCGAAGGTGTCCCCGGTGACCGCGGCATGGCGGAGCATCCACGCCAGCGGGGCCAGGCTCCAGAGGCTCAGAAGCACCAGGGTCGCGGCTTCGCCGGCCGAGAGGCTGCGCAGCCGGGCCATCGGCCGCACCCTACATCCTGGTCTTCGCTCACGTGTACAGTGCCCGCCGATGCGCCTACCGGGGGGTCGCCAGCGTGCTTCGAAGCCATTCGCGACCGAGCTCCCGGAGTGGCTGCCGCCGCTCACCACGCAGGGCCTTAGAGCGCGCCTTCAGGAGCAGGTCTTCGGTAGGCGCGGATGGGGCTTCCACGACGTCCTCACGCACGAGGTCTCCGAGGTCCGGATCGCACGCGTCGTGCAGTGGGTGCGCGACTTCGCAGGTGACCCGGCTCACCTGCGGATCATCGACCTCGGTGCCTACGAGGGCGCCCATTCGCTGGCCCTGGCGCGCGCGGGCGCTGAGGTCGTGTCCATAGAGGGCCGTGAGGACAACGCGCGCCACATCCTCGCGGCCAAGGAGGCGGAGGGCCTTGACAACCTGAGCGTGGTGGTCGGCGATGCTCGGCACGAGATCGCCCAGCACGGGATCTTCGACGTGGTGGTCTGCCTCGGGCTCCTCTACCACTTCACCGCCGCCGAGCTCGGGCCGTTCCTTGACGCGGTGGTGGCCACGAACTGCGAGCTGGCGATCGTGGAGACGCAGATCGGCCTTTCATCGCCTAAGGGGTTTGCGTATCGCGGGCACACCTACCGCGGTATCGAGTCGCCCGAGGTGGTGGAGCGACCCGCGGCGTCGCTCAACAATCCGGTGAGCTTCTGGCCGACCAAGCCGTCCCTCCTCAACCTCCTGTCGCGGGCCGGATTCACGTCGATCGCGGAGGCGCGGGTGCCGAGCATCGCTGTGCTCGCCGCGTTCCAGGATCACGTCGCGCTGATCGCCAAGCGCTCGCGGTAGGGCGCTCGCCGTTGGTACGGTCCCGCGCCGATGCACGTCCCGAGCCGCAGGATCGCCAACCGCCGCGTGCGTGCCGTGCTCCAGGGCGTCTTCCATCGCATCGACAGGCTGCGTGAGGACACGCTCGCGATCGAGGCCGGCGACCCGCTCGCGGGGCGCTTCGCCGAGTTCGGCGAGGGGTCGCGGATCGCCACTCCGCGCGTGGCGCTCATCAACCCCGAGCTCGTGGCGCTCGGGCGCGATGTGGAGATCCGCTCCGGCGTCTGCATCGAGGCGTACGCCCCCGCCGGCACGGTGGCGCTGCGCTTCGGCGACCGGGTGGTGGTGGGCCACAACGTGCGCTTCGTGGCGGTGAACGGCATCGAGATCGGCGAGGACGCCGGCATCGGCCACGGCAGCACCGTGGCCGACACGATCCACGACTGGACGGAGGTGCTCGACGGCGTGCCGGCCAGCACCTCGTCGTTCGTCGACGGCCCGCCCCTGCGCATCGAGCGCGGCGCGTGGATCGGCAACAACTGCCAGCTCTACCGGGGGATCACGATCGGCGAGCGCGCGATCGTCGCCCCGGGCAGCGTGGTGACCCGCGACGTGCCGGCCGAGACGATGGTCTCCGGCAACCCGGGCCGGCGCGTGCCCTACCCGAAGGTGCTGAGCGGCAGCGGCGAGCCCGCCGACGGGGCGGCCGAGCCTACGGACGCCGAGCGGTGACGAACGAGCCGGCGTTGAACGGCGACATCCGGTGGTGCTCGGGGCCCTCGAAGCCGGCCTCCTCGAGCATGCGGAAGGTCTGCTCGACGGAGTAGGCGCGCCCGCCGCGGTAGACGAGCAGCATCAGGAGGTTGTGCAGCGCGGGCCATACCGGGCCGTCGCCCTGCTCGTTGAGGAACATCGCGTGCACCACGCCGAGCCCGCCGGGCTCGACCGCGGCGTGCGCCTTGCGCAGGATCGAAACGCACGTGTCCCAGTCCTCCTGGTGGAGGGTGTTCGAGACGAGCGCGGCGTCGAAGCCGGTCGGGAAGTCGTCCTCGTGGTAGGAGCCGGCGACCGTCGTGACGCGCTCCGCGAGGCCGTGGTCGGCGATCACCTCGTCCGCGATCGCCACCACCTCCGGCAGGTCGAACACCACGCATTCGAGCTCCGGGTTGGCCTCGGCCAGCAGGATCGAGTAGGTGCCGGGGCCGCCGCCCGGGTCGATCAGCCGCCTGCGCCCGCCCAGGTCGAGGTGCCGGGCCAGCTCCTTGCCGGGGCCGATCGCGTAGTCGTGCATCCCGATGATGAAGCGGCGCGTGTACTCCTCGGACTGGCCGAGCTTCTCCTCCGGCACCTCGGCGGGCTCGCCGGTGCGCACGGAGTCGGCGAGCTTGCCGAAGGTCTGGTTCCAGCCGCCCAGCAGCGACACCCAGGTGTGGAGCGACTCGGGGCGACCGGACACGAGGAACTCCTCGGCCGCCAGGCCGTTGGCGTACTTCTCGCCATCGTGCTCGAGCAGGTCGATCGCCACGAGCGCGCCCAGGAGGCGGGCGGTCGAGTCCTCGTCCGTCCCCAGCTCCGCCGCCACCTCGGCCGCGCTCAGCGAGCGACCGGAGGCGAGCAGGTCGAACACGCCCAGCTCGTTGGCGGCGAACAGAGACTGCGCCGACCAGCCGCCTATGGCGAGGCGGTTGAGCTTTACGCGGGCCTGGATCCGCCGGCGGTCAAGCGCCATCGCGGCTGCGATCCACGAGCGACGCGATGGCGGTCAGCGACTTGAAATTGTCCGCGAGCAGGTCGTCCTCGCCGATGCCGACCCCGAACTTCTCCTCGACGAAGTCCACGACCTCCATCACCCCGAGCGAGTCGATCACGTCCGGGAACAGCGGATCGTCGTCGCCCAGCTCGGCGCTTTCGTCGAAGAGAAACTGCCTGCGGATGAAGTCGCGGAGGACATCGGTGTCGGCCATGGCGCGCGCGTAGGATAATCGCGCCGGTGCACTCGCCGCTCCTGGCCGAAGACCGGCATGGCTTCGTCGACGAGGTGCGGCGATTCGCCTGCCACGAGCTGGTTGACCCCGCGCTGGTCGAGCGCGACGCCGCGGGCGAGTTCTGGGCCGAGGGCTGGCGGCGCTGTGGCGCGATGGGCCTGTGCGGCCTTCCCGTGCCGGAGGAGCTGGGCGGGGTGGGCGCCGACCGGGTGACCACGGCCGCCGCGCTCGAGGCGCTCGGCTACGGCTGCACCGATGCCGGTCTGGTCTTCTCCCTGAACGCGCACCTCTGGAGCGCGGTGGTGCCGATCTGGCGCTACGGGAGCGGCGAGCAGCGCGAGCGTTACCTGCGCAGGCTCTGCTCCGGCGAGTGGGTGGGCCTCCACGCGATGACCGAGCCGGACTCCGGCAGCGACGCGTTCGCCCTGTCCACCGTCGCCGAGCGCGACGGCGACGGGTTCGTGCTGCGCGGGCGCAAGACGTTGATCACCAACACGCCGCTGGCGAAGCTCTACATCGTGTTCGCCCGCGCGCCCGGCACCGAGGGCGCGCTCGGGGTGAGCGGCTATCTCGTGGAGGCCGGCGCGGAGGGCGCGAGCGTGGAGCGGCCGGCGGAGAAGATGGGCCTGCGCACCTCGCCGATGGCCGACCTCGTACTCGACGACGTGCGGGTGGGGCCCGATGCGCTGCTCGGCAAGGCCGGCCGCGGCGCCTCGATCTTCGCCTCGTCGATGGAGTGGGAGCGGCTGCTGATCATGGCCGCGCAGCTCGGCGCGCTGGAGCACTCGCTCGAGGATGCCGCCGCGGCCGCGCGCAGCGGCGCGGAGGAGCCGCACCCGGACACGCTGGCGAACACGGGGGTGGCGCTGGCCGCGGCGCGAGCGCTGCTCTACGAGACGGCCGCCGCCTACGACGCGGGCGAGACGCGGCCCGGTCCCGCCGCCGCGGTCAAGCTGCTCGCCTCGGAGACGGTGCTGCGCGCCGCGATCGACCTCTCCGACGACCGCCGCCTGCGCGACGCCGTCGGCGGCCGCCTCTACTCCGGTACCTCGCAGCTCATGCGCAGGCTGGTGGCGCGGGACATGGGGCTGTGAGCGCCGCCGCGTTCACGCTCGACGGGCTGCTCGCGCGCTCGGCCGAGCGGCTGGGCGACCGGCGCGCGCTGGTGGACCCGGACGGCTCGCTCACATACGCGGAGCTGGAGCTCGACGTGGCCCGCCGCGCCGCGGCACTGCGCGAGATCGGGGTGGAGCCGGGCGACCGCGTGGCGGTCTGGGCGCCCAAGTCGGCCCGCACGGTGGCCACCGTCTACGCCGTGATGCGCACCGGCGCGGCGTACGTGCCGGTGGACCCGCTCTCGCCGGCGATGCGTGCGGAGGGGATCGTGCGCGACGCCGGCTGCCGCGTGCTGTGCGCGGACGCCAAGCGGCTCGACTCCGTGGAGGCCCCGGCGCGGCTCGACGTGGCGGCCGACGTGACCGCGCTCGATCCCCTGCACGCGCCGGTCGCCTGCGAGTCCGACCTCGCCTACATCCTCTACACGTCGGGCTCGACCGGCCGGCCCAAGGGCGTGATGCTGACCCACCGCAACGCGCTGGCCTTCGTGGAGTGGACCGTCGGGCGTTTCGGCGTCGGCGAGGAGGACCGGCTCTCGAGCCACGCGCCGTTCCACTTCGATCTGTCGATCTTCGACCTCTACGGCGCCTCCATGGCCGGCGCGTCGCTGCACCTGATGGCGCCCGGCGAGGAGGGGCTCGGCGCGAGCATGGCGGCCGGGATCGAGCGCGAGGGCATCAGCGTCTGGTACTCGGTGCCCTCGGCGCTCACGCTGCTGGCGGGCGCCGCAGACCCGGCGCAGCTCGAGAGCCTGCGCGTGGTGCTGTTCGCCGGCGAGGTCTTCCCGATGAAGCACCTGCGGCGGCTCCGCGAGCTGGTGCCGGGCGCCACGCTGGCCAATCTCTACGGGCCGACCGAGACCAACGTCTGCACCTACCACGTGGCTGACGAGCTGCCTGACGGCGACGAGCCGCTCCCGATCGGGCGGCCGTGCGAGAACCAGGAGGCGTTCGCGCTCGACGACGCGCTGCGGCCGGTTGCCGAGGGCGAGGTGGGCGAGCTGTGGGTGCGCGGGCCGACGGTAATGAAGGGCTACTGGGGCGACGCCGAGCTGACCGCCGAGCGGCTGCGCCAGAACCCGCTGGACGACCGCTTCCCCGACCCGGCGTACCGCACGGGCGACGTCGTCCGGGTGCTGCCCGGCGGCGGCTTCGCATTCGTGGGGCGCCGCGACCACCAGGTCAAGAGCCGCGGCTACAGGATCGAGCTGGGCGAGATCGAGTCGGTGCTGCTCGCCCACCCGGGCGTGAGCGAGGCTGCCGTGGTGGCGGTGCCGGACGAGCGGATCGGCAACCGGTTGATCGCGTTCGTGGCCGTCGGCGACGGGGTGGGGGAGACCGACCTACGCCGGCACTGCGCCGCCGCGTTGCCGCGCTACATGGTGCCCGCCTCGGTGGGGGTGGGCGGCGAGCTGCCCCATACCTCGACCGGCAAGATCGACCGGCAGGCGCTGGAGGAGCGCGCCGGCGGCTGACCCCGCCGCCCCGGCTCAGGCCGCCGGAGCGGGCGCCCGGCGCAGGTAGCCGACGGCCTCGCGCAGCAGCTCGCGCTCGGCCACCAGCGTGCCGGCCACGACCACCGCGGAGTAGGCGGCGGCCTCGGCGATCGCGCGTCCCGGCCCGCGGTGGCCGCCGGCGAGCGCCCGCTCCGCCAGGATCATCAGCGCGGCCGGCACCGTGGGCACGATCGCGCGGGTCACGTGGCTGAGGATCTTCAGCCCGGGGAACAGGCGCAGCAGGTACGTGAGCCGCACCACCATCAGCGCCCCCGTGCCGGCGGCCAGCGCGATCGCGTAGCCCACGAGGCCCCTGTCCAGCACGAGCGGGACGCCCGCCGCCACGAGCACCACCGCACCCACCACGGCTGCCACCGCGAGCGGCCGCGTCTCGCCCCGCGCGCGGGCGAAAGCCGTCCAGTTGAACCCGATCTGGTCGACGGCGGCGGTCACGCCGAGCACCTGAAGCAGCGGGATCGCGATCACCCAGGTGCTCCCGAACACGTGGCGGAGGATGTCCGAGGCGAACAGCGCGAGCCCGATGCCCGCGGGGAAGCCCCAGAGCAGGGCGAGCCGGTTGGACTTGGAGAACGACTCGAAGAGCAGGTCGGTCCGATCCTTGACCGCACAGATCGCCGGGTAGAGGGTCTGCGTGACGATGTCGTCCACGCGCCGGGAGTAGTTCGAGATCGTCGTCGACAGCGAGATGGCGCCCACGGCGGCGGTGCCGATCGCGCGGGCCGCGGTGGTGATCAGCACCTGGCCGGTGAGCAGGCCGCTCACCGATCCGACCCACAGCGGCCAGGAGAAGCTCGAGTACTCGGCCAGCGCGCCGCGCTCCCAGCGAAAGCGCAGCTTGTAGGGCGAGTTCCGCACCGTCACGGTCGCGCCGGTCACGCTCCCGGCCACGCCGCCGATCACGAGTGCCCAGACCCCGGCGCCGGCGGCGGCGAGCCCGACGGTCACCACGAACGAGACGATCAGCTCCCACGCCTGCAGCGCGCGCTGCTTGAGGAAGTCCATCCGCCTGTAGAAGACCCAGATCGGCGTGTGCAGCGCCAGCAGCGGGAAGGTGAGGCTGAGCACGATGCCCGGCACGAGGATCCGGGGCTCGTCGTAGAGCATCGCGAACAGCGGGAT
>JAXDJC010000237.1:0-24952 GCA_034663685.1 Thermoleophilaceae bacterium
CCGTCCGCCTTCGCCTGCCCGAGCGCCCACTCGGCGATGTCCACCGGATCGCGCGCGGTGCCCTGCTCGTAGACCGTCGCGCCGGCCTGGCCGGCGTCGAACTCGCCCTGGGTCTTCTCGATCAGCGACATGACGTCGCCCATGCCGAGGATGCGGCTCGCCATCCGGTCGGGATGGAAGCGCTCGAGCTCGTCGAGCTTCTCGCCGGTGGAGGCGAACAGGATCGGCTTGCCGGTCACGGCCTTGACCGACAGCGCGGCGCCGCCGCGGGCGTCGCCGTCGAGCTTGGACAGGATCACGCCGTCGAAGTTGGCCACCTCGGCGAAGCTCGAGGCCACGTTCACGGCGTCCTGGCCGGTCATCGCGTCGACCACCAGCAGCACGTCGTGGGGCTTGACCACCTTGCGGATCCGCCTGAGCTCCTCCATCAGGTCCTCGTCGATGTGGAGCCGGCCCGAGGTGTCCACGATCAGCACGTCACGGCCGTCCGCCTTCGCCTGCCCGAGCGCCCACTCGGCGATGTCCACCGGATCGCGCGCGGTGCCCTGCTCGTAGACCGTGGCCCCCGCGCGGGCGCCGACCTTGATCAGCTGGTCCACCGCCGCCGGCCGGTAGACGTCGCAGGCCGCAACGGCCACGTCCATCCCGTGCTCCTCGCGCAGGTGGCGCGCCAGCTTGCCGCAGGCGGTCGTCTTGCCGGAGCCCTGCAGGCCGGCCATAAGGATCACGGTGGGCTTGGTCGGGGAGAACACGAGGTCGCGCCCGGCGCCGCCCATCAGCGCCGTGAGCTCCTCGTCGACCAGCTTGACCACCTGCTGGCCCGGGTTGAGCGCGTCGAGCACCTCGGCCCCGGACGCCCGCTCCTTGACCTGCGCCGTGAACTGCTTGACCACCTGGAAGTTCACGTCGGCCTCGAGCAGCGCGAGGCGCACCTGGCGCATGGCCTTGGACACGTCCTGCTCGGTCAGCTGGCCGCGCCCCTTGACGTCGGAGAGGGCGGACTGGAGCCGGTCTGAGAGGGTCTCGAACACCGGCTGGGAGGCTAGCCGCTCTACGCTGGGCGCATGACCAACCGACGAACTCTCATCCTCGCCGCCGTCGCCGCCGGCGTCGTCCTGCTCGTGGTGGCGGCGCTCTACCTGCTCGACCCGGCCAAGTCGCTGCCGTCGTTCTTCCCCGGGCACCAGGCCGGCTCGACCCACCACCACGTCAAGCACGGCATCGCCGCCGCGGTCGTGGCAATCGGCTGCTTCGTGTTCGCCTGGTTCCAGACGGGACCGGCCGGACAGCGCCCGCCGGCTACGTGACCGCGAAGCCGATCGTCAGCGCAGTGCCCACGACGAGGCAGTAGATCCCGAACGGCGTGAGCCGGTTGGTCTCGAAGAACCGGAGCAGGAACTTGACGGCGAAGAAGGTGGTGAACCCGGCGCACACCGCGGCGACGGCGGCCGGGCCGCGCACGCCGTCGCCCGTGGGGCCGAACAGCTCGGGCACCTTGAGCACGGCCGCGGCGCCGATGATCGGGGTGGCCAGCAGGAAGCCGTAGCGCGCGGCGTCCTCGTTCGACAGGCCGACCATCAGGCCGCCGCCCATCGTGATGCCGGACCGCGAGATGCCGGGGATGAGCGCGGCGGCCTGGGCGGTGCCCACAGCGATGGCCTGGCGCCAGGAGAGCGTCGACGCGATGTGCCGGTCGGCCTCGGCGTCGTCGACGTGATCGTCCCGGCCCGGCGCGCGCGCCCGCAGCCGCTCGAAGGCGAGCAGGAGAAGGCCGTTCACGATCAGGAACGCGGCGGCCGACGGCGCGGAGGCGAAGACCTTCCGCAACGGGTGCTCGAGGATCAGCCCCACGACACCCGCCGGGATCGTGCCGACCACGAGCAGCCAGCCCAGCTTGGCGTCGAAGTCGTCGGAGCGGATCTCCCGGTCGCGGAGCGAGCGACCGAGCCCGCGGAAGATCCGCAGCCAGTCCTTGAGGAAGAAGAAGAAGAGAACGATCGCCGTGGCCAGGTGGGTGGCCACGAGGAAGGTGATGAAGAACTTGTCGTTCTGGTGGATGTCCCAGCCGAAGAGGCGCGGCATGACCACCCCGTGGCCGAGGCTCGAGACCGGGAACGGCTCGGCGATGCCCTGGGTCAGGCCGAGCACCACCGCCTGGAAGTAGGAGATCGGGTCGTGCAAGCGGGTGAGCCTACGAGGTGGGCGGCGGCGGCTCGACCCGGCGCGGCTCCTCGCCCGCCGTGGCGTCGCCGATCGAGCCGATCGCTCCCGAGAGCTGGCCGAGGGCGGCCGTGAACTCGCTCGGGATGATCCAGATCTTGTTCGAGTCTCCCTGCGCGATCTGCGGCAGCATCTGGAGGTACTGGTAGGCGAGCAGCTTGGGGTCGGCGTCACCGCGGTGGATGGCGTCGAACACGGTCTCGATCGCCTTCGACTGGCCCTCGGCGTAGAGCACCTGCGACTCGCGCTGGCCCTCGGCGCGGAGGATCGCGCTCTGCTTCTCGCCCTCGGCGGTGAGGATCTGCGACTGCTTGTACCCCTCGGCCTGGAGGATCGAGGCGCGCTTGTCGCGCTCGGCCCGCATCTGCTTCTCCATCGCGTCCTGGATCGAGGCCGGCGGGTCGATCGCCTTGATCTCCACCCGGTTCACGCGGATGCCCCACTTGCCGGTGGCCTCGTCCAGCACGTGGCGGAGCTTGGCGTTGATCTCGTCGCGCGAGGTGAGCGTGCCCTCGAGCGTCATCGAGCCGATCACGTTGCGCAGCGTGGTGACGGTGAGCTGCTCGATCCCCTGGATGTAGTCGGCGATCTCGTAGCTGGCGGCCTTGGGGTCGGTCACCTGGTGGTAGATCACCGTGTCGATCGACACCACGAGGTTGTCCTCGGTGATGACCGGCTGGGGCGGGAACGAGACCACCTGCTCGCGCAGGTCGATCAGCGGCCGGACGCGATCGACGAACGGCACGACCAGCGCCAGGCCGGCGTCGAGCGTGCGGTAGAAGCGGCCCAGACGCTCGACGATGCCCGCTCGCGCCTGCGGCACGATGCGGATCGAACGCGCCAGCGTGTAGAGGACCACGACGGCGATTGCGAGAAGGACTATCAGGCCGGCATCCACGGGCGCGCAGCATACCTGCGCGTGGCACAATCCCGCCGGGGCACCTTGAGAGAAACCGACGCCGAGCCAAGCACGCCCGGAGAGGACAGCCGGCTGGCCGTGCAGGTCGCGGTGGCCCGGGTGCTCGCTGAGGCGACGACGGTCGAGGATTCCACGCGCGACGTGCTCGGCTCGATCGGCGGCACGCTGGGCTGGACGCTGGGCGCGCTGTGGGAGCTTGATGAGGAGGCGGGCCTGCTGCGCTGCCGCGAGACCTGGCAGCGCGACGGGACCGAGGCCGAGTCCTTCGAGCTGGCCAGCCGGGAGACGACGTTCGAGCCCGGCGTCGGGCTTCCCGGCCGCGTCTGGCAGGACGGCTCGCCCGCCTGGATACAGGACGTGGTCGAGGACCCGAACTTCCCGCGCGCCGAGGCTGCCACCCGCTGTGGGGTGCACGGCGGCTTCGCCTTCCCGATCCGAGCGGGCCGCGGGGTGATCGGCGTGATCGAGTTCTTCACGCGCGAGTTCGCCGAGCCGGACCGCTACCTGCTCGACCTGATGGAGACGATCGGCTACCAGCTCGGGCAGCAGATCGAGCGCAGCCGCGCCGAGGAGGCCGTCCGCGACAGCGAGGCGCGCAAGAGCGCGATGCTGGAGGCCTCGCTCGACTGCATCGTCTCGATGGACGCCCAGGGCTGCGTGGTGGAGTTCAACGCCGCGGCCGAGCGCACGTTCGGCTGGACGGCCGCCGAGGTGATGGGCCGCGAGATGTGCGACCTCATCATTCCTCCGGCGCTGCGCGACGCCCACCGCGCGGGGCTGCGGCGCTATCTCGAGACCGGCGAGGGCGCGGTGATCGGCAACCGGATCGAGATCGCCGGCATGCGCCGCGACGGCCGCGAGTTCCCGGTCGAGCTGACGATCGTGCGCGCGCCGCTCGACGGCCCGCCGCTGTTCACCGGCTTCATCCGCGACATCAGCGAGCGCAAGCGCCGCCAGGCGTTCGACCGCTTCATGGCCGAGGCGGGCGCGCTGCTCGGCGCCTCGCTCGACTACGAGTCGACGCTGGAGGGCGTGGCGATGATGGCGGTGCCCGGGATCGCCGACTGGTGCGGGATCGAGCTCTTGACCGAGGACGGCACCTTGCGGCGCGTGGCCGTGGCGCACTCCGATCCCGCGATGGTCGACCGCGTGCAGGAGCTGGCCGACCGCTGGCCGCGGCGGTTGAGCGACAGCTACGGCGTGGGCAAGGTGATGCGCACCGGCGAGCCCGAG
This sequence comes from Thermoleophilaceae bacterium, assembly GCA_034663685.1. Classification (GTDB taxonomy): domain Bacteria; phylum Actinomycetota; class Thermoleophilia; order Solirubrobacterales; family Thermoleophilaceae; genus AC-37. The sequence continues at coordinate 4,373 of JAXDJC010000237.1, forward strand.
TTCGCGCCGGAGATCCTCGACAGCCAGATGGTGGAGGCCGCCGCGGGCGACGCCGAGCACCTCGCCGCGATGCGCGAGCTGGGCGCGCGCTCGACCATCATCGTCCCGCTCCAGACGGTGCCCGGCAGGATCATCGGGGCGCTCACGCTGGTGGCCGCGGAGTCGGGGTTCCAGTTCGACGCGGTCGACGTGGGCCTCGCCACCGAGCTCGGCCGCCGTTGCGCGGTGGCGGTGGAGAACGCGCGCCTGTACGCCGAACGCGACCGGATCGCCCGCACCCTCCAGGAGAGCCTGCTGCCGCCCGACCTGCCCGAGATCCCCGGCGTGACGATCGAGGCGCGCTTCCGGCCGGCCGGCGAGGGGATCGACATGGGCGGCGACTTCTACGACGCGTTCGAGATCGGCGCCGGGTCGTGGGCGGTCACGATCGGCGACGTGTGCGGCAAGGGACCGGACGCGGCCGCGCTCACCGCGCTCGTCCGCTACACGCTGCGCGCCGTCACGATGCACGAGCGCCGCCCGGAGCACGTGCTCGAGCTGGTCAACCGGGCGATCCTGCGCGACCGCAACGACGACCGCTTCTGCTCCGCCGCGCTGGCGGTGATCGAGAACCGGGCCGAGGGCGTGCACGTCGACCTGGCCAGCGCCGGCCACCCGCTGCCGCTGCTCCTGCACCCGGACGGCTCGGTCGAGACGATCGGCGCGCGCGGGCACCTGCTCGGGCTCTGGCCGGACTTCGAGGCCGAGCCGATCGCGCTGGAGCTCGCGCCCGGCGACACCCTGATCCTCTACACCGACGGCGTGACCGACGCCCGCGCGCCGGAGCGCATCCTCGACACCGACGACCTGGCCGAGCTGGTCCGCTCGTGCGCGGGAGCGGGCGCGGCCGTGACCGCCGAGCGGATCGAGCAGACCGTGGCCGGCGGGCTGGCGGGCGAGCCGCGCGACGACATCGCCGTGCTGGTGATCGAGGCCCAGGGCCTGCGGACCCACGCCGGGGCTGAGGACCCGGACGAGTTCGACGGCGCGCTGCGGCTCTCGATCCCGAGCAGCTCCCAGGCGCCGGGGCGCGCGCGGCGGGCGGTCGAGCGGCTCTCGGGCGAGCTCGACCCGAACGTGCTCGAGCAGCTCAAGCTCCTCGCCACCGAGCTGGTCACCAACAGCTGCCGGCACGCCGCGGCCAAGGGCGACCCGATCGCCGTGGTGCTCGCGCTCGACGATGGCGTGGTACGGCTGTCGGTGACCGACACGGGCCCGGGCTTCACCGCTCCGGAGGGCGAGCCGGACCCCGACGGGGAGAGCGGCCGCGGCCTGTTCATCGTGGACGCGCTGGCCGACCGCTGGGGGGTCGACTCGACCGACGGCACGCGCGTCTGGCTCGAGCTGGCCGCCACCCCGCCCCCGCCGCGCACGGCCGCGAACGACGCCGCCTGGGGCGCCGACCGCAGCGGCACCGCCGGATAGCCGTGCGCGTGCTGGTGACAGGCGGCGCCGGCTTCGTCGGCGCGAACGTGGCAGTCGCTCTGCGGCAGCGCCATCCCGACTGGGAGGTGGCGGCGCTCGACAACCTCTACCGGCGCGGGAGCGAGCTGAACCTGGAGCGGCTGCGCGCGGCCGGGGTGCGCTTCGTTCACGGCGACGTGCGCCAGCGGGCGGACATCGAGGCCGCCGGGCCGTTCACGGCGATGGTCGAGTGCAGCGCCGAGCCGTCGGTGATGGCGGCGGGCGACGTGCTGGTGCCCGTGAACCTGTTCGGCGCGCACAACTGCTTCGAGGTGGCGCGCTCGCACGGGGCTCAGGTGCTGTTCCTCAGCACGAGTCGCGTGTATCCGGTGGCCGGGCTCGAGGCGCTGCCCTACGAGGAGACCGCCACGCGCTACGAGCTGACCGACCGCGCGGGGGTGGACGAGTCGTTCCCGCTCGAGGGCTCGCGCACGATGTACGGGGCCACCAAGCTCGCGGCCGAGATCCTGCTCGGCGAGTACACGGCCGGGCCGTGGACGGTCACGCGCTTCGGGGTGATCGCCGGGCCGTGGCAGATGGGCAAGGTGGACCAGGGCGTGTTCACGCACTGGCTGCTCTCGCACCGGCTCGGGCTGCCGCTGCGCTACATCGGCTACGGCGGTGGCGGCAAGCAGGTGCGCGACCTCGTGCACGTGGAGGACGCGGTGGACCTGATCGAGATGCAGCTGCTCGATCCGGAGGCCTGGGCCGGGCGCACCTTCAACGCGGGCGGCGGGCGACCGGTGAGCCTCTCGCTGCTCGAGACCACCGAGCTGTGCCGGGAGATCACCGGCAACGAGGTGCCCGTCGAGCCGGATCCGGAGCAGCGGCCGGGCGACGTGCGGATCTACATCACGGACGGGAGCGCGATCGAGGCGCACTCCGGCTGGCGGCCGCGCCGCGAGGCGCGCGCGGTGCTCGAAGACATCCACCGCTGGATCGCCGAGCACGAGCCGCTGGTCCGGCGGGCGCTGGGGGTCTGACTACTCGATGACCAGCGCCGTGGCGCCGTCGATGCGCATGACCTCCACGCGCGCGCCCGGCTCGATCACGTCGTCCTCGTCGTAGGCGCGGGCGCTCCAGACCTCGCCGCCGAGCTTGACCTGGCCGCCATCGGCGTCGACCTGCTCGAGCACCACCGCCCGCGAGCCGACGAGGGCGGCCGTGCCGGTGCGGATGGCCGCGGGCGTGTGCATGTGGCGGCGGGCGATGGGGCGCACGATCGCGAGCGATGCCACCGAGCCGGCCACGAAGGCGCCGATCTGGAGCGGCACCGAGGCGCCCGCGACCGCCACGAGCGTGGCGAGCAGCGCGGCGATGGCGAGCGGGCCGAGCAGGAACCCGAGCGTGAGGATCTCGCCCCCCGCCAGAGCCGCCGCAACCACGAGCCACCAAGCCCAATCAGCCATACCGAAAGCCTACGTCTTCAGGGGGTCGAGTCAGCCCGCCGCCGCGTCCAGGGCCTGGTCCACGTCGGCCAGGAGGTCCTCGGGGGTCTCGCAGCCCACGCTGAAGCGGATGAAGCCGGGCGGCACGTGGTTGCCGCCCCAGCGCGCGCGCCGCTCCGCGCTCGAGCGCACGCCGCCGAAGCTCGTGCCCTGAGCCACGAGGCGGCAGGCCCTGAGGAAGCGCTCGGCGTGCTCCTGGCTCGAGAGGGTGAACGACACGATCGTGCCGAAGCGGCTCATCTGGCGGCGGGCCGGCTCATGCGCCGGGTCGCCTGGGAGCCCGGGATAGCGCACCGACTCCACGTCGGCGCGGAACAGCAGCCGCTCGGCCAGCGCCTGCGCGGTGGTGCACTGGCGCTCGAGCCGCAGCTCCAGCGTGGCGATCGAGCGGTGCGCCAGCCAGGCCTCGAACGGGCCGGGGATCGCGCCGGTGCCCGTGCGCCACTCGGCGAGTGCCGCCGCGCGGTCGGGGTCGCTCGCCGCCGCGTGGCCGAGCATCAGGTCGCCGTGGCCGGTCAGGTGCTTGGAGTCGCTCACCACGGAGAAGTCCGCGCCAAGCTCGAGCGGTCGCTGCCCCAGCGGGGTGGCGAGCGTGTTGTCCACCGCCACGAGCGCATCGCCCGAGCGGCGCACCACGTCGGCGATGTCGGTCACCTCGAGGCCCGGGTTCGACGGCGTCTCGACCCAGACCAGTCGCGCCCCGGCGAGCACCTCGTCCGGCACCGGCGCCGCGGCCGGGTAGGCGCGCACCTCCACCCCGCACTCGGCGAGCTGCCCGTGGGCCAGGCCGCGCACGGCCGGGTAGCCGTCGGCCGGCAGCGCCAGCACATCACCCGGGCGCAGCAGCGGCAGCAGCACGGCCGACACCGCCGCCATCCCGCTCGCGAACGCCACCGCGTGGCCCCCCTCCAGCTCGCCGAGGGCCGCCTCGAGCAGGGTCCAGGTCGGGTTGCCGTAGCGCCCGTAGACGTACTCGGCCGCGTCGGCGTCGCCCTCCAGGTGGAAGTAGGAGGCGAACGTGGGGCCCGGCATCGGCGGCGCGCCCTGCCGCGGACCGGGCACGCCGGCGTGCACGGCGCGGGTGCCGTCTCCGAGCTCGGAGCCGTGGCCGCGGGCGGCGGCCACTAGGGCTCCAGCAGCGCGCGGGCGAAGTCGTCAGGGTCGAACGGGCGCAGGTCCTCGATCCCCTCGCCGATCCCGATCAGCTTGACCGGCACGCCGATCTCCTCGGCGATCGCGAGCGCGATGCCGCCCTTGGCGGTTCCGTCGAGCTTGGTGAGCACGATGCCGTTCACGTCCACGGCGTCCCCGAACAGCATCGCCTGGCGCAGGCCGTTCTGGCCGGTCGTCGCGTCGATCACGAGCAGCGTCTCGTGCGGCGCGTCGGGAATCTGGCGCCCGATCACCTTGCGCACCTTGCGCAGCTCGTCCATCAGATGCTGCTGCGTGTGCAGGCGCCCGGCGGTGTCGATTATCACCACGTCGTGCCCGCGCGCCCGCGCGGCCTCCACCGCGTCGAAGGCCACGGCGCCCGGGTCCGACCCCTCCTTGGCCCGGATGATCTCCACGCCCGCGCGCTCGCTCCAGGCCACGAGCTGCTCGACCGCCGCGGCCCGGAACGTGTCCCCCGCCGCCAGCAGCACGGACTGCCCCAGCTCGTGCTTGAGGTGCCAGGCGATCTTCCCGATCGTGGTGGTCTTGCCGGTGCCGTTGACGCCGACCACGAGGATCACCGCCGGCTCGGGCCGCAGGTCGATGCGATCCTCGCCGGCGCGGGCCGCGTCCGCCAGCAGCTCGGTGAGTCGCTTCGTGAGCGCCTCGCCCCCGGCCAGCTCGCCCGAGCCCGTCTCGGTCTCGAGCCGCTCCACGATCCGCGCCGTGGTCCTCGCCCCCACGTCCGCGTAGATCAGCGTCTCCTCCAGCCGCTCCCAGGTCTCGTCGTCGAGGGTCTGGAACACGCTCGCCTGGAGCTCCGCGCCGAGCGCCTCGCGGCTCTTGGCCATGTTCTCGCGCAGCCTGCGGAAGAAGCCGCGGCGCTGCTCGGGCCCGTCCTCCGCCGCCTCGCCGGCCTCCGGCTCGGGCGCGGCCCCGTTCAGGATGAACAGCTCGCGCCAGCTCCTTGCCATCAGGCGGCGGCGAAGAACTCGAGCAGGTGCCGGGTGACCTCGTCCGGCTTCTCCTCCGGCAGCCAGTGGCCGGCGCCGTCCACGATCTCGGTACGGAAGTCGTCGGCCTTCTTGTCGTAGAGGTCGGGCTCGAGCGCCTTGCGCAGCAGGTCCTTGGCGCCCATGAGCAGCAGAGTCGGGACGGTCAGGCGGCGGTCGTCGTAGGCGCCGCGCATCGCGGCCGGAAGCTCCTTGGTGAGGAAGGTGCGGTAGGTCTGCACCGACGCCTTCGCGCGCCCGTCCTCCTTCCAGCGATCGGCGAACACGGCCAGCTCCTCGTCGGTGTAGCTGCCCGAGCCGCGGCCGGCCTTGAGCATCGTGGCCGCCAGGCCGTTGCGCATGGCGAGCGCGCCCACGCCCGGCGTGGACACGAGCGACTGGTAGGTGAGCATGAGCAGGAGCGAAGGCGGCGGGTTGCCGCTGCGCCACAGCGGTCCGACCGAGAGCGCGCCGAGGCAGCGGAAGCGATCCGCGTGGTCGAAGCCGAGCAGGTAGGCGACGAACGCGCCCCAGTCGTGCCCGGCGTAGCGGACCCGGTCGAGGCCGAGCTCGTCCATCAGGGCCACCACGTCGCGGGCGAACTGCGCCTTCTCGTATCCACTCGGCGGGACGTCCGACCAGCCGTAGCCGCGGAGGTCGGGCACGATCACGCGGTAGTGCTCGGCCAGCGGGCCGATCTGGTTGCGCCACGCGTACCAGTGCTGCGGCCAGCCGTGCTGGAGGATCACCGGCTCGCCCATGCCGGCCTCCGCGTAGTGCATGCGGAAGCCGTTCACGTCCGCCCAGCGGTGCTCCACTCCCTCCAGCTCGGGCATCGGCGCGGCCATGCCCGGAGACCTTACGCGGCCGCTTGGTCCTCCGCCGTCTCCCGCGTGAAGCGGCGGCCCGGCGGCTCGGGCACCGAGTCGCCGGCCTCGGCGGCGGGCTCCGTGTCCGCGTCGCCCGGCTCGGCCTCGCGCGGCATCCGGCGCGAGATCACCTTGGACACGCCGTTGCCGGCCATGCTCACCCCGTAGATGCAGTCGGCCGCGTCCATCGTGCGCTTCTGGTGGGTCACGACGATGAACTGCGCGCGGTCGCAGTACCGGCGCAGGAGCTGGAGGAAGCGGTCGATGTTGGCGTCGTCCAGCGCGGCCTCGACCTCGTCGAGGATGTAGAACGGGCACGGGCGGGCGAGGAAGACGGCGAACATGAAGGCGAGGGCGACCAGCGACTTCTCCCCGCCGGACATCAGCGACAGGCGCTTCATGGACTTGCCCGCGGGCGTGACCTCGATCTCCACGCCGGGATCGCCGGGCTCGGGGGCGGTGTCGTCCGCGTCGATCCCGGCTTCCGTGTCGGGCTGCGAGGTGGCCACCGTGGCGCCGATCTCGCCGGTCGCGGCGTCGGGCTCCGAGTCCTCCCCGCCCAGCACCGGCCGCGGCCCGGCGTCGGGCCGCACGAGGCGCAGCCGGCCGCGGCCGCCCGGGAACAGGTGGGCCACCACGTCCTCGAAGTTGCGCGCCGCGGCCTCGAAGGTCTCCTCGAAGCTCTCGCGGATGCGGCGGTCGGTCTCCTTGATCAGGCTCTCGAGCTCGGTGAGCGCCGACTCCAGGTCCGAGCGCTGCGACTCGAGCTCCTCAACGTGCTCGACCGCCTCCTCGTACTCCTGCTTGGCGAGCGGGTTGACGGGGCCGAGCTGCTCGCGGCGGCGGGCGAGGCGGTCGACCTTCACGGTCAGCTCGGTGCAGGTCTCGCCGGGCAACGGCTCCGTGAGGGGAGCGGCCAGGCCGGCCGCCGGGTCGTGGCCCAGGGCCTCGGCGACCGCGCGCCGGTCGGTCTCGCGCTCGGACGCCGCGTCGCGAGCCTGCTGTGCGCGCACCTCGGTGGCGGTGACGGCCTCCATGGCCTTCCGGAGCCGGCCCTGCAGCTCAGCTTCCTCGCGGGCGCAGGAGCGCAGCTCGTCGGCGGTGGCCCGGCCGCGCTCCTCGTCGGCCTCCAGCTCGCGCGACGAGGCGTCGCGGCGGAGCGCCATCGCTTCCTTGGCCGCGCCGAGGGCCGTGGCGGCGCGCTCGGCCGCAGCGGCGGTGCCGCGGTCGCGCTCCGCGCGGGCGGTGAGCGAGTCGATGCGGGCGCGGCGCTCGGCACGGGCGCGCTCGGCCTGCTCGGCGAGCCGCGTCTCCGCGCGCAGCTCGGCCACGATCTCGGCCCTGCGCACCGCCGCCGGCCCGTCGCCGGGCGCCTCGCGGCGGCGCTCGATCAGCCAGCCGGTGCGGCGCGCGGCCTCGGCGGCCTCGTCGCGCTCCCGCGTGGCGGCGCGCAGCTCGCCCTCGGCGGCGTCGCGCGCGGACCAGGCCTCGGCCACGGCGCCCTGCGCCGACTCGGCCGCGCTCTGCGCGCTTGCCTCCGCGCGTGCGGCGGCCTCGGTGGCGGCGACGAGACGGTCACGCCGGTTGCGCTCCTCGAGTATCCGCTCCTCGCCGCCCGCCGCGGCCTGGCGGATCTCGCCGGTGGCGCCGAAGTAGGCGCGCCCGGTGGCGGTGGCGGCGATGCCGGGGAAGTCGCTCGGAACGCTGCTCAGATCCGGTACGAGCCAGGCGTTCCTCAGGAGCCGCTGCAGCACGGCGGCGTGCTCCGGGGCCGGGTCGATCACCTCCAGCAACGGGGTCGCCCCGGCGCACGGCGGCTGGGGAGACGAGCCGGCTGGTGCCGCGTTCTCGGCACCTGGTTGCTCTGATGCACGTATGTCATGCACGATGGCGACCAGGTCGCTGGGAGATGGTCCGGCGAGCAGGGCCACGCCGCCCTCCTCACCGGCTCGGTCGAGCAAATCGGACGCCTCTGCGATCGAGCTGCTCAGCGCCGCGCGCAACAGCGGACCGAGCGCCGCCGCCACGGCTGCCTCGTGGCCGGGCTCGACGCCCAGGTCGCCGGCCAGCGAGCGCACGCCCTCGGGCGCCGCGGCCGCGGCCGATAGGAAGCGGTTCACTCCGGCCAGCTCGGCGCCGGTCTCGGCGGCGGCGCGCCGGGCAGCCTCCACCGCGCGGTCGGCCTCCACCCGGGCGCGGCGCGACTCATCGGCGGCCCGCTCGGCGGCGTCGACCCGCTCGCGGCGCTCGGCCACGACTGCCTCCAACTCGTCCCGCCGTGCCACCGCCCGCTCGCGCTCGGCGTCCAGCCCGGCAAGCTCGTCGTCCAGCGTGCGCGCCAGCTCCGCCTCCACCGTCGCGAGCTCGGCCTCCAGTGCCGCGACTCGCTCAGCCGCGGCGGAGTCCGCCGGCTCGGCCACGTCCCGCTCCGTGAGCGCGACCCGCTGGGCCTCGGCCTCGGCGGCCGCGGCCGACGTGCGCCGCGCCAGATCGAGCGCGCGCTCCTGCCGCATCCCGATCCGGTCATACGCCGAGCGGGCGGCGAACACGCGCCCGGTCAGCTCCTCGCGGTAGCGCGAAGCCGCCGCGAACGCCTCCTCGGCCCGCTCGCGCCGCACGGCCACCGCGGCGAGCAGGCGGTCGGCCTCGTCGCGCTCCGCGCCGGCTGACCTGGCCGCCGCCTCGGCCGCCTCGAGCTCCCGCGCGGCGGTGCCCGCGGCGTCGCGGGCCAGCTCCAGCCGCGCCTCGAGCGATTGGCGCTCCAGCCGCGCGTGCAGCTCCGCCGCCTCGGCCTGGCGCTTGAGCGGCCGCAGCCGCGAGCGCGCCTCGCGCTCCACGTCGAGGGCCCGCGCGATGTTGTCCTGCGTGCGCTCGAGCTTGAGCTGCGCGCGGCGGCGGCGCTTGCGGTGCTTGCCGAGCCCGGCGGCCTCCTCGATCAGCAGGCGCCGGTCGCGCGGCTTGGAGTGGATGATCGCCTCGACGCGGCCCTGCGAGACGACCGAGTGCATCTCCTTGCCGAGCCCGGTGTCGGAGAGCACCTCGATCACGTCCACGAGCCGGCAGCGCGCGCCGTTCAGCCGGTACTCGCCCTCGCCGGAGCGGTCGAGCCGGCGCTGGATCGAGATCTCGGAGAACTCGGTGGCCAGGCCGCCGTCGTTGTTGTCGATCACCACCTCGACCTCGGCCGCATTGCGCGACGGAATCCCGTGCCCGCCGGCGAAGATCACGTCCTGCATCGTCTGCCCGCGGACCGCCAGCGGGCTCTGCTCCCCGAGCGCCCAAAGGACGGCGTCGGTGATGTTGGACTTGCCCGACCCGTTGGGCCCCACGACCACCGACACGCCGGGCGCGAAGTCGAGCCGCACCCGGTCCGGGAACGACTTGAAGCCCTTGACGACGATCGAGCGCAGGTGCATCAGATGATCGCCTCCGGGTCCGCGTGCTCCCGGGGCCGCGAAAACCGCGCTGGCCAAGGACGCAGGGTGAAGTCCATGCACGAGTGCATGGACGAACCCGAGGACGCAGGTCCAGCAAAGGTTTGCAGCGGCATCCAGGAGCGCGGGGGTCCGGAGGCGGTCATCTAGCTACCCGGTTCCCGACTCCGGCCAGTGCTCGGCCACGTGGTCGAGCGCCTGCGAGGCGGCCTCCTGCTCGGCGGCCTTCTTGGTCTTGCCCTCGCCGCGGCCGACCTCCTCGCCCGCCACCTCCGCGATCGCCGTGAAGCTGCGGTCATGAGCCGGTCCGGTGGCCGCGGCGATCCTGTAGCTGACCACCTCCGAGTGCCGCGCCAGCGTCTCCTGGAGGCGCGACTTGAAGTCCACCGGGCTGCCCAGCGCTTCGTCGAGCTCGCCCGAGAAGGCCTCCACCACGGCCGGCGCCACGCGCTCGATCCCGAACGCGATGTACGCGGCGCCGATCACCGCCTCGCAGACCGACGCCAGGATCCGCTCGCTCTCGATGAGCACGTCGGCGTTCTTGCCCACGCCCTCGGGCGCCGCCCTCTTGAGCCGCTCGGGCACGTCGAGCCCGCGCGCCACCTCCGCGCACGCGGTGCGCGACACGGCCTGCGCGCGCAGCTTGGTGAGCCGCCCCGCTCCCCAGTCCGAAAAGCGCGGGTAGATGTGGTCGGAGACCGAGAGGCTCAGCACCACGTCACCGAGAAACGCCAGCCGCTCGTAGGAATCGGTGCGCCGCTCGACCCAGGACGAGTGCGTGAACGCCTGGCGCCCGAGATCCGGTGGCAACTCCTCCAGAAGCGATAGGAGGGTGTCGGCCAGGGATCAGGACGCTCTCTCGGGCGCGCGCGTGTGGACGTAGTCGACCACCTGGCCGACCGTCGTGATGCGCGCGGCCTCGTCGTCGGGGATCCGGATGCCGTAGTCGTCCTCAAGCTCGACCATCAACTCGACCAGGTGGAGCGAGTCCGCGTTCAGGTCCTCCTTGAAGCGCGTGTCGTCGCGAATGGAGGAGCCGTCCACCGCAAGCTCGGTGGACAGGTGGTCCCTCACCCGCTCGAACAGATCCTCCCTGGTCATGACCGGTCTCCGACGCTAACAGCGGGTGCGGACGCGCTCGGAGCCAGGGCGCCGCTCGCCTCGAGCGCCGCCTGGGTGCGCTCGACAACCCCCTCCTCCACCGCGCGGTGGGCGGCGCGGACGGCGGTCGCGATCCCGGCGGAGGTCGCATTTCCATGGGTCACCAGCGCGACCCCGCGCAGGCCGAGCAGGATCGCGCCGCCCACCGAGTCCTGGTCGAACTCCGCCCGCAGCGCGCGTGCCTTGTTGCGGATCAGCAGCCCGCCGAGGGTCGAGACGGGGCCCGAGCGGACCGCGTCGCGGACCGCCCCCATCACGGTCTTGGCCGTGCCCTCGATGGCCTTGAGCGTGATGTTGCCGGTGAAGCCGTCGGTGACCACCACGTCGACCACGCCCGCGGTGATGTCGCCGCCCTCCACGTTGCCGGCGAAGTCGAGCGAGCCCTCCGAGAGGATCCTGTTGGCCTCCACGACGGTGTCGGTCCCCTTCTTCGCCTCCTCGCCGACCGACAGCAGCCCCACGCGGGCGCGCTCGACGCCCAGCACCGCCTCCATGTACGCGGCGCCCATGTGGGCGAACTGCACGAGCCACTCGGGGCGCGACTCCGTGTTGGCCCCGGCGTCCAGCAGCAGCACCGCGCGGCCCGGCACGGGCAGAAGCGCCGCCACCGCCGGGCGGTGCACGCCGCGTATGCGCTTCAGGTGGAAGAGCCCGGCGGCGAGGGCCGCGCCGGTGTTCCCCGGCGTGACGAACCCCCCGGCCTGGCCGCTCCCGACCGCCTTGGCAGCCTGCACGATCGACGACTCCGGCTTGTTGCGGACCGCGTGCGCCGGGTCCTCGTCGTTGGTCACGGCGACGGGCGCGTCCACCACGTTGTCGAACCCGCGGAGCTCGGCAGCGGGGCCGAAGATCGTGACGGGCAGTCCGGAGGCGGCGCCGCCCTCGGCGACCGTCCGTGGTCCCCGATCCGCCCCGTTGGCGTCGAGGGCGATCATCGCTCCGCTACTCGGTGAGGCCCGAGTCCTGCGGGGTGAAGACCTGCTCGCCCTTGTACTGGCCGCAGACGGGGCAGACCCGGTGAGGCAGCCGCGGCGTGTGGCACTGCGGGCAGGCGCGCAGGCGCGGCGGGGAGATCTTGTGGGTCGACCGGCGCTTGTTCGTGCGCGAGTGCGACTGCTTCTGCTTCGGGACGGCCATGGGCGCGGCCAGTCTAGCGGCGGCCGGGCGCCACCGGGACGGCGCAGGCCTACTCGAACCGCAGCTCGGAGAGCTTGGACCAGCGCGCGTCCGGCTCGCTCTCGTGGAAGTGCTCGGGGCCCGCCTCGTTGAGGTTCTCGCCGCACACCGGGCAGAGGCCGCGGCAGTCGTCGCGGCAGACGATCTGCACGGGCAGGGCCAGCGCCAGCGCGTCGCGGGCCCACGAGTGCACGTCCAGCTCGTCGCCCTCCAGGTATTCGGAGGTCAGGTCCTCGTCGTCGTCGCCGGGCTGGTCGACCTGCCGGTCGTCGACATCGACGGTCACGTCGGCGGCCTCCAGGCAGCGAACGCACGGGCCATCGAGCGTGCTCTCGAACCGCAGGCGCATGAAGTAGCCGGCGAGCGTTCGCGAGACGTCGAGCACCACCGGCGTGAGCGCGGCCTGCGCGGCGTAGGTCTGGCCGCCGAACTCGAAGGCGTCGAGCTGCACGCCCAGGTCCACGCGACGGGCCGAGCCGGGGCTGAGCTGGAGCTGGCCGAGGTCGAAGATGTCCGTCCGCGCGGCCACGTGTTCGAGGGTAGCTTTCTGCGCTTGCTCCGCCTCTACCGGGCCCGCTTCTCCACCAACGTCGAGCGCGTGGCCCTCGCGCTGGCGTTCAAGGGCCTGGAGGCCGAGTCGGTGTGGATCGAGTACGGAGACCGCGGCGCGGTCGAGGCGGTGAGCGACCAGGGGCTCGTGCCGGTCGTGGTCGAGCGCGACGACGTGGTTGCCGACTCCACTCACATCCTGGCGTGGCTCGAGGAGCGCCGGCCGGACCCGCCGCTCTTCCCGGCGGACGACCCGCGCCGAGCCGAGGTCGAGTTCATCGACTGGTTCGACGCGGTCTGGAAGGCGTGGCCGAACGCGATCGAGGCGGAGCTCGGCCGGGACGAGCCCGACGAGCACACCATCGCCGGCCAAGCCGCCCGCATGGACACCGCGCTCGACCGCTTCGAGCGGATGCTGGCCGGCCGCGACCACCTCATGAGCGACGACTTCGGCGCCGCCGACTGCGTCGCGTTCCCGTTCGTCAAGTACGCCGCGCTGCCGCGCCCGCCCGGCGACGACGAGCTATTCCATCGGATCCTGGACGAGCACCAGTCGGCCGCCGGCCGCCCGCGCCTGCGCGACTGGATCGAGCGCGTAGACGCCCGACCGCGGGTCTAGTTAGCCGACCTCGGCCTCTTCGCGACCCTGGAGCCGGTCGCGCCCGCGCTGCACTGCCGCGGTGAACTTCTGGAGGTTGACCTCGAGCGTGTTCAGGATGTCGTCGGCGTAGTCCTCCGCGCCGAGCCGGATCTCGCGCTCGCGCGTGCGAGCCTCCTCGATGATCTCCTCGGCCTGGCGCTCAGCCTGGCGCACCACTTCCTCGGAGGCGATCAGGCGCGCCTGCTCGTCGCGGGCCTCCTTGAGGATCCGCTCCGCCTCGCGCTTGGCCTCGGCCAGCATCTCCTGGCGTTCCTTCACGATCCAGCGCGCCTGCTTGATCTCCTCAGGGATCGTGGCGCGCATCTGGTCGAGGATGTCGTAGATCTCTTCCTTGTCTACGCGCACCTGATCCGTCAGCGGCACCGGCTTGGCGTTGTGAATCGTGTCGTCGAGCTTGTCTATGAGGACCAGAACGTCCATGAATGCCTCAGTTCGTCAGCGCTTGAGCGCTTCCTCCAAACGCGGGACAACCCGCTCAGGCACCAAGCCTGACAGGTCTCCGCCGAACATCGCAAGCTCCTTCACCCCGCTGGAGCTCAGGAACGTGAACTGCGGCGAGGAGAACATGTAGATGCTCTCGATGTCCGGCGCCATCTTGCGGTTGAGCTGGTTCATCTCGAACTCGTACTCGAAATCGGAGATCGCGCGCAGCCCCTTCACGATCGCCTTGGCCCCATTCTCGCGCGCGAAGTCCACGAGGAGGATGTCGAACGACTTGACCTGGACGTTGCCCAGGTGCTCGGTCTCGGCCTGTATGAACCCCACGCGCTCGTCCGCCGAGAACACCGTCTTCTTCTTGCGCACAGGTTGGTCCACCACGCCGACGACCACGTGCTCGAACACGTGCGACGTGCGCTCGATGATGTCGATGTGCCCCAGGGTGACCGGGTCATAGGTCCCGGGGCAGATGGCGGTGCCCTTGTTAGTCGCGGCCTGCACGGTGGATGGCGATTCGGGTGTCTCCGTAGGTCCGCTCGTCCGCGAGCGGGAAATCGAGGATCAGGGGTGTTCGCTTGTCTGACTCGGACACGATGAGTGCGTTTGCTGCGAGGACGCCCGGAAGGCGCTCGGAGAGCGGGATGGCCAGCCGGTCGGCGGAATCATATGGGGGGTCGAGCAGGACAAGGTCGAACGCGGTGCCGGCCGGTGCGTCTCGCACCCACGCCAGAGCGTCGCGCGCGACCACGTCGCCGTCCTCTCCGAGCGCCTCGAGGTTCGCGCGGATCGTCTCGGCGGCGCGCCGGTCGCTCTCCACGAAGGTGACGGCGGCGGCTCCGCGCGAGAGCGCCTCGATGCCCAGCGCGCCGGAGCCGGCGAAGAGGTCGAGCACGCGCAGGTCGTCCAGCGGGCCGAGGATCGAGAAGAGCGACTCGCGCACGCGGTCGGCGGTCGGGCGGGTGGCGCGGCCGGGTGGGGCGCCGAGCCGGCGGCCGCGGTGCTTGCCGGCTACCACGCGCATGCGCTAGGCGGGCCCGCGGGCGAGGCCGCCACGCGCGGCGCGCTCGCGGCTCATGCCGGGATCGGCTCGCGGTCGCTGCCGAAGCGGGTGATCGCGGCCGCGCGCATCAGGTCGTGCTCCGGGGACTCGAGGCCCGGGTCGGCGTCGAGCGCCTCGAAGGCGCGGCGGCGCGTGCGCTCGAGCAGGTCGGCGTCCTCGGGCAGGCGCGCCACGCGGAGCGTGGGCAGCCCGTGCTGGCGGGTGCCGAGCAGGTCGCCCGCACCGCGGATCCGCAGGTCCACCTCCGCGAGCTTGAAGCCGTCGGTCTCCTCGGCCAGCGCGGAGAGCCGCGGCTGCTTGGGGTCGCCGAACAGGATGCACAGGCCGGGATGCTCGCCGCGGCCCACGCGCCCCCTCAGCTGGTGCAGCTGAGAGATGCCATAGCGCTCCGCGCCCTCGATCACCATGACCGTGGCGTTCGGCACGTCGATCCCCACCTCGATCACGCTGGTGGCCACGAGCACCGCCGCGTTGCGCTCGGCGAACTGGCGCATCGCCTCCGACTTCTGCTTCGAGGGCATCTGGCCGTGGATCAGCTCCACGCGGTGGTGGGCGAACTCGGTGGTGCGCAGCCGCTCGGCCTCCACCGTGGCGGCGCGGGCCTGGAGCGCCTCGGACTCCTCCACGAGCGGGCAGACCACGAACACCTGCCGGCCGGCCGCGATCTCCTCCCGGGCGCGCTCGTAGGCGCGGGCTCGGGCGCGGGCGCCGTCGACCACGAAGGTCTCGACCGGGCGGCGGCCGGCGGGCAGCTCCTTGAGGATTGTCACGTCGAGGTCGCCGTAGGCGGTCAGCTGGAGCGTGCGCGGGATCGGCGTGGCGGTGAGATGGAGCACGTGTGGGCTCAGGCCGTCGGGCGACTTGGCCTCGAGCGCGGCGCGCTGGCGGACGCCGAAGCGGTGCTGCTCGTCCACCACAACCAGCGCGAGGTCGCGGAAGCGCACCGTTTCCTCGATCAGCGCGTGGGTGCCCACGAGCAGGCCCAGCTCGCCGGTCTCGAGCCGCGCCAGCAGGTCGCGCCGGCGAGCCGCGGTGCTCGAGCCGGTCAGCAGCTCGATCGGCACGTGGCCCCCGAGCAGCCGGTCGAGCGTGGCGAGGTGCTGCTCGGCCAGCGTCTCGGTGGGCGCCATCAGCGCGGCCTGCCTGCCGTTCTCAACCGCGCGCAGCATCGCGTGGAGTGCCACCACCGTCTTGCCGGAGCCCACCTCGCCCATCAGCAGCCGCTGCATCGGGCGGCCGGTCCGGATGTCGGCGTCCACCTCCTCGATCGCGTTGCGCTGGTCGCCGGTGGGCGTGAACGGGAGCGCGGCGAGCCACGGCCCGACCAGCTCGCCGCTGGGCTCCAGCTCGGCGGCCTTCGCGGTGAGCTCACGGGCGCGCTTGCGGGCCACGAACGCGAGCTCCAGCGCCAGCAGCTCCTCGAACGCGAGCCGACGGCGGGCGTTCTCGGTCTCGGTCTCGTCCTCGGGGAAGTGGACGGCCGAGATGGCGGCAGCCCGCTCCGGCAGCCGCTCGGCCACGCGCAGGCGCGCGGGCAGCGACTCGACGGTGTGGCGCACCGCGCCGCGGGCGGCCTTGGCCAGCTCGCGCAGGCGGTCGGAGCCCATGCCGTCCGTCGCGGGATACACCGGGGTCATCCCCTCCGACCTCACCTCCGCCGCGCTGATCCCCGGGGCGATCTCGTGGCTCGACACACGGAAGCTCTTGCGGTTGTCGCGCTTGCCGCGAAGCACGAGCCGAGTGCCCGGGGGCAGCTTGTCCACGAGCCACGGCTGGTTGAACCAGAGGGCCTTCATCGGGCCCGTCTCGTCGGCCACCGTGGCCTCCTGGAGGGTCTTGCCATAGCGGGTGCGACGGTTGGTGATCCGCTTCACGTCCACGATCACCGTCGCCTCCTCCCCCGCGCCGAGCGCCGCCACCGGCCGCGCGTCGCGCCGGTCCTCGTGGCGGAAGGGCACGTGCTCGAGCAGGTCCCCGACCGTGGCCAGCCCGAGCGACTCGAGCCCGGCGGCCGCCTTCTTCGACCGCGCCTCGAGCGGCTCTGCCAGCCGCGACGGCCGCGGGATCGAGCGCAGCGGAGCCTCGCCCAGCTCGGCGTCGGTGAAGCGCTCGCTGCTGGCGAACTGAAATGGCCCGGCGGCGGTGGGCACGGGTCAATGATGACCGCGCGGTCGGCGGTCCCGGCCCTACTCAGCGCAGAGCAGCCACCACCACGCCGGCTGGCCGCCCACGTGGTGGTCGAGCTCGACGCCGTCCGGCACCGCGCGCTCGATCGTGGCCCGGCTCAGCGGCGCGTCGATTCCGGCCAGACAGGTGAGCAGCTCGCCGCCGTCGGCGATCCGGGCGATCACCGCGCCGAGCGCCCGCTCCGGGTCGCCCCAATCGACCAGGTCGTCGCCCACGTACGCCAGCGCGTCGCCGGCCATGAAGCGGCCCTGGGCGTCGTCGCGCGCGGCCGGCGCCACGCCCCCGGTGCGCAGGCGCGCCACGGCGGCCGCGAGCGCCTTGGCGTTCGACTCCGCGGTCCCGTCCGCGTCCAGCTCGAGCAGCGCCGGGATCCCCGCCTGCTGCGAGCGGGTGGGCACCACGCGCACGGGCTTCTCCGAGAGCTGGGCCGCCTTCTCCGCCGCCATGATCACGTTCGGGTTGTTCGGCAGCAGCACCACCTCGCGCGCGGGCGCGGCGTGGATCCCTGCGAGCAGGTCGTTGGTCGACGGGTTCATCGTGGGGCCGCCGTCGATCACGTGCGCGCCCAGCTCCTCGTACAGCTTCCTGATCCCCGGCCCGTTGGTAACCGCCACCACGCCGCATGCCGCCTCGGCCGTCGCGGAGCCGGCCAGCCGCGCGTCGCGCTCGGCGATCTGCTCGCGCATGTCGGCCACGTCCAGGCGCGAGACCTCGCCCGCGTCGCGGAACAGGGCCATCGCCGCGTCGGGGTCGTCGGTGTGCACGTGAACCTTCAGCGTGCGCGGGTCGCCCACCACCAGCACGGAGTCCCCCATCTCCTCCAGCAGCGGCACGAACCGGCCGCTGTGGAGGTCGTCCCCGGTGACCGCGAAGTTCGTGCAGTAGCGGAAGCGGCTCGACGCGTGGTCGGTGTGGTGGTGGAGCCCGCCCGCGGGCGCCATGTGGTGCTCGAGCTCGGGCGGCGCATCGTCGCGCAGCGCGCCGATCACGCCCGCGATGATCACGGTCAGCCCGTACGCGCCGGCGTCCACCACGCCCGCCTCGCGCAGCACCTCGAGCTGCTCGGGCCCGCGCTCCACCGCCTCGGCGCCGGCCTCGAGCGCGCGCTCGAGCACCTTGGCCAGCAGCCTGTCCTGCTCCTCCGGGTCCACCCCCGGCCCGAGCCGCTGGGGCTCCATGTGCGCGAGGTCCCGCGCCACGCGGTGGGCCATCGCCCGGACGGCCGAGAGCATCGTCCCCTCGGCGGGGTTGCGCACGGAGTCGTAGGCCGCGTCGGCGGCGCGCGCCAGCGCGGCGCTCACGAGGATCGGGTCGATCAGCTCGCCCGGCCGCGAGGCCAGCTCCTCGGCGGCCCCGCGCACGATCTGGGAGAGGATCACGCCGCTGTTGCCGCGCGCCCCCAGCAGGGCGGCGCGGGCCACCGCCGCCACCAGCTCGTCGCGGCCGATCTCGTCGATCTGGTGGTCGCTCATGCGATCGAGCTCGGTGAGCACGGCGCGCAGGGTCATCGCCATGTTGTCGCCCGTGTCGCCGTCGGCGACCGGGAAGACGTTCAGGTCGTTCACCTCCTGCCGCCGGCTCTCGAGCGCCGAGCACGCGCTCGCCACCGCCCGCCGGAAGCGGACCAGGCTGGGGTCTGGCATACCCATGTTCTATCGGGTTGTCAGTCTTCCGCCCGTGACGCCCCTGGTCCCGACCCTTCGTTCCGGCAGCGAGCGGGCCGCGTGAGAACGGTCTACCTCGGCACCTCCGACTTCGCGGTCACCGTGCTGGAGCGGCTCGCGAACTCGCCCCACCGCCCCGCGCTGGTCGTCTCGCGGCCCGACCGGCCCAGGGGCCGCGGCCGCCGGCTCCAGTCGCCCCCCGCCGCCGACGCCGCGCGCGATCTCGGCATCCAGCTGATCCAGCCGGAGAGCGTGAACTCCGAGGAGGCGCGCGCCGCGATCGCCGCCGCCGCGCCCGAGGCCGTCTGCATCTGCGCGTACGGGGCGCTGCTGAAGGAGCCGCTCCTCTCCGAGCATCCGATGCTGAACGTGCACCCGTCGCTCCTGCCGCGCTGGCGCGGAGCGGCGCCGATCGAGCGGGCGATCGAGGCGGGGGACGAGGAGACCGGCGTGTCGATCATGCGGCCGATCGCGGAGATGGACGCCGGCCCGGTGTGCCTCGCGCGGCTGGAGCCGATCGAGGACTCCGACGACTACGGGTCGCTGGCGCCGCGCCTCGCTCGCCTCGGCGGCGACCTGCTTGTGGAGGCGCTCGACACGGCCCCGCCGTTCGTGGAGCAGCCCGCCGACGGCGT
The DNA here is from genome assembly GCA_034663685.1 of Thermoleophilaceae bacterium. Taxonomy (GTDB): domain Bacteria; phylum Actinomycetota; class Thermoleophilia; order Solirubrobacterales; family Thermoleophilaceae; genus AC-37. The sequence continues at coordinate 23,302 of JAXDJC010000237.1, forward strand.
GACCGAGGCGCCCAAGATCACCGCGGAGGACCGCCGGCTCGACCCGTCGCTCGACGCCGCCGCCGCATGGCGCCGTGTGCGCGCGCTCAACCCGCACGTCGGCACGTACGTGGAGCTGTCCGCGGACCAGCGCCTGGGCGTGAGGCGGGCCGCGCCGTCCGAGGCGCCCCCTCCCCCCCGTGGCGAGCTGGCGGCGATCGAGGGCCGCCTGCTGCTGGGCTGTGCCGACGCCGCGCTCGAGCTGCTCGAGGTCCAGCCCCCCGGCGGGCGCCCGATGGATGCGGCGGCCTACCTGCGCGGGCACGCCGCCCAGCTGGGCCATTGAGCGCCTCCCCCGCGCGGCTCGTGGCGCACCGCCTCCTCGCGCGCGTGTTCCGCGAGGAGGCGTGGGCCGACCGGGCGTTTCGCGGCGAGGCCGATCGCGCCGGCCTCGATCCGCGCGAGCGCGCCTTCGCCCAGGCGCTGGCCTACGGCGCGGTGCAGCGAGTGCGCACCCTCGACCACGTGGTCGAGCGGCTCTCGAGCCGCGCCCTCGACCAGGTGGAGCCCGACGTGCGCGACGCGCTGCGGCTCGGGGTGCTCCAGCTGGTCTGGCTCGACGGCGTTCCGGACCGCGCCGCCGTGGACCAGACCGTGGAGCAGGTCAAGGCGCTCTCGCCGCGGGCCGCCGGCTTCGCCAACGCGGTGATGCGCCGCGCCGCGCGCGAGGCGGCGAGCATCGTCGCGGCGCTGCCCGAGGCCACCGCCGAGCAGGCGGCGCTCCTCCACTCCCACCCCGACTGGCTCGCCCGCATGTGGTGGAAGGAGCTCGGCCCGGAGGAGGCGCGCGCCCTGATGGCCCGCGACAACGAGGCGGCCGAGAGCGCGATCCGCGTGAACACGCTGCGCGCATCGACCGCCGAGGTGAGCGCCCAGCTCGGCGTGGCCACCGCGACGGTGGAGGGGCTGCCCGAGGCGCTGGTGGTCAAGGAGGCGTTCGACGCCCACGGCTCCGGCGCGTTCGAGCGCGGCCTGTTGATGCCGCAGTCGCGCGGGTCGATGCTGGTCGCGCGCACCCTCGACCCGCAGCCGGGCGAGCGCGTGCTGGACATGACGGCGGCCCCCGGCGCCAAGACCACCCACCTCGCGGCGCTGATGGAGAACCGCGGCGAGGTGGTGGCGCTCGAGGTCAACCCGCAGCGCGCCGAGGAGCTGCGCGCCAACGCCGGGCGCCTGGGCGCGAGCATCGTGGACGTGCGCACCCAGGACGCGCGCGAGCCCGTTGGGGCCGGCGCGTTCGACCGGATCCTGCTCGACGCCCCGTGCTCCGACCTCGGCACCCTCCAGTCCCGGCCCGACGCCCGCTGGCGCAAGAGCCCGGAGTCGATCCGCGAGCTGGCGGGGCTCCAGCGCGAGCTGCTCGAAGCCGCGCTCACACAGCTCAGCGCCGGCGGAACGCTCGTCTACTCGACCTGCACGATCAGCGCCGCGGAGCAGGTCGAGAGCCTGCCGGGAACCCGATCCGAGCCCCCGATCCAGCTCCTTCCACACCGCGACGGAACGGACGGTTTCTTCATCGCCCGCTTTACCTCTGGTTGACGGCGGTGTAGAAACTCGCTCCAGTGGAGCCCACGCGCAACCTCCCCCGCCCCGACTGCCCCTCCTGCGGCGA
>JAXDJC010000263.1:0-3984 GCA_034663685.1 Thermoleophilaceae bacterium
CCGGCGTCGGCCGCCAGCTGGGCGCCGCGCTGTGAGAGCTTCTGGGCGTGCTCGAACATCGCCTCGTCGAGCTGGGCGGCCTGGTGGACGTCGATGATCGGCGGGTCGAGGCCGATCGGGCCCGGCGGCACGGTCGCGACCTCGAACCCGACCCCGCGGTACCAGACCACCACGACGAGTGCCGAGTGCCCGTGCAGCAGGTCACCCGCCTCGCGGATCGCCTGCTCGGACGCGGACGTGCCGTCGAATCCGATCACGAGTGGCCCTCCGCGCATTCTGCTCAACCTCCCAACGCCGCTGCCGGCGCGCCCCTGCCTCGCTTCCCGGTCACCGGGCGGCGACCACCTCGAACTCGGCGATCCTCCCGTGGCGCACCTCGAACACCGCCGACCCGTGCTGCTCGCTCTTCGAGACGAGCTCCCTCACGGGCACGGTCACGCGCGCGGCGCCGGTGCCGTCGCCGATGTCCTCGGGTCCCTCGCGCGCGAGCAGGAGGTCGGTCCGGCCCGCCGCCTCCACCACGCGCTCGAGGCCCTCGTGGCCGTGGAGGGCCTTGCCGGTGGGCGACGGGAACTCGGCGTCCTCGGACACCAGTGCGCGCAGCGCGTCCAGGTCACGCGCGTTCAGCGCCTCCGTGAACAGGCGCGTGAGCTCTACCGATGGGCTGGGCATGTTCATCTCCATGCCCTCCCCTGTAGGCCGCTTTCCGGCGTTCTCCAGCGCCGTCGCCGCGGGTGTCCGATCCGCTCGATCAACTGCCGCTACTAGGCCGGGGTCAGGCGGAGCCGCGCCACTGCGGGCTGGGCCACGGGATTCGACCGGCACTCCAGCCAGTCCTCCATGAGATCGTCGTAATGCGGACTGCCGGGGTGCCCGGACTGCCCGGTCATGTGCTGCCAGCGCGAGCGCTCCGGCGCTTCGATATCGGCCAGCAGCCGGAAGGAGGCCGCCCACTTGCCCGTGTAGTCGCCCCCGTGGGCGACGTAGCCGACGCAGTTCACGGTCTCCTGCGAGCCCCCGGCCGGCACGCGGCGGGAGAGCACGAGGTCGAGCAGCTTCGACGCGCCCGACTGCCCCTCGCCCATCGGATGCACGAACTTCAAGCCGTGCACGCGGCCCCAGCGCCACCCGCCCGCGTCGTGGCCGAAGCGCTCGCCGAGCTCGGCGAGACCCGCTTCGAGCGCCTCCAGCGCGAGCCCCTCCCAGCTCCGCCCGCCGATCAGCTCCTCGTCGCCCTCGTCCCACAGCTCGAGCAGGCGCGCCTGGAACCGCCACGGCGAGGACGTCATCTCGGTGAACCCGATCCGGGAGCGCGAGATCCAATGCTGCGCGCCGGCCGCGTCGCCGATCACGGCGTCGGCCACGGCGCGGGCGAAGTGGACGGTGAACGCGGCGTAGATCGTGGCGGCCACCGAGTCCGGCTCCATCCTGTGGTCCCAGCTGCGCAGCCGCTCGATCGCGCGGATCGAGGCCTGGTGGTCCGTCGTGAGCCGCGCGAGCCGGGCGGCGGTCTCGCGCCCCGGGATCGAGAGCAGGTCGGACTGGATCCGCTCGAAGTCGTCGAGCGAATGCCGCTCGCGCTCCGCGAGCAGCTCCTCGATCCGCGCCGCGCGGTAGCCGTCGAGATACTCGCTCGTGATGTGGTGCGGGTAGTCGTCGGGCGCGATCCGGTTGTTCGCCGTCACGATCGTCCCGCCCGGCGGGTCGACGATCTCCGGCAGAGCGTCGAACGGCACGTAGCCGTCCCATTCGTATTCGCCGCTCCAGCCCGGCTTGGGGAGGTCCGGACAGCCTCCGCGGCGCACCGGCAGCCTGCCGATCAGCTTGTATCCGATGCTCCCGCTCGAGTCGGCCCAGACGAGGTTCATGCACGGCACCGCGAAGTCCTTGAGCCCGGCCACGAGCTCGCGCCCGGTGGTCGCGCGCCCGAGCTCGACGCCGGCGGCGCTCGGCCACGGCTCGCGCAGCGCCGTCCATGCGAGCGACAGGGGCTCCGGCGTGCTGGCCGCCAGTGCCCGGTTGACGATCGGCCCGTGGTGGGTCTCCCAGATCTCGAGCGGCTCGGGATGCCGGCCGCGCACGCCGATCCTCTCGTGGGTGACCTTCAGCGGCCGCCACTCGCCCTCGAACTCGTACGCCGCCGGCTCGTCCTCGTGAGCGGTCCGGACGCGCTCGACATAGAGGTCCTGCACGTCGGCCATCACGTTCGTGAAGCCCCAGGCGACGTGCCGGCTCTGGCCGATCACGAGCCCGGGTGTGCCGGGCAGCGAGCCGCCGCGCATCTCGAGGTCGGGCGTGGAGAGCTCGACGGCGTACCAGACGTCCGGGATGGTGGCCGAGATGTGCGGGTCGTTCGCGAGCAGCGGCATGCCGGTCACCGAGCGGTCGCCCGACACGACCCAGTTGTTCGACCCCGCCCGCTCGAGCGACAGCCCCACGGCCGCCCGCACCTCGGCGATCTGGGCCGCCAGCTCGAGGCCGCCGCCCGGCCACGGCGCGCCCGGCTGCGTGACCACGGGGTTGCCGCCCGGATACTGGGGCTCGAGCCGCGCGACCTTCTCGGCGCCGATCAGGCTGACGAGCTCGGCGCGGAACAGCTCGGTCTCCATGTTGGTGGAGAAGCCGAGCGCCACGACCTTGCCGATCGCGAGGCTGTCGGCGGCGGTCCACGGCTCGGGGTCGATCCGCAGCAGGCGCAGCTCGAACGCCGGCGCCGGCGCGGCCGCGATCGCAGCGTTCACACCGGCCGCGTACGCCTCGAGGTAGGTGCGGCCGGCGGCCGGGATCGTCGCGACCTCCGCGTCCGCGATCCGCTTGAGGCCGAGCGTGCGCATCACGCGGTCGGGCTTCAGCCCATCCCGTCCGGCGAACTCGGCGATCCGCCCGCTGGCCACGCGGCGGTAGAACTCGAGCTGCCAGAGCCGGTCCTGGCCGACGCAGAAGCCGTGGCCGAAGCAGAGGTCGTTCGTGGTGCGCGCCTCGATGCGCGGCACGCCGAAGCGATCGCGTGAGATCGTGACCTGCGACTCGAGCCCCTTTACCGCGATCGACCCGCGCGTCTTCGGCAGCGGGTGGCGGAAGAGGCGATGCCACAGGCCGAACGATGCCGCCCCCGCCGATGCGAGAGCGGCTGCGCCCGTGCCTTTGACCCGGCCTGCCACGCGCGGATTCTCTCACTACCCGCCGTTGCCGTTCTGCGCGCCGAAGCCCGTCGCCACCCGGGAGAGATCGCGCGAGGTCACGATCCTGTCGATCAGGCCGTAGTCCAGTGACTGATCCGCGGTGAAGTAGCGGTCGCGCTCCATGTCGTCGTGCACCTGCTCCTTGGTCTGGCCCGTGTGGCTCGCGTAGATCTCGTCCACGCGCTCGCGCAGCTCGACGATCTCGCGGGCGTGGATCTGGATGTCGGCCGACTGCCCTTCGTACCCGCCGCTCGGCTGGTGGATCAGTATCCGGCTGTTGGGCAGCGACATCCGCTTGCCGGGAGCACCGCCGGCCAGCAGCACGGAGCCCATGCTCATCGCGACGCCGAAGCAGATCGTCTGCACGTCCGGCTTGACGAACTGCATCGTGTCGTAGATGCCGAGCCCGGCGTAGACACTGCCGCCGGGTGAGTTGATGTAGAGCGAGATGTCCTTCTCGGCGTCCTCGCTCTCGAGGTGCAGCAGCTGCGCGACGGCGAGGTTGGCGACCTGGTCATCGATCGGCGAGCCGATGAACACGATCCGCTCGTTCAGCAGCCGGGAGTAGATGTCGTACGAGCGCTCGCCGCGTGCGCTCTGCTCGATGACCATCGGGACCAGTGGCATGGGGTATCCTTTCGACAACTGATCGGTTGTCAACAGCGTAGCAACCAAATGGTTGTCAACAAAGGAGCGGCCTTCATGTCAGTTCGGCGGGAGATCGAGATCGAGGCAAGCCCCGACGAGGTCTGGGACGCACTCGCAACCGAGGAGGGCCGCGAGGCGTGGCTGGACGAGCCGG
>JAXDJC010000275.1:0-29087 GCA_034663685.1 Thermoleophilaceae bacterium
CGCAGCGCACCACGTCGCGCGTGCCGTCGCGGGCGAGGATGCGGTCGTCGCCCTTGGAGCCGGACAGGCGGTCCTTGCCCGCTCCGCCGGTGAGCCGATCGGCGCCCGCCCCGCCGTCGAGCACGTCCGCGCCGGCCTGGCCCCACAGCCGGTCGTTGGCCGCGCCGCCGAGCAGGGTGTCCGCGCCGTCGCCTCCGTAGAGCCGGTCGGCGCCCGCGCCGCTCGCCAGGCGATCGTCGCCGGCCTGGCCCCAGAGGCGGTCCACGCCGGCGCCGGAGTCCAGCGTGTCCTTCCCGTCACCGCCGCGCAGCAGATCGTCGCCGTTGCCCCCGCGCAGCAGGTCGTCGCCGAGCAGGCCGCGCAGCTTGTCGTTTCCGTCGCCGCCGTCGAGGCGGTCGTTGGCGTCCGCGGAGGTCAGGCGGTCGTTGCCCGGACCGCCGTCGAGCACGCTGTCGAGCCCGATGTTCGGGTCGCCGCTGCAATCCACGAGCAGGCACTGGTTCACGCGGATCTCGTCGTCGCCCGCGCCGCCGCGCAGCGTGTCGTTGCCCGAGTTGTCGCAGATCCGCCCGAGTGTGCCGCGGCGGCAGTTGGCCCCGTAGACAGTGTCGTTGCCGTCGCCGCCGTCGATCGTGTCGGAGTCCCCCGACCCGTCGAGGGTGTCGTTGCCGCCGAGCCCGTTGATCGTGTCGTCGCCCGACCCGCCGGTGATCGTGTCGTCACCCGGGGTTCCGTTCAGCTGGTCGTTGCCCGCGGTTCCGGTGAACGTGTCGGCGAGGGCGACCGTCGCGAAAGCGAGCAGCGCGCCGGCGCAGAGCGCGATCAGAGCGCGGCGCAGCGTCACTGAACGATCAGGCTGCCCCGCATGCCCGGGTGGAGGCTGCAGAAGAACCCGTAGGTCTGCCCGGACTTGAGGCGATCGAGGCCCTCGATCGGCGCCAGCTCGCCCAGCCCGCTCAGCTTGCTCTGGAACAGCGGCCGCCCGTCCGGCCCCTTGTCGTCGGCGGTCACGTCGTGCTGGGGCAGGTCGAAGTTCATGAAGTTGAGCGGGCCGCCCGGCTTGGTGACCATCACCGGAGTGGCGTAGGTCGTGTAGGTGGAGCCGGGCACGGCCACGATCGCGCCGCCGGGCGAGCCCTGGCCTCCGCCACCGCCGCCGCCGCCACCGCCGCCACCGCCGCCACCCCCGCCGGAGACGGTCTCGACCGCGTCGGCGGGCACGTCCTGCGGGGCACCCGGCCGGTAGGCCACGATGTAGCCCTCCGAAAGCGACCCGAGGCCGGTGTTCACGTAGACGGTGTTGCGCGCGATCGCCACGCCGCCCCACGAGAGCGACTGCGGGCTCTTGGACCCGCCCATCGCCACCGGCCGCTTGGTGAGCAGCGTGCCGTTGCGCGCGTCGTAGGCGTCCAGGAACCCGGTCGCGTCGAGCGAGTAGACCACGCCGTTGGCCACGGCCACGGGGTTGCCGTAGTGCGCGCCGTCGCCGGTTGGGGCGATCCAGCGGTAGGCGCCGTCGTCGGAGATGGACCACAGGTGACCGGGCGCCGTGACCGGCCCGTACACCGCGCCGCCGTCCTGCGCCGTGGACCCGACGATGCCGCCGAGCGCCCCCGGCGGGCCCACGATCTGTGTCCAGGCGGGCTTCATGCTGTCGGCCTCGAACGCGTGGTACACGCCGGACTTCTGCCCCTCACCCACCATCCTGCGCCCGTCCGGGGCGGTCCACAGGTTGGGGGATGAGCCGAAGTCGAGGTCGATGTCGCCGCAGCCGCCGATCCCCTGCGGGTAGTAGGGCGGCGGGTTGCCGGGGATGTCGTAGCACGGGAGCTGGGAGAGGCCCGGGATGTACTCGTCCACGAGCCCCTTGTAGCTGCCCACGATCTCGCCGAAGTGCGGGCTCCTGCGGTCCATGTCGTACTTGACGACCGCGTTCGAGTTCGCGTGCTCGGCCTGCGGCTTGAACGGGTTGCCCGTGCCGGCGTAGGCAACCTTCCTGTCGGTGTCGATGGCCGGCGTGGACCAGATGCCCGCGCCCGCGAAGTCGTCGTCGGGCTGCTTGGGCGGGTGGATCGTCCAGGTCTTCTTGATGAGCTTGCCGGTGGCGATGTCGGTGAACGTCATCGAGCCCTGGAACGCGTAGCGGTCCGTCTCGTCGCCCAGCTCCGCCGCCCCGCCCGAGATGCCGAGCATCATCACGCCGTCGATGAACACCGGGCTGCCGTAGAGGTCGGCGCCCTTCTGGTCGTCGAGCGGCGGCGTGAACCAGGCGACCCTGCCGGTGTCCTGGTCGAACGCGATCGCGTACGGGCCGATCCCTCCGCTGCCGCCCTGGGTCCCCGTGCCGCCGCCGGCGTCGCGCGTGCGCGTGGCGCCCACGAACACGGTCGGGCAGTACCGGGTGGTGGTCGTGCGCTTGCGGATCACCTTGCGCTTGCCGTGGCGCTTGACCACCTTCTTCGTCTTCTTCACGATCGTGCCGCAGGCGCGGTCGGCCACGCCCACGCTGTTGTTGGCGGTGCCGCCCTGCGGGAACCGGGTCTTCCACACGAGCTTGCCGGTGTCCGCGTTGACCGCCACGGCCCAGCCGCGGTTGGTGGCGGCGTAGATGCAGCCATCGGCCACGATCGGCGTGCCCGTGAAGTCGCCCTCCACCCCGGCCTCCGTCGTCGAGAACGTCCACGCCGGGGTGAGCAGCGGCACGTCCGCCGGGGCGATCGACTTCTCGCGCGGCTGGGTGCGGGTGTTCGCGAGGTCGTGGCCGAACGTGCGCCACTCGCCGCCCGGCACGTCGGGGTCGGCGCAGCCGGGCATTGGCGCGGCCGCGGCCGGAGACGCCGGCACGAGCACCGCGGCGACCGCGGCGGTCGCCAGAGCCAGAGCGCCCCTCCTCATCGCGCTAGGGGGACCACTCGCCGGACGTGAGGTTGTGCCAGACCTCGCGCCGAGTGCGCGCGCCGGGCGCCACGTGCGAGGCCAGCGGCGCCGACTCGCGCTCGGTGCCCGCGTGCTGGATGTAGCTCGCGTTGCGCAGCGCGGAGACCTGGTCGCAGTGGATCGCGTTGCGCTTGGCGTCGGGATCCACGTTGTACGCCCTGGCCGCGTTGCGTCCGAGGATCGCGTTGCGGATCGTGCGCGACGGCTTGGGCGCCTTGCGCGTGGGGTCCTCCACGTCGCCGTTCAGCCCGTACGGCAGGCCGTAGAACTGCTTGCCCTTCTCGGTGAACTCGAACCGCCGCAGCGCCACGATCTCCGGCTGGGGCGAGCCGTACCAGAGGCTGTCGGTGCCCCACGCGATCCGCTTCGGCCCGACGTAGTTGATCAGCTTGCCCAGCAGGTGCGCGGCCTGGTCCGGGTCGTTCATCACGCCGCGCCAGACGGACCCGAGCTCGGCCCACACGTTGGGCACGTTGCCGAACCGCTTGCCCTTCTTCTTGAACCGCGTCGCGTCCCAGTTGTTCTCCCGCAGGCTCTTGATGAGCGCGTCCACCTTGTGCACGTCCGAGCGCGCGTTGGCGTCGCCGGCGTAGGCCTCCTGCTTGTCGCCGGTGTCGTAGCCCGAGTGGTAGACGATGAAGCGCACGCCCGGGTACGCCTTGGCGGCGATCCCGATGTCGCGCGGCGTGGCCGCGCGCTGGTCGAACCCGGGCAGCGGGAAGCCCTTGTGCGTGGCGATCACGGGCGGGATCTGGGGGTACTTCTTGCTCACCGCGAGCACGTTCTCGATGAACGTCATGCCGATGTCGGTGTCGAACGTCCAGCCGCTGGCGTTGGGCACGTCGCCCCACGCGCAGTAGGTCTTCCAGCCGCGCAGATGCTCGCCGTAGGTCTCGGCGCGCTCGAACATCAGCTGCATCTCCTCGTCGAGGTAGAGCGGCTTGGCCGGCGGCGTGCCGTTGGTGGTCCCGGCCCCGCCGCGGTTGGGCATCACGAACGCGTGCAGCACCGAGCGCTTGGACTTGGCGAGCGAGTTGACGGTCTCGACGGTCTTGGCTCCCTCGGCCAGCGGCAGCGGGTTGTTGGTGTCGGGCGACGTGGGGACCACCGACAGCACGGTGGCCGTGGTGGCCGAGTCGAGGAAGATCTCCTTGAGGTAGTGGAAGCGCGAGAGGTTCTGGATCGGGTCCACCTCGCCGCCGTCGCCGCCGCCGCGGATCGAGCCGTCCTCGCGGATGCCGCCCGGAGCGCCGGTGGCCCACGACGACTGGGGCCAGACCGCCGCGAAGAACGCGTGGAACGCCGGGTTGGTCACACGCCACTGGCCCTCCGGGTCCACGTGGTGGGACTGCACGTCGAAGATGACCTCGCCCGGCAGGTTGTTGAGCGACTCCATGCCCTTCTTGCCGTCCCACTCGAGGTCGCAGGCGTCGGTGGTGGTGTTGGCCGCCCACCCGTAGTTGCCGTACTCGCCCTTGCGCACCGCGTCGATCGCCCAGAAGCCGATCGCGGTGGCGGCCGCCGTGCGCACGAACGCCCGCCGGCTCATGTTGAAGAGGCGCCGGTAGCGCTCGATCTCGCGGCTCTGGAGCCGCATGATGCCGAGCTCCTCCCTGGTCGGAGGCGGCGGGAAGTACTCGTCGTTCGAGCACGGCAGCACGTCGACCGGCGGCGCCTCGGAGAGGTCCTGCCAGCCGTGGCGGTACGCCTTGTGGCGCGCGATGTACGGGAGGTCTCCGCCGATGTTGCTCATTGCTGCACCTCGAACCCACCGCGCATACCGGGATGCACGCGGCAGAAGTAGGTGACGATCTCCCCGGGCTGGAAGCCGGCCTCCCTCGTCACGGGCAGGCTCCAGTTCAGCGTCTGCTTGGCCGGCCCGACCACGGGGGTCCCGTAGCCCAGCTCGGACGAGTCGAAGTCCAGCGTGCGGCCCTTGCTCGTGGTGCCGTCGGAGATCGGGAAGGACGTGCCCGTGCGGCCGAGGCACGGGAACCGGCACGAGGTGACCGTGTGGTAGATCGGGAAGCCGTCGAAGTTGGTGAAGCGCAGGTTGGTCCCGAGCTTGACGGCCGGCACGCCGGTCATCGAGATCGTGGACAGGTCCCCGGGCTCGTACAGGAAGTCGGCTATCCCGACCTCCGACGTGGGCGAGCCGCCCTTGGCGTCCCACTTGCCGTCCGGCCCGCCGTAGTTGTCGTTCTCGGGCAGGTGGCCGTGCGTCACGATCCCGTGGTCGCAGAGCGTCGGCGTCTTCGCCCGCAGGCCACCGGACTGGCAGCCCTCGGAGGAGTCGAGCGGCGCGGTGAACGGGTCCACGCCAGGCGCCTGCGGCTTGCCGTCCTGGCCGTTCGGCACGAACAGCGAGACCACGATGCCCATGTCCTCGTAGGTGGACTGGTGGGTGGTGTCATAGGTCACGTTGCTGCGCACGATGTCGCCGGGGCGCACGTGCACACCCCAGTAGGGGGAGCCCGAGACCTGCATCGAGAAGTCCCACGACGTGGGCGGCCCGCCGCCCTTCGTCTTGTCGGTGCGGTCCCAGTAGACGGCCTCGCCCGTGTAGATCCGCGCGGACTCGCGCTTGACCGTCACGTAGCGCGTCTTGGCCTTCTTGGCCTTCTTCCCCTTCTTCTTCTTCTTCTTCGACGGCGGCGATTTCTGCTTCACCTGCACGGTGTTGCCCGGCCGCACCAGGTCGATCGTGTTCTGGATCCCGCCGGGGTGCAGGTGGCCGCCGAGGCCGATGATCGTGCCCCCGTTGAAGTTGTCGATCAGGCCGAGCTGCTCGCCCTGCTTCGGGAACGTCCAGTCGGTGCCCTTGCCGTTGCCCGGCTGGCCCTGGCCCTCGATCTCCTTGCCCCACGGGTCGAACGCCGCACACTTCTCGGTGGGCCAGGTGCAGGTGCCGTCGGCGCCCCCGAAGTCGCGCTGCACGTTGAACACCGGGTAGCCGCCCGGCCGCACGTCGAACCACAGCGGATAGGCCGACTTGAGCCCCATCGCATCGCCCTTGTCCTTGGGGACGAAGTCGATGTCGTAGGTGATGTAGACCTCCATCGGCTGCTGGATGGCCGAGTGGACCATGTAGAGCAGCAGCCACGTGTCGGTGGCCTTGACCGGCATCCCGTAGCCCTTGGGGAACGGGGCCACCGTCTTCTCCTCGCCGGCTGCGAAGAACGGGCCGGAGCCGTAGGTTGGGATCGAGAGCCAGGTGGCGTGGTGGAGGTGGACCTGCTCGATCGGCGGCACGGTGCCGTCGGCGCGCACGAGGTCGGGGCGGAAGCGCGTGATGTACCCGTCGCGCATCGGCTTCTCGATCTTGACGGGCTCCACGAGCACGTCGTTCTGGCCCGGCTTGACGGCGATCGGGCCGTACGAGAAGCGCAGGCGCTGGCAGGCGCCGGGATAGCGCTCGTAGTCGGGGCCGGACCAGCCCTCGTGCGCGTAGAAGTCGCGCTCGTACTTGTCGCGGCCCTCGAGCGCGCAGGGGCGCGGGGCGAGGTCCACCGCGGTGTTGGGCTCGGGCGTGGGCGGGCGGGCGCTGCCCTGGGCGACGGCGGAGGGCGCGAGCCAGGCGAGCACGACGAGCGCAGCGGCCACCGCCGCCGCGACTCCCCTCCCCGGAAGGTGCCCCCGCACGTATGACCCTTACCCCAGCCGGCGGGGAACTAGTCACGTAATCGTGTCAAGGTTTTCCGAGCGCGGGCCCGGGCGACCACGCGCGGCGAAACCTAGACTGGGTCCCGTGTCACCGCGCCGGACCAAGACCCCCCGCGTGTTCGGCGTTCTCCTGATCCGGGACGCCGTCGACCTCGTGGAGGTCAACCTCCGCCACCACCTCGCACTCGGCCTCGAGCGCATCGAGGTGGTGGACAACGGGTCCACCGACGGGACCTGGGACCTGGTCGGCAAGCTCGCCCGCAGGCTCCCTATCGATCGAACCCGGGACGAGGGCCCATACCTCCAGGAGCAGCTCGTGAACGCCGCCGTTCAGCGGGCCGGCGCCGCGGGCGCCGACTGGGTCCTGCCGATGGATGCCGACGAGTTCTTCGTGTGCGAGCGCGGCCTGCACGAGGTGCTGGCCGAGCAGACCGGCGCGGGCGTGGTCCAGTTCGCGTGCGTCAACTTCATCCAGCGCCGCGAGCAGCTCACCTGCGAGCCCGCGGGGCTACTCACGATGGACACCCGGGTGCGGCGTCCGATCTCCTGGCACTACGCGGCCGAGCACATACGGGCCGGACGGCTGGGGATGGTGGAGGCCGAGTGGAACCCGAACGTGATCGTGCGGCCCACGCCCGAGCTGTGGGTCGAGATCGGCAACCACTCCGCCCGCGACGCCTGCATGCCGTCGGCGTGGACCGAGGACATCACGTGCCTCCACGCCCCGGTGCGCGCCCGCGAGGCGCTCATCCGGCGCGCGGAGCACGGCCGGCGGGTCGAGGAGGCGGACCTCCCGGCCGACACCAACATCCAGCTGCGCGGGCTGCCGGCCGATCCCCAGGGCGTGGACCGCCTGTGGAGGGCGAACTCGAGCCGGGACGGCCACCTCGACACCGACGACGGACGCCGGCCGGTCGAGCTCGACACGCGCCTGCGCGACGCCGTCGAGCCGCATCTGCGCAGGCCGGCGGCCCGGGCGCTCGCGGGCCTCTCCGGCCGGCTCCGCCGATCGGGCCGCGGCCCGTCGGAGGAGCTCGCGGCCATGCGCCGCTCGCTGGCGGCCCATGCGGACGAGGTCGATGCGCTTCGCCGCCAGCTCGAGGGCACGTGGGAGCTGGCGGACCTGCACGGCCGGGTTCAGGCCACCGCGGAGTGGATCCGGCTGGCGGAGGTGCCGGAGGACCTGCTGATCTCCGTGATCACCCCCACCAGGAATCGCGCTCACCGGCTCGGGCGCGCCCTCTCGTCGCTGTTCGCGCAGTCCTACACCAACTGGGAGCTGATGATCGTGGACGACGGGAGCACGGACGCGACCGCCGAGGTGATCGACTCCCTGTCCGACCCGCGCGTGCGGGGGCAGCACACCGAGGGGGTCGGGGCCTCGGCCGCGCGCAACCTCGGGATGGCCGAGGCCCGCGGCGACTTCGTGGTGTACCTCGACGACGACAACGCCTTTCACCCGGACTGGCTGCGATCGGTCGCCTGGGCCGTGGACGTGTACGGGGCCGACGTGCTCTACGGCGCGATCCTCGGCCAGCACGCCGGAACCCACGCTCCCCCGGAGATCCAGGCGCGCGGTCCGGTTCTCTCGCTGGCGCGTTTCGACCGGGAGGAGTTGCTCCAGCGCAACCTGGTCGACGGCGGTCAGCTCGCTCACCGGCGTGACCTCGCCGAGTCGCACTGGGACGCGCAGCTCGACGGGTGCGCGGACTGGGACCTCCTGCTTCGCCTGAGCCGGTCGAACGAGGTGCTGGCCCTGCCGGCGATCGCGATCGCGTACACGTGGGATGGCGAGGACCGGATCTCGAACGACCCGAGAAGGCCCGATTACGAGCGGGCGGTGCTGGCCCGGCACGCCGCCGGCGGGAGCTAGGCGGCGCGCTACGCGGCCTGCGGGCGCGCGCGGACCAGGCCGCGCTCCACCAGCAGCTCGGCCAGCTGCACGGCGTTGGTGGCGGCGCCCTTGCGCAGGTTGTCGGCCACCACGAACAGGTTGAGCGCGCGCGGGTGCGACGGGTCCTCGCGGATGCGGCCCACCAGCACGTCGTCGCGGCCCGCGGCGTCGATCGCCAGCGGGTAGATGGCCTGGGCCGGGTCGTCGAGCACGGTGATGCCCGGCGAGCGGGCCAGCAGCGCGCGGCAGTCCTCGGCCGCCAGCGGCTCGCGCGTCTGCACGTTGACCGACTCGGAGTGGCCGGTGTAGACGGGCACGCGCGTGCACGTGGCGGACACCGGCATGTCGGGCCGGCCGAGGATCTTGCGCGTCTCGTTCACGAGCTTGAGCTCCTCGTCCGTGTAGTCGGAGCCGTCCGGGAAGCTGCCGGCCTGCGGGATCACGTTGAAGGCGATCTGGTGCGGGTAGGCCTGGGGCGCGGGAACCTCGCGGTCCGACAGCGCCGCCTCGGTCTCCGCGCGCAGGCCGTCCACGGCCTTCTGGCCCGTGCCGGAGACCGACTGCATCGTGGTGATCACCAGGCGCTCGATGCCGGCCACCACGTCGATCGGCTTGAGCGCCACCATCATCTGCATCGTCGAGCAGTTGGGGTTGGCAACGATCCCGCGATGGCCCGCCAGGTCGTCGGGGTTCACCTCGGCGACCACCAGCGGCACGTCGTCCTCCATCCGCCAGCGCGAGGAGTTGTCCACCACCACGGCGCCGGCCGCGGCGAAGCGCGGGGCCCACTCGCCGCTGGTGGCGCCGCCGGCCGAGAAGATGGCGATGTCGAAGCCCTGGATGGTCTCGTCGCTCAGGCCGCGCACCTCGATCTGGCCGCCGCCGAACTCGAGCACGCGGCCCACCGAGCGCTCGCTCGCGAACGGCACCACCTCGGTGGCCGGGAAGCGCCGCTCCTCGAGCACCCGCAGCATGACCCCGCCGACCGCGCCCGTGGCCCCCACCACCGCGACCCTCACGAGACCACCGGCCTGTGGTCGCCGCGCGGGTCCTCGGTGCGGATCGCGTCGTCGCCGAGCTCGAACGCCCTGTGCAGCTCGCGCACCGCGGTGGGCACGTCCTCCTCGCGCACGACGCACGAGATCTTGATCGGCGAGGTGGAGATCATCTCGATGTTCACACCGCTGTCGCCCAGCACGCTGAACGTCTTGGCGGCCACGCCCGGATGGCTCCTCATTCCAGCCCCCACGAGCGAGACCTTCCCGATCTTCGGGTCGGTGGCGATCTGGCCCACGCCGAGCGGCTCGAGCGCCTCGACGGCGACCGCGAGCTCGTCGCGCGGCACGGTGAACGACATGTCCGCGCCGCGCCCCTCGGACTCGGGCTCGTTCTGGATGATCATGTCGATGTTCACGTTCGCGTTGGCGAGCGCGGTGGCCACCCGGCCGGCGATGCCGGGCTCGTCGGGGATGCTCATGAGCGTGACCCGGGCCTCCGACGTGGAGTGGGTGACGGCTGTGACGAGTGGTCGCTCCAAGGTCTCTTCCTCGGTCAGCACCAACGTACCCGGTCCGTCGTCGAAGCTCGACCGGCAGTGGATGCGGACGCCGTGGTTGCGGGCGTACTCGACCGAGCGTAGCTGGAGCACGCCGGCCCCGGAGGCCGACATCTCGAGCATCTCCTCGAACGAGACGTAGTTGAGCTTGCGGGCATCCGGCACGAGCCGCGGGTCCGCGCTGAACACGCCGGCCACGTCCGTGTAGATCTCGCACACGTCGGCGCCGAGGGCGGCGGCCAGCGCCACGGCCGTGGTGTCGGAGCCGCCGCGGCCCAGGGTGGTCACCTCGCCGTGCACCTCGTAGGCCCCGCTGCGCTCGTCCTTGAGCGCGGCCGAGGTGCCCTGGAAGCCGGCCACGAGCACCACCTTGCCCTCTTCGAGCAGGCGGTCGATTCGGTCGGTGCGCACGTCCAGGATGCGCGCCTTGGTGTGCGAGGTGTCGGTCACGATCCCCGCCTGCGAGCCCGTGAGCGAGACGGCGTCGTGGCCGAGGTCGTTGATCACCATCGACGCGAGCGCGCAGGAGATGCGCTCGCCGGTGGAGAGCAGCATGTCCATCTCGCGCGGGTGCGGGCGCGCGGAGACCTCGTGGGCCATCGACACGAGCTCGTCCGTCGTCTTCCCGCGCGCGGAGAGCACCGCCACCACGTTGTCGCCCTCCTCGCGGGCGCGCACGATGCGGCCCGCCGCGTTGCGGATGCGCTCGCCGTCGGCCACCGACGTGCCGCCGAACTTCATCACCACGGTGCGCGAAGCGGGGGCGGCCATCGCGGAGCGAGGATAGCTTTCGACCCGTGCCCCGCGCGATCGTCCGCCGCCTGAAGCAGCTGCCGCTGCTGATACCCGCGATCGTGGTGCTCGTGATCGTGGGCGTGGTGGTGGGCCTGAGCTCCGGCGGCGGGGACGGCAAGACCACGGCCAAGCGCCGCGCGGCGCCCGCGCCGGCGCCCGCTCCCGGGCCCGGCCGCTCGTTCCTCGCGCGGGTGATCCCGTCCCCCGCCAGGGGCCTCCCCGGAGCGCGCGTGCCCGGCGTGATCCGCCGGCTGGTGGCCGCGCTGCCGCCCGAGCGCCAGGCGGCGCAGATGATGCTCGTGGGCTTCCAGGGGCAGGACCCGTCCGCCACCTTCTTCCGCGGGCTCCAGCGGACGGACTATGGCGGGGTGGTCTTCGAGCGCCGCAACTACCGCGACGACGTTCAGCTCGAGGCGATGACGGCGTCGGTGGCGAACGCGACCGCGCGCAGGGGCCACGAGCCCCCGCTGATCCTGGCCCGCCAGGAGGGCGGCGACCAGTCCGCGTTCCCCACCCTGCCGCCGGCGGCGCTGCCGGGCGAGCTGGCCGGGCTGCGCGACGCGGTGGCGGAGTTCGGGCGGACGGCCACCGCGTTCCGGGCCGTGGGCATGACCGGGGTGATCGGGCCGCCGCTGGACGTGGGGCCCGAGACCACCGGCGCCCTCGGAACGCTCACCTTCTCGGACCAGCCCGCCACGGTGGCCGGCTATGCCAAGGCGGGCGTCGCGGCATTCCGCCGGGCCAAGCTGCTGTCTGCGCCCGAGCACTTCCCCGGGATCGGCGGGGCCACCTCGCCCACCGACGAGGGGCCGGCGCAGGTCGGGCTCTCGCTCAAGGAGCTGCAGGGCCGCGACCTCGTCCCGTTCCGGGCGGCGATCAGCGCGGGCGCTCCGGCGATCGTGGTGGGCCACGCCTCCTACGCGCCGGACGACTTCGTCACGCCGGCGTCCCTGTCGCACATCTTCGCCACCGACCTGCTGCGCGGCGGGCTCGGCTTCCGCGGCGTGGCCATCTCCGACGACCTCGCCGCCGGCGCGATCACCACCACGCAGCCGTCGCTCGCGGCGGCGGCGGTGGCCGCCATCAACGCGGGGATCGACATGGTCTGGATCTCCGGCCCGCCCTCCGACCAGGCGCGCGCCTACAGGGCGATCCTGGCGGCCATCAAGAGCAGGAAGATCAAGCCGGCGCGGGTGGACGCCGCGCTCAAGCGGATCGTGACGATCAAGCGGGAGCTGGGCCTGCGGGTCCGGAGGCGGACCCCTCCGCCGCAGTATCCGAACGCGGCGAGCCCGGGCTCGGGGCTGGTCCAGCCCGCCGCGCCCTGAGCAGCTCCGCCGCCAGGGCCAGCAGCGCCGTGGCCAGGGCCACCGCGCCGCCGATGCGGCGCGCGGTGGGCACCTCGAGCCCGTCGAAGGCGAAGCCGAAGTCGGGCACGACCGCCACGCGGAAGGCAATCGCGGCCACGGCGACGGCGGCCAGCGCGATGCGCACGCGGGGATGCCTGTCGAGCGAGGCGAGGGCGAGCGCGGCGGCGACCGCCACCAGGGCCACGCGCGCCCACCAGGTGGCGTCCCAGCCGTTCGGCACGTAGGCGTCGAGCCGGTACCAGGGGAGCAGCACTATCGCGAGGGCGGTGGCCGCGAAGCCGGCCCGCGCGAGGTTGCGCAGGCTCACAGCGCGCGGCGGCCCTGGAACGCCTTGCCGAGCGTGACCTCGTCGGCGTACTCTAGGTCGGCGCCCACCGGCAGGCCGCTGGCCAGGCGCGTGACGCTCACGTCCGGCGCGCGGTCGCGCAGCGTGTCGGCGATGTAGAGCGCGGTGGCCTCGCCGGTGGTGGTCGAGTTGGTGGCGATCACGACCTCGGTGATGCCACCGCCCTCCACCCGCGCGATCAGCTCCGCCAGCCGCAGGTCCTCCGGGTCCACGCCGTCGATCGGCGACAGCGCGCCGCCCAGCACGTGGTAGCGGCCGCGGAACTCGTGCGTGCGCTCGATCGGGATCACGTCGCTCGGCTCCTCCACCACGCAGATCACCTCGGCGTCGCGGCGCTCGTCCTCGCAGATCCGGCACTTGGGACCGACGGCGAGGTTGAAGCAGATCTCGCAGAAGCCGACCGTCTCCTTGACCTCGCGGATCGCGTCGGCGAGCGGGAGGGCGTCGTCGGTCGGCGTGCGAAGGATGTGGAAGGCGAGCCGCTGGGCTGTGCGCTGGCCGATGCCGGGCAGGCGCGCGAGCTCGGTGATCAGGCGGTTGACGGGCGGGGAGAACACGGCCCGCGGAGCTTAGAAGCGGGGCCGGAGCGCCCGGGGGCGAACTTCCGCCGCGGCGGCCCTCAGAGATGCATGAGGGAAATTGAGGAGGGGTACGATGACCGCCGTGAGCACGACGCAGACGATGACCGCCGCCGAGTACCTGGCCCTGCCGCCGAAGGCTTTCGGCTGGGCCTCGAACCTCGTCGATGGCGAGGTCGTCATGGGTGAGCCCAAGCCGCTGCACCAGCGGACGGCGGCGAGACTGTTCTTCGAGCTCGAGCAGTGGGTCCGGAGTGGCGAGGGGCGCGGTTCCGTCTACCTACCCCTCGACGTCGGGATCGACGACCGCAATGTCTACGCGCCGGACTTGAGCTGGTGGCGGGAGGGCCGTGATCCGGAGGGCGAGGGCGACCCGCCGTTCCCGGTGCCTGGCATCGCGATCGAGGTTCGCTCGCCTTCAACCTGGCGCTACGACATCGGCGCGAAGAAGTCCGGCTACGAGCGCATTGGCCTGCCGGAGCTGTGGCTCGTGGACACGGCGGCGAGCGAGGTCCTGGTCTTCAGGCGCTCGGAGCCCTCGGCGCCGGCCTTCGATGTCTCCCTTGAGCTCGGCACAGGGGACGTGCTCGAGTCGCCGCTACTGCCAGGCTTCGCGCTCCCGCTCGAACGCCTGTTCGGCTAGCGCGCGTGGGCTAGCGGGCCACCACGGCAAGCCAATCGAGTGGCTTGCCGCAGACGCTCGCCGCCTTGGCGGGCGCCAGGTCGACCAGCGCCGGCGCCGGCGTGCGCGGCACCAGCGCGACCGGCCCGAGACGCGACTGCTCGGTGCCGCCCGGCCTCAGGCTCCCGCCGTCCGCGCGGATCGCCACCTCGTGCGCCCCGGGGGCCAGCCGCACGCTGCCGAAGCGGATCCAGACCCCCTCGAAGCTCAGCTCGTTGCGCACGAGCCGGACCGAGTGGCCGTCCACCGAGAGCTCGATTCCGCGGCCGAACGAGCCCAGCATCCAGACGTCGTACTCGCCGGCCGCGCCGATCTGCACCGGCAGCCGCGCCGTGCCCGCCCCGGTGGGGAACAGGCGCGCGGGCCGACCCGGGGTGAAGGTCCACTCCGGCGGGCGGCTGGCCGCCGCGAGGTCGCCGATCACCGGCGCCGGGCGCTCGGCCGCCACCAGCCGCGCCCCGTTCCTGCGCGCCACGCCCGCGAGCCGGCGGACCTCCGCGCACGGCGCCGGCCCGACGGCGTTCACGCGATCGCCGAACATCGTCTGCTCGATCACCCGCGTGGTCGGCTGCGGCGGGCGCTCCCACACGTCGTAGTAGCGCCCGCCGAAGCGCAGCGTGTACCCGGGTAGCGGGCGGCTCTCCGCGGGGGAGCGGCGCAGCACGATCGTCCGGTACTCGAGCGTGGCCACCGGCTGGAACTCGTCCACCGGCGCCCACTCCAGCTTGTCCAGCCCGGTGCCGCGGCGCAGCGGCACCACCCGGCGGCGCAGCTCCGACGGCGACTCCGGGTCCGCCTTCCGCAGGAAGTAGCGTGCGCCGTAGGGCTCGTACTCGTTGATCAGCATCGGGCCCTGGCCCCTGAAGCGCTCGCCGATCGTGGCCAGCTCGGCCAGCCGCGCGCGCGGCGCGATGTTGGCGTCGCGGTAGATCAGCCAGTTCGACCACAGGACGCCGGCGCCGATCGCCGCAAGCGCGACCGCGCCCAGCACCTGGGCCCGCGACTCGAGCAGCAGGCACGCCCCCACCACGCCGAGCAGCACGACCGCCGGGGAGCCGATCGCGAGCGCCTTGGCGTCGAGCCACGGAGAGTTGCCGAAGGTGGAGATGCCGATCGCCGCGCCCACCGCGCACGCGGCGAAGAGCGGGGGGCCGCCGGCCCGGCGCCGGAGCGCGATCACCACCCCGGCGACGGCCGCCGCGGCGAGCACCCAGATCAGGATCATCATCAGCCCGCGGTGGTCCACCACCCGCACGCGGAACTCGCCGATCGGCCAGATGCCGAAGATCTGCTTCCAGTCGAGCGCCTGGAAGAGGTTGCCGATGTCGGTCTTGTTCTGGAGCAGGCCGCTCGTCTGCGGCGCGTTGGCCGCGGCGATCGCGATGACCGGCAGCGCTAGCAGCGACGTGACCGCCACCGTGATCGCTCCCGCGTGCACGAGCTGCCCGAGCGCGGGCCGGTCGCGCGCGTGCCACAGCAATGCGAGCGCCACGGCGCCCGCCGCCAGCGCGCCGATGTACGGCGCGGCGCCCACCCCGAGCACGCCCACGAGCGCCATCAGCGCGACCGCGAGCGGCAGCGCCAGGCGTATCCGCTCGGGCTCGCGGACGATCGCGGCCGCCACGGCCGCCGCGAGGGCCGCCATCGCGGCGGCCGCCAGCTCCTTCACCCCGCCCTGTAGGGCGTACGCGTAGAGGAGCGCCGGCTGCCCCGCGATGAACACGGCCACGGCGCGCAGGCGGAGGTCGCGCACCAGCGGAGCCGCGAGCGCCCAGAGCGACGACGCGAGCACCGCGAGCATGAAGGTGAGGTAGGGCTGCCAGAGCCACGCGCTGTCCTGCCCGACCAGCGGCCGGGTGACCGCGAGCGGCACGAACGACCCGACCGGATAGCCGACCCCGAGGTTGGTCTTGATGGCCGCCTCGGCGGTGGACGCCGCGAGATCGACGGAGCGGCCGTGCTCGGCCACGTGGGTGGCGAGGGCGAGGAACGTGGAGATGTCGTCGAGCTGCGTGTACCCGGCGAAGCCCGCCTGGCCGCTCAGCACGACCGGCGCCGCGCCCACCGCGAACACGCCGAGCACCGCGGCGGCGCCGAGGCGGCTGAACCGCCGGTCATGCCGGCGGGCGCCGAGCGCCAGCCCAGCCACGGCGAGCACGAGAACGGCCGGGAGCCCCAGCCCGGCCGACCATCCGCTCGACGCCGTGAGCGTGGTGACGGCGATCAGCAGCGCGAAGCCCGTGGGCACCAGCAGGCTCGTCTCGAGCCGGCTCCCCATCACCCGCTCCACGAGCAGCCCGAGCCCCGCCGAGAGCAGCGCCAGGACCAGCGGGAACGCCAGCCAGGCGGCGATCAGCGGACTGGCTTGACCCGGCCGCCGAGCACGAGCTTGAGAGCGCGCCCGGGCGCCGGGTCGAAGACCTCGACCTGGAACGGCTCGTTCGGGTAGGCGAAGTAGACGTTGGTGGGCCGTGCGTTGTCGAGCACGGCTAGGCCGGAGTTGCGCATCTTGTAGAGCTTGGCCGTGGGCGCCCCGCCGGCCCGGCGGACCGCGGCGGTGGCGTCGGGGAGCCGGTAGGTGGCCACCGTGAGCGTGCCCTGCGCCGGGTTGGCTCCCGGAGCCGCCGGGTAGCGCACGGAGATCCGGTCCGCGCCCGCCCGGGTCAGCTCGAACTTGGTGGCGCCCTGCGGACCGGCCCAGTAGACCGGCTGGCGCAGCGAGGTGGACAGGCCCTTCAGCTCCGATGCGCTCACGGGCGCGGGCGGGTTGGGCGCCGCCGGGGCGGGCGCCGGCTTGTCCTTGCCGGACTTCAGGGCCACGACCGCAACCAGCACGATCGTGACGGCGGCGGCCACGAGCGCGGCCGTGCGGTTGTTCGTCAGGCCTCCCACGGCCGGGAAAGCTAGAGCACGAGGCTCGGCACCGGCGAGAGTGCCGGGGTCAGTCGCCGGCGATGGCCGACGCGCCACCGGCCAGCGGGTGGCCGAGGCGCGGCTGCTCGCCCACCTCGATCGCACCCTCGCGCACGAGGCGCGCCATCACGCGCACCACGCGGGCGTCGAACTGCGTTCCGGCGTTGCGCTCGAGCTCGGTCACCGCGTCCATCGGGGGCATCGGGTCGCGGTAGGCGCGCGGGCAGGTCATCGCCTCGAGCGCGTCGGCCACGTGGAGCAGGCGGCTCTCGAACGGAATCTCCTCGCCGCGCAGGCCCTCTGGGTAGCCGTCGCCGTCGTAGCGCTCGTGCAGGTACCCCACCCACTCGGCCAGCTCGACCAGCCCGGCGCCGGCGATGATCGCGCGGCCCAGCTCGGAGTGGCGGCGCATCACGGCGAACTCGTCGCGGGTCAGCCTGCCGGGCTTCAGCAGGATCGCGTCGCGGATGCCGATCTTGCCCACGTCGTGGAGGAGGCCGGCCATGCGGATGTCCTCCACGCGCTCGTCGCCGAGCTTCATGGCGGTGGCGAGGGTGGCGGCGTAGAAGGCCACACGCTGGGAGTGCTGGTGGGTGAAGCCGTCGCGCGCGTCGACCGCGCGAGCAAGCGCGTGCACGGTGTTGAAGAGCGCTCCGCGGCGGGCCTGCGAGGCCTCGTCGTCGGCGCTGAGCACCACGGCGTCGGCCGAGTAGGCGAGCGTGCTGCCGGGGCCCTCGCCACGGGCGCGCTGCATGGCCGCGTCGGCGAAGCGCATCAGCTCGGCACGGCCGATCGAGTGCTTGGGGAACTCGGCGATGCCGGCGCTGATCGAGATCACGCCGACCTGCGAGGCCAGCGCGCGGGAGTCGATCCCCGACCGCAGCCGGGCGAGCACCTCGCGGGCGGAGTCGGCGTCGCAGTTGCTCAGCACGAGCATGAACTCGTCGCCGCCCACGCGGCCGCACACGTCGCCGGGGCGCAGGTTGGAGGCGAGGCTCTCGGCCACGGTGATGAGCAGGGCGTCGCCGTGGGCGTGGCCCTTCACGTCGTTGACCTCGCGGAAGTCGTCGATGTCCACGGCGACCACCGAGACCGGGCAGCTCTCGCGGCGGGCTCGCCGGAGCTCCACCTCGAGGCCGTCCTGGAAGGCGCGGTGGTTGAGCACGCCGGTGAGCGGGTCGCGCAGGGCGAGGTTGTCGAGCCGGCGGCGGGTCTCCTCGAGCTCGGCGGCGAGGTCGGAGTGCGGCTCCTGAGCGCCGCCCATCGCGGCGAGCGCGCCGATCGCCAGGGCCAGGATCGCCAGGGCTGCTCCGCCGGCGCCCGCCACGAGGATCCCGGTGCCGAGGATCACGGCAACGAGGGCGTTGCGACCGGCCAGCACCAGCATGGGCGAGCTTTCCCGCGCGCGCGCGAGGGATGCGGAAATCCGCTTCATCGATGGTGCATCGGCACCCCGCCGGGGCGCCTTGAGGGGCGCGAAGCCGCTAGACGCCGGGCAGGCCGAGCCCGCCGAGGGCGCTCTCGAGGCCGCCCGTGACCTGCGCCATGCGGTTCGAGACCATCTCCTGCGCCGAGCGCAGGGCCTCGTTGGTGGCGGCCTGCACCATGTCCTGGAGCATCTCCACGTCGTCCGGGTCCACGGCGCCGGGGTCGATCTTGATCTCGAGCACCTGAAGCGCCCCGGTGACCTTGACGGTCACCATGCCGCCGCCCGCGCTGGCCTCGACCACCTGCTGCTCGGCCTCCTGCTGCGCCTTGACCATGTCCGCCTGCATCTGCTGCACCTGCTGCATCATCTGGTTCATGTTCGGCTGCGGCATGGCGGCTACGCCTCCTGCTCGGGTTCGTCGTCGAAGACCTCAGTGGCACCATAGTCGCGCTTCAGCCGCTCGATGAGCTCGTCGGCCGTGAGCCCGGCGGGTGCCGGCTCGCCCTGCTCGTCGTCCTTCATCTCGTAGTCGAGCCCGAAGGTGCAGCCGGTCAGGGCGCGCAGCGAGGTCTGCACCAGCTCGCGGTTCTTGTCCACGGTCTTGCGCGAGAACCCGCCCATCACGGGGAAGCAGATCGTGAGGCGGTCGCCGTCGATGCGGAGCGGCCGGGCGGCCTCGAGGCAGGCGCCCACCATCGCGTTCTCGGAGCGCACCTGGTCGATCACCGCGGGCCAGAGCTGCTTGAGGCGCTCCACGTCGATCGAGCCGGCCTCGGCCACGGCAACGGGCGCCGGCTCGGGCTCCTCGACCGGCTCCGGCTCGACCGCGGCGGCCGCAGCGGCGCCGCCCGCGTGCGACGCGGCCGCAACGCGGGGCTCCGGCGGCTCGGCCGCTCGCGGCGGCGGCTCAGGCGCCGGCGGCCTGGCCGAGGCGGTGGCTCCCGTGGGCGAAGCCGCCTGCGGCTCGCGCTCGGGCTCCGCCGCACGTGGCTCCGCCGGCAGCGCGGGCGCGCCGCCGGCGCGCGGCTCGGCCGGGGCCGCCGCTCCACCCGCCTGCTCCAGCCGCCGCTCGAGCTGCTCGATCCGGAACAGCAGCGCCTGGAGCGAGAGGTCCGCCTGCGGCTGGACCGCCTTGAGCAGCGCCAGCTCGAGCTGGATGCGCGGGTCCGACCCGTCCTTGACCGCGCCCAGCCCGGCGGCCAGCAGGTCGATCGCCCGCACCACCTCGCCCTGCGCCACACGCCCGGCCTGCGCGGCCACGCGGTCCGTCTGCTCCGCCGTGACGGCGAACGACTCGGGCACCTCCCCGAGCGTCTGCACCACGAACAGGTGGCGCAGGTGCGCGGCCAGGTCGCGCATGAACTGCGTGATGTCCCGGCCGGAGGCCGAGAGCCGCTCGACCGCGAGCAGCGCGGCCTTGGGATCGTGCCCGGCGAGGGCGTCGGCGCAGTCGAACACCAGCTCGGCGTCGGCCACCCCGAGTATCTCGAGCACGTCCTCGAGCCCGATCTCCTTCCCGCCGTAGGTCACGAGCTGCTCGAGCGTGCCGAGCGCGTCGCGGAAGCTGCCGGTTGCGGCGCGGGCGATCAGCGGCAGCGCGCCGTCCGGCACCTCGATCTGCTCCTGCGCGGCCACGCGGCCGAGCACGTCGGCGATCTGCTGGAGCGTGGGCCGGTGGAAGTCGAAGCGGTGGCAGCGGTCGATGATCGTGGCCGGCACCTTGTGCGCCTCGGTGGTGGCCAGCACGAAGACCACGTGCGGAGGCGGCTCCTCGAGTGTCTTCAGGAAGGCGTTCCACGCCGACGCGGAGAGCATGTGGGCCTCGTCGAGGATGTAGACGCGGCGGGCGCCGCCCATCGGGGCGAGGCCCACGTTCTCGCGCAGCTCGCGAATGTCGTCGACCGAGTTGTTCGACGCGGCGTCCATCTCGACCACGTCGAGCGAGTTGCCGGTCATGATCGAGCGGGCGGCGGGGTCGTCGGGCGGGAAGTCGATCCGCGGGCCGCCCTCGGCGTTGAGGGCGCAGGCGAGCAGCTTGGCCAGGCTGGTCTTGCCGGTGCCGCGCGAGCCCACGAAGAGGTAGGCGTGGTGGACCTTGTCGAGCTCGATCGCGTTGCGCAGCGTGCGCACGATGTGCTCCTGGCCGACCACCTCGTCGAAGGTCCTCGGGCGGTGGCGGCGGTACAGCGAGAGCACGGTCCGAGGATCGTAGCTGCGGGTCCGGCGGGCGGGCGGATAGCTTGCAGCGGATGGCTTCCGGCCGCCGAATGCTGCTCGACGCCGCGGCCGCCGCCGTGGTCGGCCTCGCCGTGTTCGCCGCGTTCGGCCACGCGTTCCTGAACTACGACACGTTCTACTCGCTCGTCTGGGGCGACCAGCTGGCCCACGGGACCAAGCCGGTCTTCGACGTCCCCATCGCCCCCACGGAGCACCCGCTCGCGGTCGCCGTCGGTGCTCTCGTCTCGCCGCTGGGCGACTCGGCCGAGGACGTGCTGCTCGCGCTCGTGATCCTCTCGATCGGGTTCATCGCCGTCGGGCTGTTCCGGCTTGGCCACGAGCTGTTCGCCTGGCCGGTGGGCGTGCTGGCGGCGCTGATCTTCCTCACGCGCGTGCCGCCGATGAACTTCGGGATCCGCGGCTACGTGGACCTGCCCACGATCGCGTTCGCGGTCTGGGCCGCCGTGCTGGAGGTGCGCCGGCCGCGGCGCGGGGCGGCGGTGCTCGTGCTGCTCGGGCTCGCCGGCCTGCTGCGCCCGGAGGCGTGGCTGCTGGCCGCCGCGTACTGGCTCTGGCTGGTATGGCCGCGGCCGGGCGACGGCTCGGCGGCTTCGCGGATCGACCGCGGCCGGGCGCTCCGGCTTGGCCTGCTGGCGGCCGCCGCTCCCCTTCTCTGGGCCCTCAGCGACCTGCTCGTGACCGGAGACCCGCTCTGGTCGCTCAACGGGACCAGCGACCTGGCCGCGCAGCTCGGCCGCCCGCGCGGCCTGGGCGACGTGCCGCGGATCATGCCGCGCCGGCTCGGCGAAATCATGCGCCTGCCCGAGCTGCTCGCGGCGGTGGCCGGCTTCGGCCTCGCGCTCGCCTGGTTCCGCCGCCGCGCGGCCGTGCCCGCCGCGGTCCTCGTGCTCAACGGCATCGCGTTCCTGGTGCTGGCCGTGGGCGGGCTCTCGCTGCTCGGGCGCTACCTCTTCCTCGCGGGCGCGATGCTGTCGCTGTTCGCGGCGGTCGGCGCCCTCGGCTGGCTGGCGCTCGACCCTGGCGACCGGCGCCGGCGGCCGTGGATGCTCGGCGGGCTGGCCATTCTCGCCGCGATCCTGGCCTTCGCGCCCGCCCAGGCCGGCCGCCTGCACGACCTGCGCACCGACATCGCCGCGCGCGACCGCGTGGCCGCCGACCTGCACGACCTGGTCCGCGAGCCCGCGGCCGCTCGCGCGCTCCACTCCTGCGGCAGGCTGCTGGTGCCCAACCACCGGCCGGTGCCCAACCTCGCGTACTGGACCGGGCGCAGCCCCGCCGACATCGCCTCCGCCGCGGGCATCGCACAGCCACCGCCCGACGGCCTCTTCGTGGCCCCGGCCAACCCGGAGGCCGCCCGGCTCTCGATCCTCGACCCGCGCGACCGGAGCGCCCCGGCCCGCGCGCCCGCCGGCTACCGCGAGCTGGCCCGCAACCGCTCGTGGGTGCTCTACGGCGGCTGCCGCCCCTGAAAACGCCGAGACCCCGGCGGGGGGCTGCCGGGGTCTCGCGCGCTACGCGTGTATGAGGGTTGTGCCTACGGGAGCGACCCGCTGAACGCCACCGTGCCCGGCGCCAGCGTGGCGGCCGGCCCGCCGTGGGCCTTCATGTAGGCGATCTCGCGGCTCACGTCGCCCACGCCGTTGCTGAGCGGAGTGGGCGCGATCGCCACCGTGCTGAGCACGCCGAACGCGCGGCCCTGGTCGTCCAGGAACCCGCTGCCGGAGTCCCCTGGGATGCCGGGCGTGACCGTGTAGACGGTGTGGTTCCAGCCGCCCGAGTCCTGGACCACCTGCTTGCCCCGCTTGGGGCTCAGCGTGGAGATCCCCAGCCGCAGGCTCGAGTTGCCGTAGCTGAAGACGTCGGAGAGGTCCGCCACCGTGTCGGTCACGCCGGTCGGCCCGCCGTAGTGCGGGATCGAGGGGTTGACCTTGCCGTAGTCCGCCGGGTCCAGCTTCACGAGCGCGAGGTCGTTGTACTGGCAGGTGTCCGGGTCGGCCTCGCCCGCCTTCTGCATCGTGATCCACGAGTTGTAGGCGAGGGTGCCGGGCCTGCTCGCGCCGTTCACGTCCACGGGCGTGCCGATCGGGAGCGAGCCCGAGTTGCAGCCGTTGGTGTCGGTGGCCGATCCGGTGCCGGAGCAGTGGGCCGCCTGGCCGATGTAGATGTCGGTGGTGGTCCCGCCCGTGGGGATGGCGGTCTCGGTGTAGAACACGAAGTTGGACGTGCACTGCGCGCCGCCCGTGTGGGTCATCACGCCCGGATGGACCGGCGCGCTGCCGGCCGGTGCCCAGCTGGGCGCGGCGGCGGCGCCGGTCGCCAGGAGGAGTGACGCCGCTGTGGCGGCGATGGCTGCTGCGGAGATTCTTCTCAACTCGGCCTCCCTGCAGGGACGATTGAGGGGCGGATCACCGGAAGGTGAGGGGGTGCCTCTCCGGTACCCGCCTGCCGGATCTGCCGAAACCCGGCCCGGCGCCTGGCCACTCGCTAGACCGACCAGCCCGGGAGCTCCAGCCCGACGATCGCCCGGAAGCGCTCGGCGTCCGCGCGGAGCTCCTCGACGAAGTCCCTCGGCACGGCGTCGGCTCCGGGGTCGGGGCCGGGGCCGCTGCGGGGCGCGGCCGCGGTTCGCGCCTGTGCGCGCTGCAGCGGGCGCAGCGCGCCCGTGGGGAGGCGGTCCGCGATCCTCCCCCACCGGGACCGGCGCAGGGTCGTCAACACGCGCCAGGCGCCGTGCTGCTGGGCGGCGGTCACGTTCCAGCGCCGGTCGTACTCATCGGACCAGAAGCCCGGCTCCGCCCCGAGGAACGCGAAGACCTCCGCGAGCGTGTCCCGGCGCGCGGCGTCGAGCCGCTCGGCCTGCACGATCAGGAGCCGCTCGCGCGGGAAGCGGTCGAGGTAGGGCGCCACGCTCGCCGCGTAGCCGCTGGCGTAGGAGGACCCCGGCGTGAGCGCCTCGGCCACCGGGCGCGGCTCGTTCCCGAACACCCGCGCCGAGCGGTAGCTCGACAGTGCGCGCTCCACGGGATCCCGGACGCAGAGCACGAGCCGCACATCCGGGATCACCGAGGCGATCCGTTCGGCGGTGCCCGGAAACCGGAGCGCGGTGTAGCCCGGGGTCGACTCGCCGCGAATCCCGAAGCGCGGGTCGAAGTGCGAGCCGTACCACTCGACTCCGCGCCCCCAGTTGCCCGGCGAGTCGAGCATCCGCCGCCGCCGCGGCTCCCGCGGGATCAGGCCGGGGTCCGGGTCGGCGAGGAAGAACCGCAGCTCCTTGGGCCGCGACATCTGGATCTCGGGATGCCCCGCCAGGTACTCGTGCAGCGCGCTTGTGCCGCACTTGGCACGGCCGATCACCAGGAACGTGGGCAGCGCGCTCAGACCGACCACCCCGGGAACTCGAGCCCGACCATCGCCCGGAAGCGCTCGGCGTCCTCGCGCAGCGAGTCGGCGAGCGCGGCCGGCGCCACCACCTCGGCCTCCACCGCCGGCCGCGCGGTCGTGAGCCGCTGCACCCGCCACACGGCACGGCCGGGCACCCGCGTGGCCACCGAGCTCCACCAGGGGAGCGTGCGCAGGCGGCTGATCGCACGCCAGCGCACCCCGCGCTGCGTGCCGGTCACGTTCCAGCGCCGCTCGAAGGCGGGGGACGAAAAGTCCTCGTCCACCTCCAGGAAGGCGAACACCTCGCGGAGCGTCTCGAGCCGGTTGTGGTCGAGCTGCTCGGCCTCGACCACGAGGATCCGCTCGCGCGGGAAGCGGTCGAGGTAGGGCGCGAGCCGGGCGGCGTAGCGGCTGTTCTCCACGTAGTAGCTGCCGGGCACGAGCGCCTCGGGGGCGGAGCGGCGCTCATCGCCCAGGCCGCGGCGCCAGCGGTAGGCGGAGATCGCCCGCTCGACCGGGTCGCGCACGCAGAAGATCAGGCGCGCGTCGGGCAGCACCGACGCGATCCGCTCGGCCGTGCCCCGGTAGTGCGCGCTCGTGTACCCGGGCGAGGACTCGCCGCGTACGCGAGCCGCCTGGTCGAACTGGCTCCGGTACCAGTCGAGCCCGCGGCTCCAGTTGCGCGACGCCAGGAACAATGCGGTGAGCCTCGGGTCGTGCGGCGCGCTGTAGGCGCCAGGATTCCCCCGGTCCTGGAAGAACCCCAGCTCCTTGGTGCGCGACATCTGCACCTCGGGGTGCTCGCCGAGGTACTGGTGCAGCGAGGAGGTGCCGCACTTGGCCGCGCCGATCACCAGGAAGGTCGGTAGCGCGCCGCCGGACACGGCCCGGAGGCTATGAGGGCTTGACCCGGGCGCGTGTCGCACGTACGGTCGAAGCCTGGCCCGAAGTCGTCCCGCAGTCCTGCTCGCCGTGCTCGCGGCGCTCGTGCTCGCCGCGCCCGGTGCGCAGGGAGCCGGGCTGCCCGCGTGCCCGAGTGCCCCCTGCGCCAGCGACCGCGCCCCCGCGATGATCCTCGCGTACTGGCAGGGGAGCGACTACGGACGGCTGCTGAGCGCCGTGCGGCGGTCCGGGCTGTCGGACCGCACGCCGGTCTACTACGGGAACTACTGGGGCGCGGGACGGCCGTCGCGCCCCAAGCCGCCGGGGCCCAGGCCGCCGCCGCTTCCGGGGCTGCCCAATGGCCGGCCGGCCCCGATCCTCCCGCTCGGGCCGAGCGTGTTCTGGCACAACCGCAAGATCCCGAGGCGCGACCTGCGGATCCTGCGCCACGCCCACGCCGACGCGCGGGGCGGCCGGATCCCGCCGATGAGCAGCCTGCTCCGGCGCTCCGATGGCTACCGCTGGGGGCGCGAGCTCGGGCGGCGCTTCCGCGACCGGATCCGCAACAAGCGGCGGCACCATTCGAAGATCACCACCTGGCAGTTCGACGAGCTCGTGTCCGAGATCGGCGGCGGGCCCGGCGCGGCGCGGCGGCGCGAGGTCATCCGGGGAGTGCTCGATGGGACCTACCGCGGCCGGCCCGAGCTGGGTGACAAGAAGCTGCCGGGAATCGTGTACGCCACGCAGAGGGCGATGGCCACGGCCAGGCGCGGGGGCGAGCTCGGCCGCTTCTGGCGCAGCGTGGACCAGGCCTCGCTCTACGTGGTGGGCGAGGAGTATCCGGCCTTCACGGGCGCGCCGGGGGGCGCGGCCCGGCGCGAGTCGCGCGGCCAGCGCGCTCTCGGGCGCGCGAGCCGCTCCCTCGCGCTCAAGTATGTGGTGGGGATGACGCCGGGCCAGCGGATGGAGCCGGGCCTCGGCGGCAACGTGCGCCGGCTCTCGCTGGGCGCGGTCGACGGGTGGCGCGACGGCTTCGTTCGCGCCCGCGCCCGCCAGCATCCGGCCGGCTTCGGGGAGTACCACTTCTGGTTCGAGAACTCGCCCGCCCGCGTGATGCGGGGGGCCGTGCACTCGCTCGCCAAGGGCGTCCGGCTCAGCCGGCGCTGAGCCGGCGCCACGCTCACGGGCGAAGTAGTGGACCGTGCACCCGCCGTCGTTGAAGGGCTACCGGGCAGTCCGCCTGACATCGGCTCCGGCCAGGCTTCCCCGTGGCGCATGAGCGGTACCGCTTAAGGCTGCTTCCTCCCGGATCTGACCTGGTTCACGAGCGCTCACCGCACGGGACCTGGCCATCGACGCCTCAGCCTGGCGTACTGGCCCCGGAGCCCAACCCCTCGGACGGGGATTCGGCCCCGCTAGAGCGGATTGCGGGTGCAGGGCACCGCTACCTCCCCGCCTAGCACGGTCCGCCGGCGATGTTAGTCGCTCGCGCCCGGGCGGGTCAGAGGCAGTCGACCATGCGGGCCAGCGCCGGCTTGGTCTCGAGCGGCCCGTCCGGAGCGCACCCGTCCGGGGGCTCCTGCCCGCCGGCCGTCGGATCGAGCCGGGCGGCGTAGGTCTGGAGGAGGTACGGCACCGGGTTGATCGGCGTGCCGTTGTGGCGCACCTCGAAGTGGAGGTGCGGCCCGGTCGCGTGGCCGGTCGCGCCGACCGCGCCGATGCGCGTCCCGCCGTTCACCGCCTGGCCGGTGCGCACGGCGATCGAGGACATGTGCGCGTACCAGGTCTGGTAGCCGAGCCGGTGCTGGATCACCACGAGGTTGCCGTAGCCGCCGGAGTTCCAGCCGGCCGCGATCACGGTGCCGCGGCCGGCCGCGCTCACGGTCGCGCCCAGGGGGGCGCCGAAGTCGATGCCCTGGTGCGGGCGCCCCCAACGCATGCCGAAGGGGCTGGTGATCGGGCCGTGGGTCGGGCGCAGGAAGCGGACGGGGCCGGTCGGGTTGCCCACGTTCTGGTTCCCACCGCCGCCGCCGCCGCTGCTGCTCGGCGCCCCGCGGCCGCGCTTGAGCGCGTTGATCGTGGCGGCGCCGGCCACGCCGTCCACCGTGAGGCCGTAGCGCGCCTGCGCCCGGCGGACCGCGGACGCGGTGTTGGCGCCGAAGCCTCCGTCGGTCCCGTTCGGCCTGAAGCCGCGCTGGCGCAGCAGCCACTGGAGGCCGGCCACGTCCCAGCCGCGGTCGCCGCTGCTCATCGCCCGGCTGCCGAGCCTGGGCCGCCCGCGCGGGCCGAGGGATTGAAGCGTGCGCGGCCCGGCCACGCCGTCCACGGGCAGCCGGTGCGCCCGCTGGTAGTGGCGCACGGCGCGCTTGGTGCGCGGCCCGTTCATGCCGTCGATCCCGCCGCTGTAGTGGTGCAGCGCCTTGAGCGCGACCTGGAGCGCCGCCGTGTTGGCGCTCCCGCGGGCGGCCGCCTGCGCAGGGGCGATCAGCACGCTGGCGGCAAGCATGCAGGCGAGTAGAGCGACGGTGCGGCGAACCGACGACACCTTCATGGCCTCGACATCGACGGGCACGAATCCATGCTTGGGAGAACCCGTGCAGGAAGGAGGAGTCGCGGGCGCTGCGGCGGACGTGGGCGGCCGCGCCACGGCTCCGCTGCCCCCCGCGGAGACCCAGCCCTAGACTCCTCCGCCGCAGGGCGCGTAGCTCAGTGGGAGAGCGCTCGCTTCACACGCGAGAGGTCGCTGGTTCGAAACCAGCCGCGCCCATGTCCGTCCACGCGAAGTCGGCGGGCTAATGCCCGCGAGCGAGGGCGCGCACTTGCGCCTGTAGCCGATGTATCGCGCGCCTCGTCTGGGCATCGCTCCGCGTGTTGTCACGCTTCAGGCGCTTGTTGTCCCGCTCCATCCGGTCCCCGCGCCTGTGCTCGCGCTGCACCTGCGCCAGCAGCAGCGCCGGCAGCTCCTGGTAGGCGACCGTGTAGGGCTTGCCGTCGGGTCCGTTGATGACCAGGTGGGGCATCACGCGCGCCACGTCCTCGGCGATGAGCCCGTACTGGAGGCCCGGCGCCGCGTGCGAGTACTTGTCCCGGTAGTAGAAGGAGACGGGCCGCAGCCGCATCAGCCGGTCGATCAGCGATCCGCCGAGCGGGTGAATGCGCTCCTTGAAGCGGCGAGAGGAGAGAATGGTGCCGAGCTGGCCGGTGGCGGGATCGATGGTGACGTTCGCGCCCGCGACCGTGGCGTTCGAGACCCCCGCGAGGAACGTCGAGCTCTGCGTGCCCTGGGTGCCGATCCTGATCGCGCTGGCCTCGCCGGCGACGCCCTGGTTGGCGATGTCGATGTTGTCGCTTCCGGTAGTGAGGTTATTGCCTGCGTTCTGACCAAGAGCGACGTTGTTGGCGCCGGTCGTGTTGTTGAGCAGCGCGCTGGGGCCGCTCGCGACGTTGCTGTTGCCGGTCGTGTTGCTGTTCAGCGCGCTGGGGCCGCTCGCGACGTTGAGGGCGCCGGTCGTGTTGCTTGTCAGCGCGCTGTTGCCGCTCGCGACGTTGCTGCTGCCGGTCGTGTTGCTGTACAGCGCGAAGGGGCCGCTCGCTGCGTTGTTGCTGCCGGTCGTGTTGGTGCGCAGCGCGCTGGGGCCGCTCGCGACGTTGTTGGCGCCGGTCGTGTTGCTGAACAGCGCGCTGGGGCCGCTCGCGACGTTGCTGTTGCCGGTCGTGTTGCTGAGCAGCGCGCTGGGGCCGCTCGCGACGTTGTTGCTGCCGGTCGTGTTGCTGAACAGCGCGTAGGGGCCGCTTGCGACGTTGCCGGCGCCGGTCGTGTTGCTGAACAGCGCGCGATAGCCGGCCGCGAGGTTGCTGGAGCCGGTCGTGATGCTGGCCAGCGAGTCGTCTCCGACCGCAACGTTCTGGAGGAGCGGGTCGCTGTAGACGCCCGGTCCGCAGGTAAGCACGGCCGAGGCCGAGATGTCTCGCAGCGCCTGGCGGTTGCTGCACGGGCCGCCCGAGACGTTCAGCGTCGGGTTCGGGTAGTTGCCTGCGAGCGCGCCGCCGGCCGGGCCGGTGGCGGGGCCGGCCGGCCCGGTTGCGCCGGTCGGCCCGTTCTGGCCGTTCTGGCCGTCGGTTCCCGTGGGGCCGGTCGCGCCGTCCTTGCCGTTCTGGCCGTCGGTTCCGGTCGGCCCGGTCGCGCCGTCGGCGCCGGTCGGCCCTACGAGACCGCGTACTCCGTCGGCGCCGGTGGGGCCGGTGGGCCCGTCGCCGCCCTTCTGGCCGTCGGCGCCGGTCGGGCCGGTCGCGCCGTCCTTGCCGTCCTTGCCGTCGGTTCCGGTGACGCCGCGCTCGCCGGTCGGCCCGGTCGCGCCGTCGGCGCCGGTCGGGCCTACGAGACCGCGTACGCCGTCGGCGCCGGTCGGGCCGGTGGGGCCGTC
>JAXDJC010000001.1:0-7791 GCA_034663685.1 Thermoleophilaceae bacterium
CTTCGAGTCCGAGATGACCGACCAGTACCCCGAGGGCTACCTCGAGCAGATGATGTTCCGCGTGCCCGCCGGGCGGAAGGGCGAGGCGCACGAGCTCGTGGCGGCGGCGATCTTCCTGGCGAGCGACGCTTCGTCCTACGTGACGGGCGCGCTGCTGCCGGTGGACGGCGGGCTCCTCACGACGTAGGCGGGACGCTCCGGAGGACCGGTAGGATCGGCGCGAATGCGGCTCGCTATCCCGCGTCGAAGACGGGCGGATCCAGATCGCCCGATTCGCGTGGCTCAGGTCTGCGCCCTGGTCGACGGCGGCCTCTGGATGGTCCAGATCTGCGCCGGGCTGCGGCGGCTCGGCTTCGACGTCATCGCAGTCATCGGCAGCGCCGAGGGCGCCACCGCGGCCGCGTTGACCAAGGCCGGGGTCCCCTTCGTGGCGATGGCGCAGCCGATCACCAGCGCGGGCCGCCTCGCGGCCCTGTTCGCCCGCGTGCCGGTGCTATGGCGCCTGGTGTACGTCATCCACGGCGTTGCGCTGCTGCGGACCGCGGCGCGGATGGCGCGCGGGCTGCGGCGCCTGGAGGTCGACATCGTTCACACCCACGTCTTCACCTCGATGCTCGTGGGCCGTCTCGCCGGTTGGATGGCGCGGGTGCCGCTGCGCGTGGCGATGATCCCCGGCCCCTACCACCTGGAGGCGCCGCTCCTGCGGCGCCTGGACCTGGCCACGCTCCGCCTCGACCACCGGCTCGTGGCAGGCTGCGCGAGGACGGACGAGCTGTACGCCGAGCTGGGCGTACCGGCCGGTCAGCGGCGCACCGTCGGGTACGGGGTCGACCCGGCGGGGTTCGAGCCGGACGCCGTCGACGGCCTGAGCTTCCGGCGTGAGATCGGCGTTGCGGACGACGCTCCGCTGATCGGACAGGTCGCGTTCTTCTATCCCACGATCAGCGGACCGGCGTCTCCTCCGTGGGCGGACGGCCGCGGGGTCAAGGGCCACGAGGACTTCCTCGCCGCCGCCGCGCTGGTGCTCGAGCGGCATCCGGCCGCGCGGTTCGTGCTCGTCGGGGACGGCTGGGGCGAGGCCGGCAACCAGCACATGGACGACATGCGTGCTCTCGCCGGCACGCTCGGGATCGCGCACGCAGTGATCTTCACCGGCCGGCGCCCGGACGTGCCGCATGTGCTCGCGGCGCTGGACGTCTCCGTGCAGTGCTCGCTCAGCGACAACTACGGCGGCACGATCGAGTCGCTGCTCATGGCCAGGCCGACTGTGGCCACGCGCGCCGGGGGGATGCCGGAGACGGTGCGCCACGACCAGACGGGCCTGCTTGTGCCCATCCGCGACCCGGACGCGCTCGCGGAGGCGATCCTGCGACTGGTCGGCGACCCCGCTCTCGGCAGGCGGCTGGGCCACGCGGGACGTGAGCTCATGCTGGAGCGCCACACCATCCAGCACACGATCGCCGGCGTGGCCGCGGTGTACGCGGAGGCCGCTCCCGCGCATCGGCTGCGCCGCCCTCCACTCACGCATGGTCCGGCCTCGCCCGCTCCGGCACGCGATGCGCTGGACCTCGACGCGAGCGACGTCCTCTTCGGTGTCGGCACCTAGGGGCCGTCTGGAAGGGGAGCCCCATGACTGGCTCCCCCCGGGTTGCGATGCGGCCGTCTGCCTGAGCGTGGACGACGTTCACCCGGGGCGGTCGAGCGATCATTACGAGGCCGGAGGCGACCTCGACTCGGGCGTGCTCGGGCGGCTGGAGCGCTTGATCGAGCCCCACCCGGAGCTGCGCGCGACGCTGTTCGTAACCCCGGATTGGCGCGAGCGCTCGCCGGTGCCGACCCGGGCGCTGCGGTCGCGCCTACCGCTCCTGAGCGAGCGGCTGCACCTCACGCCCCCACGACCGCGCGGATCGATGCGGATCGACCGCCACCCCGGCTTCGCGGCCTACCTGCGCAGGCGCCCGCGCTTCGAGATCGCGCACCACGGGCTCACGCACCTCGCCCGCGGGCCCCGGCCCCCCGCTGAGTTCGACGGGCTCCGCACTTCCGCCGCCCGGCGGCGCCTGCGGCGCGCGCGGCGCCTGTTCGCCGACGCGGCCCTCGAGGTGGAGCCCGGCTTTTGCCCGCCGGCCTGGGGCGCCTCGCCTGCACTGCTGGACGCGCTCGCGGAGGAGGGGTTCGGCTGGGTGAGCGCCGCTCGCGACATCGACTCGCCGATCGAACCGCGCGCGCGCGCCGTGTCATCCGGGCCGCCGGGAGTGTCGCTTCTCGCGCCGCACTGGGTCGCCGGAGGCCGGCTCGTGCACATCCCGGTCAACTTCCAGGCGACATCGGATGACCGGCGTGCGCTCGCGATTCTCGACCACGGCGGGCTGCTGTCGATCAAGGCGCATGCGGTGAAGGACGCACTCGGCCACATCGCGCTCGACGGGCTCGACCACGCGTACTGCGCGCGACTTGACGGGCTGTTCTCGATGTTGCGCCGCGTCTACGGCGAGCGTCTGTGGTGGACGACCATGGGTGCGGTGGCGGCGCGCGTTCGGTCCTGCGCTGCGTGAGGGTTCTCCTCAACCCCCCTGGGGCCGACGCCGAATACCTGCGCGGCCTGCGCTCCGCGTTCGACGGATGGGGCGGCGAGCCCGAGTTTCACTGGTGGTTCCGCCGCGCCGTCGGCGATCGCGCCGCCGACCTCCTCGTTGTGAGCCACGAGCAGCGCCCGGTCGCGGGAAGCGCCGTTTCGTACCGCCGGCTGGCGCTCGAGGAGGGCCCCACCGTGCGGGCGGGTGTGATGAGCGGCGCGTGGACGCTCCCCGAGCATCGCCGCCGGGGCCACCTCACGCGGCTCATCGAGGCCTCGCGCGAGATCGCGGCGCGGCGTGGCTGCGCCGTGCTGCTGGCGATGGCGAGGTCCGCCCGCGCAAGCGCCGGGCCTCTCAGGCGCGCCGCGATCCTGCGATCCGAGACGTGGTCCCTCAGCCGCCGCGGGGTGACGGTTCCGCCGCGGCCCGTGGTCGGCGCCCCGCCTTCGCCCACGCAACTCGCGGCGTGGTTCCACGACCACCGTTCGGGGGCGGGATTCGTCTATCCCGAGGTCGAGGTGTTCGCCGAGCAGTCGCGGCTCGCCAGGCCGGGCACGGAGGTCATCTCCGGCGGTGGTGGCATCTGGGTCGTGATCGAGCCGCGCGGAGACGCCCGCCGTGTTCAGGCGGTCGTGTGCGAGGAACCCGGAGCCGCGCCCGCCGAGCTGGCCGCGGCGCTAGCCGCCGGGAGCGCCGCCTTCACGTCCGACCCGGAGGTCGCGTCCGCGGCGAGCGCCGCCGGGTTCACGCTGTCCCCCGGTCACGTCTATGTGCTGCCCGTGCCCGGCGGCCTCGCCGCGGAGGCGGCACCGCGCCGGTGGGCGCTGCAGGAGCTCGATCGGGCATGATGAGCGAGGTGGCCGACGCGCAGCCGATCTTCCTGTTCGGGGCCGGCGGCCACGGGCGCGCGGTCACCGAGATCGTTCGCCGCGGCGGGAAGTACAGGATCGCGCGCGTGCTCGACGACGATCCGCAGGCGACCGCGCCGGACGGGTCGCGGGTGGCCGGGGGCCGCGAGCTCCTGCCGGACCTCGCGCGCGACGGACTTCGTCTCGGATTCGTGGCCATCGGCAACAACGCCGACCGCGAGCTCGTAACGATGCTCGCGAAGGCGGCCGGGCTGTCGCTGGCGACCATCGTCGATCCTGCCGCCGTGACCGCCTCGGACGCCCGCATCGGCGCCGGCACCGTGCTCATGCCCATGACGTTCGCCGGGGCCGGCGGGTCGATCGGAGACGGCGCGATCATCAACACCTCCACCACCGTGGACCATGACTGTGTGGTCGGCGACTACGCGCACCTGTCGGCGGGAGTGCACCTGACGGGCGGCTGTCGCGTAGGCGCCCGCAGCTTCGTCGGCATCGGTGCTGTGCTCGGCCGGCCTGTGACGCTCGGCGAGCGCGTGATCATCGGCGCCGGCGCGGCGGTCATCACGGACGTTGCAGACGGCGTCGTCGCGGTCGGCGTCCCGGCTCGGCCGATGACGCAGTCGCCGTAGGGGCCCCCGCGCCTCAACCGGATGCGTACCCGTGCCGGAGAGCCGTGCGCTTGAGCCAGAAGCGCCCCCCGAGGTGACGCGGGGTGTAGTGCGCGGTCATCACCACGCGATCGACGTACGCGAAAAGCGCGCCTGCCTCGAGGAGCCGGCGCGCCAGGTTCCAGTCGGCCGGCTCCCCCAGGGTGAACGCCTCCGGGTCGTACCGGAACGCCCGGAGCCCGGAGTGGCAGAGCGCGTCCTGGAACGCGAAGGTGCCGCGTCGCGGCGGCCACGAGCCGACCTCGACCCCGAGCAGCCGGCCCTTCACGGCGTCGCGTACTCGGTGCCGCCCGTAGACGACCTCCGCGCCGGTCCTCAGCGCCTCGTCGACGAGCACCGCGAGGTGATCCGGCTCCCACTCGTCGTCATCGTCGAGCGCCGCGATCCACTGGCCGCGCGCCAGCTCGAGCCCCCGGTTCATCGGGCCCGTGCCGGCCACCATCCAGCGCGCCCGCGGACTGCGCGGGTACGGCCCGTGCACCGGCAGGTTCTCGAAGCGGATGCGAGGGTCGCCGAAAGCCGCGACCTTTCGGGCGGTGCCATCGGTGCACGCGTCGCCGACCACAACCGCCTCCCACCGATCGTAGGTCTGCCGGCGCACCGAAGCCAGCGCCCGCTCGACCAGCAGGTCCGCGCGGTTGAAGGTGGCGATCCGCACGGTGACAAGCGGCCGTGGCTGATAGGCCGCCTCGTATGCGGCCTCGGCCCGCACCTCGGCTATCTCGGGGGCAACGCCGCGCGCGGCCGGATGGCGCCGCCGGGAAAACACTTCGGCGATCATAACCTCGCCGAATGCCGGGGACCTGCGGCTTCGCGCAGCCCACCGGGGCGGAGCCGAGCCGACGCAAGCGGCGGTGAAAGTGGGCGATCCAGGACTCGAACCTGGGACCTCTTCCTTATCAGAGAAGCGCTCTAACCGACTGAGCTAATCGCCCGGAACGGCCGATCATAGCGGCGGGTTCAGGGGCGCCCGGAGCGGCTCCTGAGCCGAAAACCAACGAGTCCAAGGACGGAGGGAGCGACGCGTGCGACAGCACGCGAGCGACCGAGGACGCGGGAATCCGATGGTTTGCAGGCTCAGGCGTGTCGGCGGAGGATCTGTTCCGCCATCTCGACACCCTCGCGCGGGTGCTCGAGGTCCAGCTCGACGCGGTAGCCACCGGCGCGCGGGCGGATGCGGACCTCGTGGCCGAGCGCGGCCGACAGCGCGTCCTCCGCGGCGGCGATCGAGTCCTCGAGGTCGGGATGGATCACCACGGGCTCGCGTGCGGGCCGACCGCCGGCCTCCGCATCGCGGGCGCGATCCTCGGTGACACGGACCGACCAGCCCTCGTCGCGCGCGCGGCGCGCCAGGCGCAGCCGCTCCGAGTGGTCGCGGCACATCAGCAGCGCGCGACCGTGGCCGGCCGACAGTTCGCCGCGCTCGATCATCGCCAGCACCTCGTCGGGCAGCTCCAGCGTGCGGATCATGTTGGAGATCGCGACACGGCTGCGGCCCACGCGGCGGCCGACCTCCTCCTTGCTGAGGCCGAGGTCGTCGACGAGGGTCGCGCACGCGCGTGCCTCCTCGACCGCGTTGAGGTCCTCGCGGGCCATGTTCTCGATCAGCGCGAGCTCGAGCCGGTCGGTCTCGTCGGTCTCGCGCACGATCGCCGGGATCGTGTCGAGCCCGGCCATCCGCGAGGCCCGCACGCGCCGCTCGCCGGCGATCAGCTCGTAGGTGCCGCCCGCCAGCGGCCGCACCACGACCGGCTGGAGCACCCCGCGAGCGGCGATCGAGCGCGAGAGCGCGACCAGGGCGTCTTCGTCGAACTCGGTGCGCGGCTGCGTGGGGTTG
This sequence comes from Thermoleophilaceae bacterium, assembly GCA_034663685.1. Lineage (GTDB taxonomy): Bacteria > Actinomycetota > Thermoleophilia > Solirubrobacterales > Thermoleophilaceae > AC-37. The sequence goes on from JAXDJC010000001.1 coordinate 5,951, forward strand.
GGCCGGACCAGCGACACGGCGACCTCGCGCAGGCCGGGTGCCGCCGGTCCGTCCTGCTGCGGACCGCTCGACAGGATCGCCGCGAGGCCGCGGCCCATGCCGCGCGGGCGGGATCCGCTCGGCGGCACGACCGGCTCCTCGCCAAGACCCGAGCGGCGCGCGCCCGTCGGGGGCACGGCCGGCTCCTCGCCGAGGCCTCCACGCCGCGGGCCGGTGGGCGGCACGACCGCTTCGTCCCCCAGGCCCGCCCGGCGTGCGGCGCCGGCCGTGGGCGAGGGGTCGGGCTCGGGGATGCGCGCGGGCTCAGCCACGGGAGGCCACCTCGCGCGCGAGCTTGAGATACGCGACCGACCCCGAGCAGCCCGGATCGTGCCGCGTGACGGGGACGCCGAAGCTCGGCGCCTCCCCCACGCGCACGTTGCGCGGGATGACCGAGTCGAAGAGCAGCTCCGGGAAGTGCTCGCGCAACTCCCGCTCGACGTCCTGCGCGAGCCGCGTGCGCCCGTCGTGCATCGTGAGCACCAGACCGGAAACCGACAGCTTGGGGTTGAGCTCGCGCTGGATCAGGCCGAGCGTGTCGAGCAGGCCGGCAAGGCCCTCGAGCGCGAAGTACTCGGTCTGGACGGGCACGATCACGCGGTCCGCGGCCACGAGCGCGTTTACGGTGAGCGGGCCGATCGAGGGCGGGCAGTCGAGGATCGTGAACAGGTAGCGCTCCCGGAAGCCGTCGAGCGCGTCACGCAGGCGGGTCTCCGAGCCGGGCTCGCGCGGAAGCTCGACGCTGGCGCCCGCGAGGTCGGGCGAGGCCGGCGCGAGCGAGAGGCCGGGCACCGAGGTGCCGACGATCGCGTCCTGGAGAGGAGCATCGCCCGCGAGGCAGGTGTAGACGTTCGGGTCGAGGTCCTTGGAAGCACCGAGGCCGACGGTGGCGTTGCACTGCGGGTCGAGGTCGACGAGCAGCGTCTCGTAGCCCGCGTCGGCGACGCAGGCGGCCAGGTTGACGGCGGTCGTGGTCTTCCCGACCCCGCCCTTCTGGTTGGCAATGGCGTAGACGATTCCCATCGGCGGCGACCTTACGTGGGGTTGCGGTCGGAAGGCGGTTTGCGACTGCTTCGGCGGCGGTACCCGGATCCCTCCCCGACCGCCTGCGGATCACCCAAGTGGGCGCTTCGACGCCACTCCCGGCCGGCGCGGGAAGCCCTCCGGCGTCGGGCTCACCTTGCGGTAGACGTGCAGGTGTCGGTTTCTGCTCCCCCTGTAGGGGGTTACGGGGATCACCTCGACGGGGCCGAGGCCGAGCTGATCCGCCGCGCGGGCGCCCGCCGCCTCCTCTTCGGCGTTTCGGCGCCCCTTCCACGCGACGAGCACGCCGCCATCGGCGAGGAGGGGAGCGGCGTACTCGGCGAGAACCGCGAGCGGGGCGAGCGCACGCGCCGTGACTGCCCCATAGCGCCCGCGACCCTCGCCGGCGGCCCAGTCCTCGGCCCGCTCCGCGACCGCGCGGGCGTTGCCGAGCTCGGCCGCGGAGGCCAGGCGATCGATCACCGCGGCCTTCCTGCGGGCGGCCTCGATCAGGTCCACGCGCGCGTGCGCGAGGGAGGCGGCCAGCACGAGGCCGGGAAATCCGGCTCCGGCGCCGACGTCCGCGATCGAATCGGCGGTCCGGAGCGGCTCGGCCGCGAGCCCGGCGAGGCTGTCGGCCACGTGAACATTGACGGCCTCGAGCGGGTCCACGCTGGTATGCGGATCCGGCTCGCGTGCGAGGGCGGCCAGGATGCGGCCGATGGCAGGCGCCGCACCGGGATCGGCGCCATGCCGCTCGAGCGCAGCGGCGATCTCGG
>JAXDJC010000034.1:0-3320 GCA_034663685.1 Thermoleophilaceae bacterium
CATAGAGTCCGCGCCGTGAGCGACTCCCTCCTCTTCAACCCCAGGACCTACGACGGCGCCGAGCTCGACCCCGAGTCGCGCCGCCTCATGCTCGCCACGATCGAGTTCTTCGAGTCGCGCGGCAAGCGCACCCTCAAGGAGCACGACCACGAGCGCGTCTGGTACTCGGACTTCCTCGACTTCGTCAAGAGCGAGGGCGTCTTCGCCAAGCTGCTCACGCCCGCGGCCGAGGGCGGCGGCCATCCCGACAAGCGCTGGGACACCGCCCGGATCTGCGCGTTCAACGAGATCACCGGCTTCTACGGGCTCGTCTACTGGTACACGTGGCAGGTCTCGATCCTCGGGCTCGGCCCGATCTGGCAGAGCGACAACGCCGCCGCCAAGCGCCGCGCGGCCGAACTGCTCGATGACGGCGCGATCTTCGCGTTCGGGCTCTCCGAGAAGGAGCACGGCGCGGACATCTACTCCACCGACATGGTCCTCACGCCCGACGGCAACGGCGGCTTCAGCGCCAGTGGCGGCAAGTACTACATCGGCAACGGCAACCTCGCGGGGATGGTGTCGGTGTTCGGCCGCCGCGGCGACGTCGAGGGCCCGGACGGCTACGTGTTCTTCGCCGCCGACTCCCAGCACCCGGCGTACGAGCTGGTGAAGAACGTGGTCAACTCGCAGTCCTACGTCTCGCAGTTCCAGCTGAACGAGTACCCGGTGGCCGCGGAGGACGTGCTGCACACCGGCAAGGACGCGTTCTACGCCGCGCTCAACACGGTGAACGTGGGCAAGTTCAACCTGGGCTTCGCGTCGATCGGGATCTGCGAGCACGCCTTCTACGAGGCGATCACGCACGCGGACGCGCGGATCCTCTACGGAAACCGCGTGACCGACTTCCCGCACGTGCGCCAAGCGTTCGTCGACGCCTACTCGCGGCTGGTGGCGATGAAGCTGTTCGCCGATCGCGCGATCGACTACATGCGCTCGGCCGATGCGGACGACCGCCGCTATCTCCTGTTCAACCCGATCACCAAGATGAAGGTGACCACCGAGGGCGAGCGGGTGATCGACTCGCTCTGGGACGTGCTCGCCGCCAAGGGGTTCGAGAAGGACATGTACTTCGAGATGGCGGCGCGCGACATCCGCGGGCTGCCCAAGCTCGAGGGCACGGTGCACGTGAACATGGCGCTGGTGCTCAAGTTCATGGCGGGCTACCTGTTCAACCCGGGGACCTACGACCCGGTGCCCGTGCGCCGCGACGCCGCCGACGACTCGTTCCTCTTCCGCCAGGGGCCGGCCAAGGGGCTGGGCGGGATCCAGTTCCACGACTGGCGCGCGACGTACGCGGACTTCGCGTCGGTGCCGAACGTGGGGCGGTTCCTGGAGCAGGCGGAGGGGCTCGCTGCGCTCTTGACCACGGCGCCGCCGGTGGATGAGCAGCAGAAGGACCTGGATTTCCTGCTGACCCTGGGCGAGCTCTTCACGCTGGTGGTCTACGGGCAGCTGATACTGGAGCAGTCCGCGATCGCCGACGTGGGCTTGGACACGATCGACCAGATCTTCGACGTGCTCGTGCGCGACTTCTCGGCGTATGCGGTGGCGCTGCACGGGAAGGCTTCGACCACCGAGGCCCAGCGCGAGTGGGCGGTTTCGCACGTGCGCGGGCCGGTCGTGGACGAGGAGCGGTTCGGGTGGGTGTTCGAGAGCGTGCGCGGGCTGGCGGGCGCGTACGAGATGCGGGAGTAGCCGGGGCGGCCGGTGTGACAGCCGCGAGCGCCGATCCGGTCGCAGCCGCGAGGGCGCTGGCCCAGCGCGCGGCCGAGCTGGCGGAGCGCGCCGAGCGGGAGCGGCGGCTGCCCGCCGAGCTGAGCGCGGCGATAGCGGAGGCAGGGCTGTACCGGCTGTGCGTGCCGGCGGCGCTCGGGGGAGGGGAGGCGCACCCGCGGGTGCTGGTGGAGGCGATCGAGGCGCTGGCGGAGGGCGACGCCGCCGCGGGCTGGTGCCTGGCGATCAGCGCGACGTCCGGATCGCTTGCCGGATACCTGCGCGAGGACGCGGCGCGCGATGTCTACGGCCCGCCGCTCGGAGTGGTCGGCGGAGTGTTCGCGCCGACCGGGCGGGCGGTTGCCGACCGCGACCGCTTCGTGGTCAACGGCCGCTGGCGCTTCGCGAGCAACTGCGAGAACTGCGACTGGCTGATGGGCGGGTGCGTGGTGTTGGACGGCGATGCGCCCCGGTTGCTGTCGAGCGGTCGGCCGGACATCCGGCTCGTCCTGTTCCCGCGCGCGGACGTCGAGGTGATCGACACCTGGCACGTGTCCGGGCTGCGCGGCACCGGCAGCCACGACATGGCGGTGAGCGATCTGGAGGTGCCCGCGGAGCGATCGGCGTCGCTGATCTCCGACGCGCCGCTTGTCGAGTCGCCGCTCTACACGTTCCCGGCCTTCGGCCTGCTGGCGATCGGGATAGCGGCGGTCACGCTGGGAATCGCGCGCAGTGCGCTGAACGACGTGCTCGAGCTGGCGGGAGCGAAGACGCCGACGCTGAGCACGCGCAAGCTGGCCCAGCGGCCGGCGACGCAGAGCGAGGTGGCCCGCGCCGAGGCCACGCTGAGCGGAGGCCGAGCGCTGCTGGTGGAGACGATCGACGAGGCGTTCGAGGCGGCGGCGGCCGGAGGAGCGATCTCGCTGGAGATCCGCGCGCGCCTGCGAATGGCGGCGACGCACGCGGTCGAGTGCGCGACGAGCGCGGTGGACGCCGCGTACCGACTGGCGGGCGGCAGCGCCATCTACGAGACGAGCCCGCTACAGCGCCGCTTCCGCGACGTGCACGCGGCGACCCAGCACATGCTGGTGGCGCCGGCCACGTGGGAGGTGACGGGCCGGGCGCTGCTGGGGCTGGAGATCGACGACGCGCAGCTGTGAGGGTGGGAGGGGCCGAGCGGCGCAAAGGGCGCCGGCGAATTCGCCGGCGCCCCTGGACGCTTCCTCCTTGCCGCACGTAGCGCGGCCCGCCGCTCCGCTCAGCCGCGGCTCACGTGCTCACAGTTGCTCGCCACGTGGTCCTTGGTATCGGCCGTCACCCGGTCGTTGCCCGAGCCGCAGTTCACGCGGTCCACGCGACCGTCGCGCACCTTGATCTTGTCGTTGCCGGCGCCGCCGGCCACCTTGTCGGAGCCCGTGCCGCCGACGAGCACGTCGTTACCCGAGTCGCCGGTCACGACGTCCTTGCCGGGTCCGCCGTTCATGTCGTCGTCGCCGGGGCCGCCGTCGAGCTTGTCGTTTCCGGCTCCGCCGTTGATGTCGTCGTCGCCCTGGTCGCCGCAGATG
>JAXDJC010000041.1:0-13224 GCA_034663685.1 Thermoleophilaceae bacterium
ACATCTCCATCCGCTGCTGCTGGATGAAGCTCTTGATCGCGTAGCCGGAGGTCACGCCGCCGCGGACCAGCCCGAGGATCAGGTAGCTGCTGGCCTTGAGTGCCACGGCTCGGATTCTGTCGCTTCCATCCGGGTGGGATCAACGGGTAGAGGTCTCTCCATTGAGCCCGCGCGCGCGGTCGGGTTCAATCGGTCCGATGCGGAGGCGCGGTTCAGCGGGGATCGCCGGAGTGGTCGCGCTGCTCGGCCTGCTCTGGCCCGCCGCGCCGGGAGCGACTCCCGCGTCGGGCCCGCACGAGACCGTCGACGTGTTCACGAGCGCCACGCTGCCCAGCAGCTCGGGGTCGCTCGGGTACTCCGCGCGCTACCACGCCGCCGGCGACCCCGAGGGCGACCCACCGGCGCTGCGCCGGCTGATCATCGAGCTGCCCGCGGGCACGCGCATCGACACCACCGTGCCGGGCCGCTGCACCGCGAGCGAGGACGAGATCCGGTCCGCCGGCGAGGCGGCTTGCCCGGCGTCCGCGCGGGTCGGGACGGGGCAGGCGACGGTGAAGATCGCCGGCCTGGGCGTGACCACCTTCGACACCGTCCTCTACAACGCGCCCGACGACCTGCTCGAGCTGGTCATGTCGGGCGACCGCGTGCTGAGCGTGATCCACACCTACGTGCACGGCACCACGCTCGACGGACCGGTGCCGACCTGCCTCACGGGCGGCAACCCACCGGACGGCTGCCCGTTCGACCAGCTCACGCTGCTGTCCAACCACCTCGAGGTGCAGCCGGTGAGCACCGGCCGGGGCCGCGCGCGGCGCAACTACGGGACCACGCCGCCCAGCTGCCCGAAGTCGCACCGCTGGCGGGGCCTCGTGAGGTTCTTCTACGGCGACGGGTCGGTGGACAGCGTGCCCGTCGCGCAGCCGTGCAGGAGCCCGAGGCCCAAGCGCAAGGTCAGGGGCGAGTCGCGTACGGGCCGGCCTGGATCCGGCTCTCGGTCTCCTCGAGCCGCCTGACGCGTTCGGCGGTCGGAGGATGGGTCGAGAGCAGGCGACCGAGCCGGGCCCTGGCGACCCCGACTATGCAGAGCACGGCGATGGCGTCGACCTGCCGCAGGTCGGCGCGCGGCGTCCAGTCGCGCTGGCGCTCGAGCTTCATCAGGGCCGACGCGAGGGCGCTGGGCCGGCCGGTGAGCGTGGCCGCAGCGGCGTCGGCCGAGAACTCGCGCACGCGCGACATGCCCAGCACCGACAGCCGGGACACCCATCCGATGACGAACGCGGGCGGGACGCAGAGCGCCGCCAGGATCACGAGGGCCAGCCAGAGCGTGACGCCGAAGCGCCCGAACTCCAGGAGCCCGCGCAGCCACCGGACGAGCCGCGGCGGGAGGAAGCGCGCGAAGGCGAGCAGTACGCGGCTCGGCGCCGAGCAGATCTCCATCACCGCAGCGTCGCGATGCGCGAGGTGGGCCACCTCGTGGGCGAGCACCGCTTCGAGCTCGGCGTCGCCCAGCAGCTCCAGGAGCGCCCTGGTCAAGTGGATCCGGCCGCCGGCCGTCCAGGCGTTCGCCACTGGACCAGGTTCCATGACGAGCTCGGGAACTTGCATGTCCGCCCGCATGCACAGCCGCCCGAGCAGCCCCGAGGCGGTGGAGTCAGGCCACGTGTAGGGCCGCTCGCCCGACGCCTCGCGTGCCCAGGTCGAGTACATGGCGGCAGCGGCCATCAGCAGCACTCCGGACAGGAGGATCCATGCCCAGTGGACCAGGGCGAGCACGATCGCGCAGGCCGCGAAGGGGAGCCCCAGCGCAAGCGTCACAGCGCTCACGTTGAAGGCCCGGGCCGGGCGGGCGCGCACGTGCACCCTGGCCACGGATGTCGGGAGCGAGGCGGTCACGCCGGCGTGGTAGAGCCAGGCACCGCGCGACACGGCGCAGATCGCGATCGCGGCCAGGCCGAGCGAGCCGATCATGCGGGCGGCCCCGCCCGGGTAGTGGGCGGCGAACGCCACCCCCACGCCCGCGACGATCAGGAGGACACCCGCGAGCAGCGAGCCCTCCTCCAACGGGGAGAGGTTGGCCGCTCGTAGGGCTCCGGGCAGGCGGGTCCGACGCATCGCCCGATACTGATCGGCGGATGGCGCGAAATCCCAAGCGCGAAGCCCAGTGTCGGACTCGAACCGACGACCCCTTCCTTACCATGGAAGTGCTCTACCAACTGAGCTAACTGGGCGGGGAGCGATGCAGCTTAGCCCGTGATCGGCAGCCGGGCGGGCGAGCCTGAGAGGGGCTCAGTCCTCGGCCAGCACGATCACGCGATCGTGCTCGCTGAACGCCGTGCGCTGCGACTTGGGCGGGTTCATCCGGTACCCGGCGGCGTCCTCGGAGTCCCCCGGCACGCGCACCCCTACGGCCACCTCGCCGCGCCGGCTGGCCGCCGCAACCACCGTGGCGAATGTGACCTCGCGCCCGAGCTCCACGTACTCGCCGGCCGGGCGCAGGTAGATCTCCGACCCCTCGGCGGCGAACAGCTCGGCGAACACCTCGGCCAGCCGCTCGTTCTCCGAGAGCTGGGTGAGCATCAGGCTCAGGATCCGGTCGCTCACGATCACGTCGTCCACGCGCGTGACCTGGGCGAGCTGGCGGTTGCGGTCGTCGAGCATCTCGCTCGTGAGCGTGGGCCCGGCCCCGTTGCCGTCGCGGGAGATGATGTCGCGCAGGTGCAGCAGGGTGACCAGGGTGCGCGCGTCGGCGCGCTCGTGGTCGAGCTCGTCGGAGTAGGGCATCACGATCACGTGGTCGAACCCGGTCACGCCGATCGCGTCGAGGGTGCGGCGCTCGGTGGTGTTGCCCACCTCCACGTCGATCTTCAGGTCGTCGCGTTCCGTGCACTCGCGCGTGACGACGTCGCGCGCGGGAGCGAAGTCGGCCACCACCGTCACCGACGAGCCGGACGTGAGATAGCCCGCGAACTCGTTGATCACCGAGGGAGTGCGCGTGTTCCAGCCGAGGATCAGCACCCGGCTGGGCCCCTCGGGGCGCGGCGGGGCGGCCACGATCGCGTCCTCGTCCACGGCGGCGTCGGCCGGCCGGGCGTTGTTCAGCTGCTCGTCGTCCTCGGCGATGGCCACGATCTCGGAGCCGGGCACGATCTCCGTGTCCGCCGGCGGATTGAGCGCCACCTTGCCGAAGGCGCGCACGCCGATCACCGCGCAGTCCTCGTAGGCGAGCAGGGCCTCGCCGAAGCTCATGCCGTCGAGCGAGGGGTCCCGGTGCATGTAGACCTCGTCGCCCTCGAAGTCGAGCAGGTCGATGTAGACGAGCGACGCGCCCTTCTGCCGCGAGCTCTGCACGAGCAGCCGGCTGATCGTCTCGCGCTTGTCCACGAGCACCGCCTCGTCGCCGCCCACCAGCCGTGCGGCCTCCATGTTCGCCGGATGGTGGATCTCGGCCACGATCCGGTACGGGTGCTCCCGCCGCCCGGGTGCGCGGGTGAGCGCCAGCAGCGTCTTGATCACCTGCGAGTCGGGGTCGCTCTCACCCTCCGGCGAGACGATGATCACGGCCCGCGCGTGGTGCGGCGCCGCGATCTGGAGATCGGTCAGGTCGGTGGGGCTGCCGGTGCGGCAGACCACGCGCGTGTTGCGAAGCTCGGACGCCTTGGCCCGGATCGCGTCCTCCATCTCCACGCGGTCGCGGTCGGCCAGGATCACCACGGACGGCTTGCGCTCGTTCTCGTTGGCGAGCGCCAGCTCGCTCAGCACCGTGAAGACGGTCTCCGACCAGCCGAGCACGAGCGTGTGGTCGCGCTCGAGCACGGCCGAGCGCCCCTTGCGGAGGTCCTCGATCTTGCGGTCGAGCCCGGTGGCCAGCACGCCGATCAGGGCGCTCACGATCAGCAGGCCGCCGATCGTGAGCAGCAGCATGAGGACCAGGAACGGCCACTTGCCGTTGTCGTTGGCGACGGTGCCGGGATCCATCGCGTGGAGCAGGCTGTTGAACATCTGGCGGAGCGTGCCCGGCCGGTTGCCGCTGTCGCCCTTGGGCGCGAAGTTGCCCAGCAGGACGGCGGCCGAGAACAGGACGACCAGGGTGACCGTGGCCAGCACCAGCCACCCGATGAGCGCGGGCGTGCCGCGCGCCATCGTGTTGTCGAAGGCGTAGCGGAGGCGGTCGCGCAGCGGCGGCCGGGTGTCTGGGTCGCGGGGCTGCACGAAGTGCGACAGGCTAGCCAGCCGCCGCACGACCATCGTCCTGACGGTCGTGCATCCTTGCGGGCCCGCCCCGCTCAGGAGGTCCCCCCCTTGCTCAGCCACGCTTCGCGCCTCGTCCCACTCGTGCTCGCCGGCATTCTCGCCGCGGCTCTCGTCGCGTCCGGCTGCGGCGGCTCGAGCGACAAGGACAAGGCCAAGGCCTACCGGACCGGGCTGGCCGCGGCCACCAAGAAGTTCGACACCCAGCTCACCCAGGCCGGCGCCACGATGAGCGCCGCCGGCCAGGCCAAGTCGCGCGCGCAGTACGGCCAGGGCGCCCAGCAGCTCCAGAGGGCAGCGGTGGTGTTCAAGAAGGAGATCGGCGCCCTCGACACCCCGTCCGACGCTCAGAACGAGGAGAAGGCCGCGCTCGGGGCGGTCGACCGGTTCACGGCGGCGGTGCGCCGGATCAACTCGGCGGTGCAGGCCGACGACAAGGCCCAGACCACGGCCAACGTGGCGGCGGTGCAGACCACCGGCGCGGCCGTGGACCAGGCGATCCAGACGCTGAAGGACGCCGTGAAGTAGGCGGGCGGCGCGTGCCTAGCGAAGGCCGCGCATGTAGTCCAGGCCACGCGTGACGTAGGACCTGGTCTCGGCGAAGGGCGGCACGCCCTTGTAGTGCTGGACGTTCCCCGGCCCGGCGTTGTAGCCGGCGAGGATGTGCGCCGGGTGGTTGCCGAAGGTGCGCTTGAGGTCGTGCAGCAGCGCTGCAGCTGCGCCGATGGCGTCGCCCGCCGCGTAGACGGAGGCGGAGCCGTTGCCGTCACCGTCGCGGGCGTATGCCTGCCAGGTGTTGCCACAGCTCGCCTTCGTGCACAGCTGCATCGGGCCCGAGCAGCAGCCGGCGCGGTTCACACCCGAGTGAACTCCGGGCAGGTTCGAGCGGCCGTGGTCGGACTCGAGCTTGCCCACGGCCGCGATCAGCCGCCAGCTCACGCCCTCGGCGGTGCCGGCGCGGCGGTAGTGGCGCATGTACTCGGCCGGAATGTCGGAGTTGTTGATGCCGGGGTGGCTGGAGCCCGGCTGCCTGGGCGCCGGATGCTTCTTCGGGGCGCCGTGCTTCTTCGGGGCGCCGTGCTTCTTCGGGCCGGCTTGCTTCTTCGGGCCGGCTTGCTTCTTCGGAGCGGGGTCGTTCTTCGGCTGCTTCGGCAGCGACGGCGTGCGGCGGGCGCCGGGCGCGGCACCGCCGGACGGAGCGGAGCTTCCGTGGTTTCCGTCGCGCGGCGCGGAGGGCTGGGTCCCGTGCGTGCCCGGGCGTCCCGTGCCGCTCGGCACCGATGCGCCTCCGCTCGTGGCGGCGTCCGCGCCGGGCGCGGAGGCGGCGAGGAGGATCAGCGCGAGGGCGGCGATGCGAGCGAGCAGGCGGCCGCCTCTCCGGACGGAGGCGGGCGTGGCTGACCGTGCAGCGGCAGGGGCGACAGCGGCCGAGGCGATCCTTCGCAGCGGCATTCGGCGCAGATATCGGCGATGCCGCGCCGGTCCTTAGTTGCGGGCGGCGCCCTGCTCGGCCGCGGCGCGGCGCCGGGCCGCGGCACCCACGGGCCGCCACACCGAGGTCGGCGCGCCGGCGATGCGCTGTCCGCGGCTGCGATCATTCTCGGGCGCATGTCTCGGGCGCAGAACTGGTGGGAAGCACTCTCGGATCGCGACCGGGTGCTCCGCGTGGTGCAGCCGGCGCTGATCGGCCTGATCGACGGCACCGTCTCCACCCTCGCCCCCATCTTCGCCGCGGCCTTCGTGGCCGGCTCGCGCGCGGCGCTGCTCGTGGGGATCGCCGCTGCTCTCGGCGCGGCGATCAGCATGGGAATCTCGGAGGGGCTCTCCGACGACGGCACGCTCACCGGCCGCGGCGGGTCGCTCGCCCGCGGGCTGATCACCGGCCTCGCCACGTTCGTCGGCGGCACGCTGCACACGCTCCCGTTCGTGATCAGCAACGTGAACACGGCGCTGGCGATCGCCTACCCGATCGTGGCCTGCGAGCTCGTGCTGATCGCCTGGATCCGCAAGCGCTTCCTGAAGGTGTCGCTGGCCAGCTCGCTCGCTCAGGTCACGGTCGCGGGCCTGATCGTCTCGGCGCTGGGCATCGCCGTCGGGCACGCTTAGCGGCCCGGCGCCGCATTCGGGCCGCCACCCGGGTTACGCTCCCGGCATGGCGCCCCGCGCGTCAGATGCGGAGGGCTACTTCCCGCGTGGGGAGTCGGTTCTGCGGCGGGTCCACGGCGAGCGCGTGGTGGGCCGCCTGTACGGCCAGCGCGCCCTGCTGCTCCAGGCCTGCCACCCGCTGGCGTTCGCCGGGCTCACGGCCAACACGCACGGGCACGACGCTCCGTTCCGGCGCCTGGTGCACACGGCCAAGACGATGGAGACCGTGTTCTTCGGCACCCGCGCCGAGGCGGACCGCGAGACCGCGCGCGTGCGCGCCATGCACGGGCGCGTGCGCGGGTCGATCGACGAGCCGGCCGGCCCGCACCCGGCGGGGTCGGCCTACCGGGCCGACGATCCCGAGTTCCTGCTCTGGATCCTCGCCTGCCTCGCCGACTCGGCGCAGGCGGTCTACGAGCGCTTCGTACGGCGGCTCACCCGTGCCGAGCGCGAGCGCTTCTGGCAGGACTACGTGCTGCTGGGCGAGCTGTTCGGGCTCGACCGCGAGCACGCGCCGGCCGACTACGCGGCCTACCGCGGCTACATGGCCGAGCGGCTGGCGAGCGAGGACCTCCACCTGACCGGCGAGGCGCGCGAGCTGGGCCGCACGGTGGCCTTCGACCTGCCGCTGCCCCTGCACCGCCGGCCCGCGCTGCTGGCAATCAACCACGCGGTCGCCGGTCTGCTGCCGCAGCCGGTCCGCCGGCTCTACGGGATCGGCTGGAGTCCCGCGCACGGCCTGGCACTCGCGGCGCTCGCGCTCTCGCTGCGCGGCATCCGGCCGATCACGCCGCGCGATCTGCGGCGCGGCTCGTGCGCGGCGGAGTACGACCTCGTGGCGCGCACCGAGGCGGCCCGGGCGGGGCGTCGCGCAGCGGGGAGCGGCCCGGCCTCGCCTCGCGCGGCGGCTTAGGCGCGGCTCAGGCGGCGGCGCCGGCGGGCTCGGCGGCGACCGGCCGGGCGGCTGGGTCCTCCGCGGCGAGCGGCTCGCGGCCCAGGATCAGGTCGGAGGCGCGCTCGGCGATCATGATCGTGGCGGCGTTGGTGTTGGCCCCGACCACCCGCGGCATCGAGGACGCGTCGACCACCCGCAGCCCCTGCACGCCGCGCACCCGCAGCTCCTCGTCGAGCACCGAGTCGTGCTCGGAGCCCATGCGGCAGGTGCACGACGGGTGGTACTCGTGCTGCACCTCGGCCCGGACCCAGGCCTCGAGCTGCTCGTCGGTCTTCACGCCCGGCCCCGGGTCGATGTTGACCACCGCGGCCTTGCCGAGCGGGCCCGTCTCGGAGATCTCGCGCGCGAGGCGCACGGCCTCGACCATCGCCTTCATCTCGCTCGGGTCCGACAGCCAGCCGAGGTTGATCCGCGGCGCGGCGTAGGGGTCGGAGGAGCGCAGCCGCACCGAGCCCTCGCTGATCGGCCGCAGGAACGAGACGCCGAACGTGAACGCCGGGTTGGGGTAGGTGCGGAAGCCGTTGTCGAAGTAGTAGGCGGCTCCGAAGAGCATCTGGAAGTTGGGCGCCTCGAGTCCGGAGCCCACGCGCGGGTGGACCGCGGACTCCCCCACGTTCGAGCTGAGCTTGCCGCGCCCGCGGCCGATCAGGTACTCGAGCAGGTAGCGCGGGTTGGTCGCGTCGTGCAGCGTGATCGCGTCGCGGCACTCGTAGGTGACCGTGCACATCGGGTGGTCGGCCAGGTGCCCGCCCACGTCCGGGGAGTCCACCAGCGGCTCCACGCCCACCTCGCGCAGGTGCTCGCCGGGGCCGATCCCGGACAGCATCAGGATCTGCGGCGAGTTGAAGGCGCCGGCCGAGACCAGCACCTCGCGCGCGGCGCGGGCGGTGGTGGTGCTCCCGTCGGAGTCGTACTCCACGCCCACGGCGCGGTCGCCCTCGAGCACCACCCGGCGCACGTGCGCACCGGTGGCAACCGTGAGGTTGGGGCGGTCCTTGACCGGGTGCAGGAACGCGTCGGCGGCGCTCCAGCGGCGGCCGCGCTTCTGGGTGACCTGCACCGGCCCGGCACCGTCCTCCTCGGCCCCGTTGAAGTCGCCGTTCGGCCTGATGCCGGCCGCGGCCGCGGACTCCGCCATGAACGGGGCGAGCGAGCTGAGCCACACCGGGTCGGCCACGTTCAGCTCGCCGCCCTGGCCGTGGTACTCGTCGTGGATCCGCTCGTTGTGCTCTGAGCGCTTGAAGTACGCCAGCGTCTCGGCGTAGCTCCAGCCGGGCGCGCCGTTGGCCGCCCACCAGTCGAAGTCGGTGCGGTGGCCGCGCAGGTAGACCATCGCGTTCATCGAGCTCGAGCCGCCGAGCGAACGGCCGCGCGGGAGGTAGATCGAGCGTCCGATCAGGTTGGGCTCCGGCTCCGAGAGGTACTTCCAGTCGAGGTCGGTCTTGAACTGCTTGGCGAACCCGACCGGCACGCGGATGTTCATCTTGCGGTCCGAGCCGCCGGCCTCCAGCAGGAGCACGCGCACGCCCGGGTCGGCGCTCAGCCGGTTGGCGAGCACACAGCCCGCCGAGCCGGCGCCGGCGATCACGTAGTCGTAGGTCACGCGACCGCGATCATCGCGGAGTGGCGCGCCCGGCGCAAGCCGAAGGCGCGCACCCGGCGGCCGCGGCGCGGGAAGCTCATGCCTCGAGCGCGCCCAGGAGCGCGGTGACCTCGCGCTGGACCTCGCGCATCGCGGCCCGCTGGTCGCCGCCGGAGCGGGCCACCGTCATCGCGCCCTCGCAGAGCGCGCCGAAGAGCATGTGCGCGAGCGGGCCGGCCGGGCGCCGGCCGATGCGGCCGCTTTCGATCGCCTCGCGCAGGCCGTTCTCGATCATCGACAGCGAGTAGCGCCGCTCGATCTCGCGGACCGCCTCCCACCCGAGCACGGCCGGGCCGTCGAGCAGGGCGATGCGCTGCACGCCCGGGTCGAGGCTCTCCTCGAGGAACGCGCGGCAGCCGGCGTGGAAGCCGTCCCACGGGTCGTCGCTGCGGCTGTATGCCTCGTGGCACACGCGCGCGAGCGCGCGCTCCTCGTTCTCGAACACGGCGCGGAACAGGTCGAGCTTGGAGCTGAAGTGGTGGTACAGCGCGCCCTTCGTCACGCCCGCCGCGGCCACCACGTCCTCGAGCGACGTGGCGTTATAGCCGTCGGCCGCGAACAGCCGGCGGGCCGCGTCGAGCAGCTGAGCCGTCGTCGCCTCCGTGCGCTGGCGCTGCGTGCGCGTCACGCCTGGATCTTAGGTCCGCGCGGGGGCGGAGCCGATCCGGCGGATCAGCGCTTCGGTCAGCCGGATCGCGTCGGCGACGGTGTCGTAGTTCACGCGGTCCGGCGTGTCGGTCGGCCAGTGGTAGTTGCTGGGTGCCTTCCACGGCTCCACGGAGCCGACCACCACGGTCGGGTAGCCGGCGCGCATGGGGATCACCGCGTCGGTGCTCGCGCGCGAGCGCAGCCTGCGGCGCAGGCGGATTCCCTCGGCTCGGGCGCAGTCGGCGGTCAGTTCGCGCAGCCCCTCGTCGTAGTCCTCCATCCAGACCGGCCCCTCGCCCTCCACCATGGCCAGCTCGGGCGAGCCGACCATCTCGATCGTCACGAAGCTCGTCCGCTCGCGCGGGAGCGAGTCGAAGTGGCGCCGGCCCCAGGCGCGGATGCCCTCCTGGAAGGACTCCTCCGAGCCGGCCGAGACGAGCAGCACGCGCACGCCCTCGATCGGCTCCTCGCGGAGGCGGCGGGCCAGCGCCACGAGGCAGGCGACGGCCGTGAGGTTGTCGTTGGCGCCGGGCACGACGGCACGGCTGCGGATGTCCACGAAGGCCGCGGTGCCGAGGGCGCACATGAGCGCCCCCGTACGTGCCAGGCCGCGCCGGCCGGTGAGTGCGCCCGCCGCCACGAGGCCGTGGGCCGCCAGCACCGGCCACCAGATCGGGAACGCCGTGTCGGTGCGCTCGATCAGGTCGGGGCGGCGCCTCCAGAGCTCGCGCTGGGGGCCCTGGTGGAAGATCAGGCCGCTGTGCGCGGCGTCGTGGTGGGCCAGCACCACCACCGTGCGCTCGGCGTCGCGGTCGCCGGACTCCGCCGTCACGTTCCAGGTGGTGCCCTCCGGAACGGTGGCGCGCCGTGCGAGGTGCAGGCCGTTCTGGATGTCGTCCACGAGCGCGGCCAGCGTGACTGCGGCGGTGAGAGCGGGCAGGACGCGTCGGCCACGTGCCGCCGCCACGCCGGCCAGCGTGGCCGCCGCGCTCAGCACGATCAGGTTGCGCCAGGTGTCGGGGCGCACGCGCTCCTCCTCCACGACCGCGTCGGCGCCCTCCGCCCCGAGCCGGTCGGCGATCCAGTGCGCGGCCCAGCGCTCACCCTCGGACGCGGATCCGCGCTCGCGCGAGGCGAGGGTCTCGATCACCTCCCGGGACTCGTCCACGGCGCCGCACTCTAAGAAACCCCCGATCGGGGGGCGTGTCGCGTTCGCAAACCGGGGCATACCCGGCCAGGCACGCGAGATGCCGGCCGCGGCCCGGGAGCCGTCGCGGCCGGCCTCCGCGCCCTCACCTCACCGGCTTGCCATCGGTCCCGCACTTGATCACCCGGCGCAGGCAGTTGCGCACTCGGCGGGCCAGCTCGTCCTGATCCCACGTGTTGATGAAGTCGCCGTGGGCGGTGTAGCCGGGTCCCGACGAAAGCCGGACCCCCTTGCCGCCGGCGATCGGGTAGTGGAGCTTGAACTGGAGCTGGGCCACCGGCACCGGGTGGCTCTTGGGGCAGCGGTCGGCCTTGCTGTAGGCCATGTGGCTCCTGTGGTCCGGGCTGTCGAGGTCGCGCCCGTTCCAGCAGTCGGGGAAGCGGAGGTGCAGCTCGAGGTCGGCGCCGTCGGGGCAGGTGACCATCGTGGGGCTGCTCTCGGTGCCGGCCCCCAGGCACGCCCACTCGGCCACGATCGGGTGGACCGGCTTGGTGGCGTGCGAGTCGCCCGCGATGATGCGCAGCCCCTGCGGGAGCGAGCGCACCTTGGCCGGGTCCTCGATCGACGTCGAGTAGTAGAAGGTGGCGGTGCGCGGCCTGACCGCCTTCCCGTTCAGGTAGAGCGTGGGGAACCAGTAGGCGGCGCGGTCGGCGCGCGGGTGACAGGTGGTCTTGCCGCGGCGCAGGCTGGTCGCCGTGGAGCTCGCGCGCGTGGAGCGGTTCCCGTAGAAGTCGTGCATGTGGGCCGCGCCGGGCCGCCCGGGGAAGACGATCGGGTCGTCGGGCGCGCGGTGGCTCAGCGTGCAGTTGGCCACGAACTCGGGCAGCCGGATCGGCTCGGCGCCGCTGGGTGCGAGGGCGAGCGTGGAGAGCGCCGCGACGGCGGCGCAGACGGCGAGGACCACGCGGGCGCGATGAGCGGTCATCGGCGGCGAGGCTAGCCGCGCCGGCCGGGCTGGTGCGTTCGGGCGAGAGTTGATTGGCTCTACCTCCAGAGCCCAGGTAACGGAGGAGCGCCGTATGAGCCTGCCGGAGGTAGTCACACATGACGAATGGGTGGCCGCTCGCAGGGAGCTGCTGGCCAAGGAGAAGGAGCTGACCCGCGCCCGCGACGCGCTGAACGCCGAGCGGCGGATGCTGCCGATGGTGCGGATCGAGAAGGACTACGTGTTCACCGGGCCCCACGGCGAGGCGCGCCTGGCGGATCTCTTCGGCGGCCGGCGCCAGCTGATCGTGGGCCACTTCATGTTCGACCCGCGCTGGGAGGACGGCTGCCCGAGCTGCTCCGCCGGCGCCGACGAGGTCTCGGACGGGCTCCAGGAGCACCTGGCCGCGCGCGACACGCGGCTCGTGTTCGTCTCCCGTGCGCCGATCGAGAAGATCGAGGACTACCGCGCGCGGCGCGGCTGGACGTTCCCGTGGTACTCGTCGTTCGGCAGCGACTTCAACTACGACTTCGGCGTGACGCTCGACGAGACGGTCGCGCCCATCGAATACAACTTCCGTTCGAAGGCCGAGTTCGAGGCGGCGGGCGACGCGGGCTTCCTCGACGGCGAGCAGCCGCTCGAGATGCCGGGCACGAGCTTCTTCCTACGCGACGGCGACGAGGTGTTCCACACCAACTCGACCTACGCCCGCGGCGCCGAGATGACCGGCGGCTCGTACTACTGGCTGGACCTCACCGTGCTCGGCCGCCAGGAGGAGTGGGAGGAGCCGAAGGGCCGGGCGGCGAGCACCCGCAGCTCGCGCCCGGGCTTCGAGGACTAGGCGGCGCCGGTAGCCGCGCGGAGATGGCCACATGGGAAGCGCGCGGCGGCTAAGACGCGCGCTCGCGATGTTGCATCGAGCGGGCGCGCGCCCAGGCGATCAGCACGCGGTAGTCGTGACTCGTGGCCGCGCCTGGGCCGTGGGAGACCTCGAGCGCGTCGCGCATCAGCGCGCCCGCCCGTGGGATGTCGATGGTCTCCAGCGCGTGCGGGTCGAAGGGCCCACCTGGATCGAGCTCGTGCATCGCTCCGAGCAGCCCGATGTGCTTTACGGCTCCGCCGCGTGGCTGGTCGACGAAGAGCGCGATCGTGTGACGTTCCCCGCGCGGGTAATCGAACTCGGCGAAGAGAGCCACCTCGTCGTAAAGGTCGGCACAGGTGCGCCAGGCGCCCACCGCCCTCGACCTGCCAACGCCCGCGAACTCCTGAGGCACGCCGACCGCCCGTTCGGTGAGTCGTGCCGCTGCCTCGGCACCGCGCGCTGCGGGCTCGCCCAGCCCGAGGTGCGCGACGCCAAGCAGGATCGCGTGCGACAGCGGGTCACCCTGGCCCTCGAGCTCGGCGATCACGCCCGCGCCGACCGCATCGCCCACCCGTACGCCGGCGGTCGTGAG
>JAXDJC010000055.1:0-3273 GCA_034663685.1 Thermoleophilaceae bacterium
TCACTTTTGCGGGGCGGTCGAGAAAACCGTTGCGATCGCACGCGGTGACGCGTTAGCATGGTGGCCTGGAACAGAAGCGTCAGCTGTAACGTTGGGCGGGCCTCCGCCGTATGTCCCGCGGAGGGGCTGTCCTTAGCCAGAATCCGGCCGACCTCGATGGTGGCCGCCGGTTGTCGACCGACGGAAGAAACGGGAATAGATGTCAGTAGTCGAGCTGCAGGAGCTGGATGAGGTCAAGGGGCTGCTCGCCAAGGGCCAGCAGGTTGGAGTGCTCTCCTACACGGAGATAACCAAGGCGATGTCCGAGCTCGACTTGGACGAGTCCGACGTCGAAGAGCTGCACGGCTTCCTCGAGAAAGCCGAGATCGAGCTCGTAGAGGACATCGACCCGGCGACGGCGGCCACCTCTCAGGTCGAGCGCGCGCCCGACAAACGCGGCCGGCGCAAAGCGAAAGCCACGCTCGACCTCAAGCCGGACATGACCACGGACTCGCTGCAGCTGTTCCTCAAGGACATCGGCAAGGTGCGGCTGCTGACCGCCCAGGAGGAGGTCGACCTCGCCAAGCGCATCGAGCGCGGCGACCTCGACGCGAAGCAGAAGATGGTCGAGTCGAACCTGCGCCTCGTCGTCTCGATCGCGAAGAACTACCGCAACCAGGGCCTCCCGTTCCTCGACCTGATCCAGGAGGGAACGCTCGGCCTGGTGCGCGCGGCGGAGAAGTTCGACTACCGCAAGGGCTTCAAGTTCTCCACCTACGCGACGTGGTGGATCCGGCAGGCGATCGCCCGGGCGCTCGCCGACAAGGCGCGCACGATCCGCATCCCGGTGCACGTGGTCGAGAAGCTCAACAAGATCGGCCGCGCGGAGCGCAAGCTCGTCACCGAGCTGGGCCGCGAGCCCACGCCCGAGGAGATCGCCGACGTGACGGGCATCGAGCCCGACGAGGTCGACTCGATCAAGCGCTCGGCCCAGGCGCCGGTCTCGCTCGAGAAGCCGGTGGGCGACGAGGAGGAGTCGGAGTTCGGGCAGTTCATCGCCGACGAGCGCGCCGAGTCGCCGTACGACCGCGCCGCCGAGATCCTCACCAAGGAGGCGCTGCGCGAGGCGCTCGAGAACCTCTCGTACCGTGAGCGCCGCGTGCTGGAGCTGCGCTACGGGCTCGGCGGGGAGCACCCGCGCACGCTCGACGAGGTCGGTCGCACGTTCAACGTCACGCGCGAGCGGATCCGCCAGATCGAGAACCAGTCGCTGAAGAAGCTGCAGTCGCTCGCGGAAGCTCAGAAGCTCCGCGACGTCGCGTAGCGACAGCGTTCGCGGGCACAGCACCACTGGCGCGTTCGCGGTCCCCCGGTCGATTGCTAAAGACCGACATGGGGGCGCCGATAAGCCAAACATGGCGTTCGACCTCGAGGCTGCCCTCCGCCGCGTGATCGAGATCGACGGGTCGGACCTTCATCTGAAGGTTCCCTCCCGTCCTCTGATCCGGACGATGGGCCATCTGGAAACCATCCCGGGCACGGATGAGCTGACCCCTGAGGACACCGAGGCCGCCGTCCGCGACCTCATCAAGGACCCCGTCAAGCTCGAGGAGTTCGCCAGCGAGCACGAGGTGGACTTCTCCTACAGCCTCCCCGGCTGCTCGCGCTTCCGCATCAACGCCTTCCGCCAGCGCGGCGTGATCTCGCTCGTGGCGCGCGCCGTGCCGCACGAGATCAAGTCGATCGACCAGCTCGGCCTCCCCGAGGTGATCTCGCAGATCGCCGACGAGGAGCGCGGGATCATCCTCGTGACCGGCACCACCGGCTCGGGCAAGTCCTCGACGCTCGCCGCGATGATCGACCAGATCAACCGCCTGCACGCGCGCCACATCGTCACGATCGAGGACCCGATCGAGTTCCTCCACCGCGACAAGCGCTCGATCCTCAACCAGCGCGAGGTGGGCGCGGACACGGCTTCGTTCAAGCGCGCGCTGCGCCGCGTTCTGCGCCAGGACCCGGACGTGATCCTCGTGGGCGAGATGCGCGACGAGGAGACCGTCAGCACCGCGCTGTCCGCGGCCGAGACCGGCCACCTCGTGCTCTCCACGCTCCACACCGTGGACGCCGCCGAGACCGTGAACCGCATCATCGACTTCTTCCCGCCGCACATGAACCAGCAGGTGCGAGCGATGCTCGCCGGGACCATGAAGGCCGTCGTGTCCCAGCGGCTCGTGAAGCGCGCCGACGGCAAGGGCCGCGTGGCCTGCTGCGAGGTGCTCCGGATGACCGGGCGCGTGCGCGACATGATCATGAACCCGGAGGAGACCGGCAAGCTGGTCGACGTGATCTCGGAGGGCTCCTACTACGGCATGCAGACCTTCGACCAGGCGCTGCTCGCCCACGTGCAGGCCGGCCGGGTCACCATGGAGGAGGCGATGCGCGCGGCCACGAGCCCGCACGACTTCAAGCTGATGGTCGCCTCCGACGGCCAGCGCTCCACCTCCGTGGATCAGCTGATGGACTCGCCGGAACCCGCCGCCACGGCCTTCTGACCGAACGCCGGGCTCTGCCCGGCGACTAGTGTGGCCTTCCTCGCACGCGATTTCAGGGAGGCCCCATGCAGAGCACCCTCGGCCAGTTCCAGGAGACCGAGTCCCAGGAGGCGTTCAGCCTCCAGAACAGCAAGCTTCTGAAGGTGGAGCTCAACCAGGTGACGATCCAGGCCAAGCTCGGCTCGATGGTCGCCTATCAGGGCGAGGTGACGTTCGAGCACGCCGGCTCCGGCGGCATGGGCAGGATGCTGAAGAAGGCGGTGACCGGCGAGGGCACCAAGCTCATGAAGATGGCCGGCACCGGTGAGGTGTTCCTCGCCGACCAGGCGCAGGACATCCACCTGATCCAGCTCGAGAACGACTACATCACCTGCAACGGCGCCAACGTGCTGGCGTTCGACGCCGGGATCGACTGGGACATCAAGAAGATCGAGGGCGGCGTGGCGGCGGCGATGGCCGGCGGGCTCACGAACATGACGCTCCAGGGGACCGGCTGGGTGGCCCTTCTCTCCGACGGCCCGCCGGTGCTGCTCGACGTGGCGGCGGCGCCCACGTTCGCGGACGCGCAGGCGGCGATCACGTGGTCGAGCGGGGTGCAGACGCAGGTCAAGGTCGACGCCAACCTGAAGACGCTGATCGGCCGCGGCTCGGGCGAGACGATCCAGATGGCGTTCAGCGGCGAGGGCTGGGTGCTGGTGCAGCCGAGCGAGGGCGTGGTGGCCGCGGCGGCCCCGTCCGGCGG
>JAXDJC010000075.1:0-6041 GCA_034663685.1 Thermoleophilaceae bacterium
ACGGCGCCGGCCAGCGCGTCCAGCTCGCCGTAGCTCACGGTGCGGCCCTCGGCGATCACCGCCGGGTGGCCGGGATGGGTGCGTGCCCGCAGGCTGAGCCAGTCGTCCAGGGCTTTATCGTAGGCGCGCGATGCAGGAGTCCACACAGGAGCGGGCGATCCGCCCCGGCGCCGAATGGCAGTCCGCCGGCGACTACGGCGACATCCGCTACGAGACCGCCGGCGGGATCGCCAAGATCACGATCGACCGGCCCGAGGTGCGCAACGCGTTCCGGCCGCAGACGCTGATCGAGGTCTCCGAGGCGCTCGAGCGCGCCCGCGAGGACCTCGACATCGGCGTGATCGTGCTCACCGGCGAGGGCCCGCTTGCGTTCTGCTCCGGCGGCGACCAGCGCGTGCGCGGCGACATGGGCTACATGGCCGAGGACGACGCCGCGCGCCGCGGCGTGGGGCGCTTCCACGTGACCGACCTCCAGGTGCAGATCCGCCGCTGCCCCAAGCCGATCGTGGCGATGGTGGCGGGCTACGCGATCGGCGGCGGGCACGTGCTGCACGTGGTGTGCGACCTGACGATCGCGGCCGACAACGCGCGCTTCGGCCAGACCGGCCCGAAGGTGGGCTCGTTCGACGGCGGCTTCGGCGCCAGCGTGCTGGCCAACCTGGTCGGGCCGAAGAAGGCCAAGGAGATCTGGTTCCTCTGCCGCCAGTACGGCGCCGAGGAGGCGCTCGAGATGGGGCTCGTGAACCGCGTCGTGCCACTCGAGGAGCTGGAGGAGGAGACGGTGGCGTGGTGCCGCGAGATGCTCGCGCTGTCCCCGTTCTCACTGCGCCTCCTGAAGGCCAGCTTCCACGCCGCCGAGGACGGGCTCGCGGGGATCCAGCAGCTGGCCCACGACACCAACCTCCTCTTCTACGGGACCGAGGAGGCCCAGGAGGGGCGCGACTCCTACCGGGAGAAGCGGCGCCCGGACTTCGGAAAGTTCCCGAAGCGCCCGTGAGTTGAGCCCGCTCCGCCTCTGGCTGGTCGCGGCGCGGCCGCGCACCCTTCCAGCGGCCGTGGCCCCGGTGCTCGTGGGCAGCGCGCTCGCCGGCAGCGAGGACGTGTTCAAGCCGCTGCGGTTCGCCTGCGCGCTGATCGCCAGCGTGTTCATCCAGATCGGCACGAACCTCGCCAACGACTACTCCGACGCCCGCCGCGGCGCCGACACCGAGGATCGCCTCGGCCCCGTGCGCGTGACCGCGGGCGGGCTGATGCCGCCGCAGCGCGTGCTCACCGGCACCTACGTTGCGTTCGGCATCGCGGTGGCGGCGGGCGGCTACCTGATCGCGGTGGCCGGCTGGGAGCTGCTGCTCGTGGGGATTGCATCGATCGCGGCCGGGGTGCTCTACACCGGCGGGCCGCGGCCGTACGGCTACGAAGGGCTCGGCGAGCTGTTCGTGTTCCTGTTCTTCGGAGTGGTGGCGGTGGTCGGCTCCTACTACGTGCAGGTGGAGGACCTGCGCTGGGAGGCGTTCGCGCTGTCGGTGCCGGTCGGGCTGCTCGCGTCGGCGATCCTCGTGGTTAACAACGTGCGCGACGTGGACACCGACCGCCGCGCGGGCAAGCGGACGCTGGCGGTCAAGCTCGGCCGCGACCGCGCGCGGGACATGTTCGCGGTCATGATCTATCTGTCGTTCGCCGTGCCGGTCGTGGTGGCGGCCGCGAGCAGCTTCTCGTGGTGGCTCCTGCTGCCGCTCGCCGCGCTGCCGCTGGCGCCGCCGCTCGTTCGCACGGTTCGCACGCGCACCGACGGCGCGTCGCTCAACGGCGCGCTCGCGGGCACCGGGCGGCTGCTGGCCGTGTACTCGATCCTGCTGGCCGCGGGGGTGGTGCTGTCGTGAGGCGGTCGCTCGCGCGGCTGTCGATCCCGTTCCGGGAGCCGTTCGTGACCTCCTCGGGGGTGGTCCCGGCCCGCGAGCTGGTCCTGCTCAGGCTGGAGGACGAGAACGGCCTCGTGGGCTACGGGGAGGCCGCCCCGTTCGAGCCGTACGACGGGGTTCCGCTGGAGGCCGTCCTGGCTGCCCTGACGAACGGCGGCGATGAGGACGGGCTCCCGCAGGCCCGGGCCGCCGAGGAGATGGCTCGCCTCGATCTCGCCGCTCGGCGCGCCGGGCAGCCCGTCGGCGAGGTGGGCGCCGAGGCGATCGCCGTGAACCGGACGCTCCCCGCCGGGCCTCCGGAGGAGATCGCGCGGCGTGCCAAGGAGGGTGTCCGCGACGGCTTCGCCTGCTTCAAGGTGAAGGTGGGGCTGCCCGACGACGCCGAGCGTGTGGCCGCGGTGCGCGCCGCCATCGGGCCGTGGCCCGCCCTGCGCGTGGACGCGAACGGGGCGTGGACCGTGCACGAGGCCGTGGCGGCGATCGAGTCCTTGGCCGTGTTCGACCTCGAGCTCGTGGAGCAGCCGTGCCGCACGCTGGACGAGCTCGCGGAGGTGCGCCGCCGCCTGCCGGGCGTGCCGATCGCCGCGGATGAGCCGATCGCCACGGCCGCCGACGTGCGCGTGGCCGCTGCCGCCGAGGCGTGCGACGCGGTGAACGTCAAGCTCGCGCCCGCCGGGGGCTTCGACGCCGCCCGCGCGACCGTGGCGGCCGCCCGCGAGCACGGCCTGGAGCCCTACCTGTCGAGCACGCTCGACGGCCCCTGGGGAATCGCGGCGGCGCTGCAGCTCGCGGCGACCGAGCGGCTCTCGCTGGCCTGCGGCCTGGCCACGCTGGAGCTCTTCGACGCCGAGCTGGCACGGGCGCTCCCGGCGCCGGAGCGAGGCCTCCTATCCGTGCCGCAGGGACCGGGGCTGGGGGTGGCGGTCGGGGAGGAGGCCCTGGCGGAGGTGCTGGTCGAGGAGCTTTCCCCGACCTGAGAACGAACCCCTGTCAAAAGCGGCGAAATAGTCGCCGGAATTGACAGGGGTAGCTCCCGGCCGCCCTAATTGCCGCCGTCGAGCGCCTCGAGCACCAGCTCCGCCACGAGCCCGGGCCGCTCGAGATGCGCGGCGTGCCCCGCGGCGGGGACCTTCGCGGCGCGCCCGAGGGGCGCCAGCGCGGCGAGGCGCTCCGCCGCCGCCACGTAGCGCGCATCCCGCTCCCCCGCAATGGCCAGCAGCGGCATCGGGAGCGACGCGACCCGGTCCCAGACTGGCTCGAGCGCCCCCTGGCCGGCGCTCCGAAGCAGCTCGGCGAGATCGGCCGGTCGCTGCGCCAGCCGCCCGGGCCGCTGCGCCTCCACGAGCTCGGCCGACTGCCCGGCGAACACCGGCTGGCGCTCCCACTCGCGAACGGTCGCCTCGATCGGCTGCGTCTCTATCCGCTCGGCGAGCTCCAGATCGGCCGCGAGCCGAGCACGGCGCTGATCCGCAACCTCGATGCCCGCCGTCGAACCCACGAGCACGAGCGAAGCGAACCGCCCGGTATCGCGCACAGCCGCCCAAAGCGCCAGCCGCCCGCCCATGGAGTAGCCGGCCAGCACGGAGCCCGCCGGCGCGGCGGCCGCGATCTCGTCGAGCCGCCCCTCGAGCGTGTGGGTCTCGAACTCCAGGCACAGCGTCGGATAGCGTTCGGCCACCCGGCGGGCGACGGGGGCCCAGGCCTCGCCGGGCTGCATGAAGCCCGGGATGAACACGACGAGCGGCGCCTGCACACGAGCATGATCCCGATCAACCGCACGTATGCGCCGCTCCAGGCATTCGTCGACGAGCTCGCCCGGTCCGGCGTGCGCCACGCGGTCACCTCGCCGGGCTCGCGCAACGCGCCGCTCGCGCTCACCCTGGCTTCCGAGCCGCGCATCCAGGCGCACTCGGTGATCGACGAGCGCTGCGCGGGCTTCGTGGCGCTGGGGATCGCCAAGGCGACCGGCTCGGCCGTGGCCGTGACCTGCACCTCGGGGAGCGCGGCGGCCAACCTGATGCCGGCGGTGGTCGAGGCATGGGAGTCGCGCGTGCCGCTGCTCGTGCTCACCGCCGACCGCCCGCCCGAGCTGCGCGACGTGGGCGCCGGGCAGGTGATCGACCAGGTGAAGCTGTACGGCTCGGCCGCCAAGTGGTTCGTGGAGGTCGGCACCCACGAGCCCTCGCGCGCGAGCGCTCTGCACATGCGCGGGCTCGCCTGCCGTGCGGTGGCCACCGCGGAGGGAGCGCGGCCCGGCCCGGTCCACCTCAACTTCCCGCTCCGCGAGCCGCTCGCGCCCGTGCGCGAGGAGCTAGACCCGGCCGACTGGCAGGGGCGCGCCGACGGCCGTCCGTGGGTCTCCGTGGTCGAGCCGGACGACAGCGCTCGCCGCGCGGCGGGCACGATCGCCGAGGCCGTGGCCGGCTCGCGTCGCGGCGCCATCGTGGCCGGCTCCGCGCGCGGCGAGGCGCCGCTCACCGTGCTCGACTTCGCCCGGCGCGCCGGCTGGCCGGTGTTGGCCGACCCGCTCTCGGGCCTGCGCTGCGGGCCGCCCGACCGCGCCAACGTGATCGCCCACTACGACCTCCTCCTGCGGGTCGAGCGGTTCGCCGGCGCGCAGCGCCCCGACCTCGTGATCCGGGTGGGCGACGCCCCCACCTCGAAGCCGCTGCGCGCCTGGCTCGCCGGGGCCGAGCAGATCGTGCTCGACCCCGACCGCGCGTGGCACGAGCCGACCCGCGAGGCCGGCACGATCGTGCCCGCCGGCCCGGAGCTGCTGGCCGCGCTCGCCGGCGAGGTGACCGCGGCGGACGGCGGCTGGCTCGAGGCCTGGCAGCGCGCCGACCGGCTGGTGCTGCCCGAGCTGGTGGCCACGCCCGATCCGTTCGAGCCGAAGGTCTGGGCGGCGGCGGCGGATGCAGCGCCGGAGGGCGCCGTGCTGTGGGTCGCCTCCTCGATGCCGGTGCGCGACGTGGAGGCCTACCTCCCGTCGATGGCCAAGCGCCTGCGCGTGCTGGCCAACCGCGGCGCGAACGGGATCGACGGGACCGTCTCCTCTGCGATCGGCGCGGCGATCGGGACCGGCGCCCCGTCGATCCTCCTCACCGGCGACCTGGCGCTTATCCACGACGTGGGCGGCGTGATGGCGGCGCGGCGCCTGCCGGCCGAGCTGACGATCGTGTGCGCGAACAACGGCGGCGGCGGGATCTTCGACCACCTGCCCGTGGCGGCGAGCGCGGACCCGGCCGCCTACGAGGAGCACGTGATCACGCGGAGCGGGGTGGAGATCGAGCGCGTGGCCGCGCTGGCGGACATGCCGTACACGCGGGCGGAGACCCTCGACGACCTGGCCGCGGCGATCCAGCGCGGCCCGGGCCTGATCGAGGTGCCGACGGACCGCGCGACGGGCCTGGAGCGTCACCGCGACCTGCGTGCGCGGGTCGAAGCCGCGCTGTGACACCGCGCCGGCTCGTGCTCGCCGGCTGGACGCTGCTCGCGCTGGCCTGGCTCGTGGCCAACCCGCCGTTCGGCGGCCCCGATGAGGCCTCGCACTACCTGCGCTCGCTCCAGGTCGGCCGCGGCCACCTGATCACCCAGGCGCGGCCCGGCGCCGCCAGGGGCGAGACCGAGCGTCAGGTGGCGTGGAACCGGCAGTTCACCTACGCGATGCACGTTCCCCCGGGCATGGCCCCGCACGACTACGAGTGCTGGACGAGCGACCGGCGCGCCGACGCGGGCTGCCTCGACGGCTTCCGGCCGCCGAAGCGGGCGTTCACCACCACGGCCCCCGTCGGCAACTACCAGCCCCTCCCCTACCTCCTGCCAGGGCTGGCCACGCGCGCGGCGCATTCGCCGGCCGGCGCCCTGCGGCTCGCGCGGGCGCTCAACGCGCTGCTCTCGCTCGCCCTTCTCTACATCGCGCTGCGAATGGCCTGGAGCCCCGATGTGGGGCCGATCTCGCTGCTCGGCCTGCTCGTGGCCGTCACGCCGATGGCGATCTTCTGCGCGAGCATGCTCACCGGCAGCGGGCCGGAGATCGCGGCCGGAATCGCGTTCGCGGCCAGCGCGCTGCGGCTCCGGCGCGACGAGTCGTGCGCGCGCTCGTTCAACGTCTGGGCCGCC
>JAXDJC010000111.1:0-5634 GCA_034663685.1 Thermoleophilaceae bacterium
ACCAGGCGCGAGGCGTGGACCGGATCGGGCTCGATCGGCCGCTGGCCCGGTGAGTTGCGGCGCGGCACTCGGGCTACCTGGCCTTGACGCCGTACTGCGAGCGGGCCTTCTTGCGGTCCGACACGCCGGCGGCGTCGAGCGTCCCGCGGACGACCTTGTAGCGCACGCCCGGCAGGTCCTTTACGCGGCCGCCGCGCACCAGGACCACGGAGTGCTCCTGGAGGTTGTGGCCCTCGCCCGGGATGTAGGTGGTCACCTCCATGCCGTTGGTCAGCCGTACGCGGGCCACCTTGCGAAGGGCCGAGTTGGGCTTCTTCGGAGTGGTCGTGTAGACGCGCGTGCACACCCCCCGCCGCTGCGGCGCGGCGATCTTCTTCTTGCGCCCCTGACCGGACTTGAGACCCGGCGTGGCGAGCTTCTTCTTGGGCTTGCGACGGCCCTTTCGGACCAGCTGATTCGTGCTCGGCATGAGGCGCGCGATGCTAGCAGGGGAGCGCTAGCCGGCAGGCGCGGCGGCGGCCGCCCGGAGGGGCGCCGGAGTGAGGGCGGCGGCCCCGATCACGAGCAGGAAGGCGAACATCTGGACGACGATCCCGAGGGTGTCGCCGGGCAGCGGATCGCCGAACACGGAGATCCCTCCCGCGATCGCCGTGACGTTGGCCGCGGCGCTCGTGGTGGTGATGACCGGCACGGCGTCGCCCTTCTGAAGTCCGCGTGCCGACGCGAAGAAGGCGATCACCGAGGCCAGCAGGCAGGTGATGAGCCAGGGCGAGAGGAGGCCGCTCGCGCCGCTCTCGCTGACGGCGCCGGTGAGCGCCTTGATGGCCACGTCGGAGACGCCGAAGAGGATGCCCGCGGCGGTGCCGAACACCACGCCGTGGTGATGCGAGGGGGCGCCGAGCTTGGGGAAGAGGACGAGCAGGATGCCGGCGCCGAGCAGGACGCTCTCGAAGACGATCATGCCGGCCAGCGAGTAGCTCGCGTGCGCGCTGCCCGCGGTGGGCAGCGTGACGGCCAGCAGCGCGAGGCCGAGGGCCGTGAAACCGACGCCCAGCCACTGGCGGCGCCCGACCTTGAAGCCGAAGACCCGCTCGGCGAGGACCGCCAGCATCACGAGGCCGCCGCAGATCACGGCCTGGACCGTGGAGAGGGGCGCCAGCGCCATCGCGGCCACGTGCAGAAGCCACGCGAGGGCCGCCACGAGCATGCCGATCGCGAACCACTTGGAGCGGAACAGCGCGATGCCGCTGCGCAGCGGGTGCTTCCACTCGACGTCCGGCGCCCGGCACGCCCCGCGGTGCTTGTACAGGAACGCGAGGTTCGTGGTGAGGGCGCAGAGAAGCGCGAGGAATATCCCGATTTGGACGCTCATAAAAGAGGGATGAAGCCGGAACGGCAGGCCTACCGGCGGTTGTTTCGAGCTATCGGCTTGAGAGCCTGCCCGCTTGAGACCACCGTATGGGGGAGAACCCCTTGAATACCTAAGGATGCGGCGAGCGAAACCTCGCCCCCCTCAGACTTAATGAATGCGAGCCGATCCGCACATGCGCCCACGCCTCTTCGTCGACGTCGACGGGGTGATCAGCCTGTTCGGCTTCGAGCGCGGCGTTGAGCCGCCCGGATCCTTCCATCTGGTGGACGGGATCCCGCACTGCATCGGATCCTCGTGCGCTTCCCGGCTCGCCCGGCTGGCGGGCGCGTACGAGCTCGTCTGGGCCACGGGCTGGGAGGAGAAGGCCAACGAGTACCTCGTGCACCTGCTCCAGCTCGAGGGCGAGCTGCCGGTCCTGACCTTCGACGGCCGCGCCCGCTTCGGCACCGCCCACTGGAAGCTCCAGGCGATCGAGGAGTACGCCGGCGACCGGCCCGCGGCGTGGATCGACGACAACCTCGACGAGGAGTGCCGGGCCTGGGCCGAGCGGCGCAGCGCCCCCACTCTGCTGGTCCAGACCGAGCCCGCAACGGGGATCGGCGACGAGCACGTGGAGCTGCTGCTCCGCTGGGCGGACGAGCTGGCGGGCTACTCGCGCAGCTCGTAGACCGTCGCGCAGCCGAAGCGGCGCACGCGCAGCACGGCGGGGCCGAGCAGCGGGCGCAGGTCGGCGCGCTCGTTGCAGTCCGACAGCGCGAAGGCGGCGCCGCTGCGGCGCACCAGCTCGCGCGCGCGTGCGGGAGGCATGCGTCCGCCGAAGAGTGCCTCGGTCTCGGTCACGCGAGTGGAGAACGCCGGGGTCCAGGAGCCGTGACCCAGGTAGGTTCGCCGCCCGGCGAAGGCCGGCACGGCCTCGCCGAGGTAGAGGCGCGCGAGCACAGGCCCGCTCCGGGAGGAGTGGTCGAGGTAGCGCAGCGCTGCGGCCTCGCCGCCGTCGAGGTAGTGCGGCTGCCCGCCGCCGTGCACGTCGCCGCGGAACGAGTCGAGCACGTGCAGCTGCCCCGGCACCGTGCACACGAGCACCGCGGCAACCGCGGCCGCCCGCGCGGCCACGCCGCCGTGGCGCCGGACGAGCAGGTTCCACCCCCTGACGGCGAGCACCGCGAGCGGCAGGCTCAGGCCGGACACGAAGTGGTAGTAGAACGAGCGGTTGGCCGCGGCGTAGATCGCGAGCGCCACCAGCGGCCAGAGCAGCAGCATGCGGTCCTGGAGGCCGAGCCGGCGGAGTGGGCGGCGCGCGAGGTAGCCGGGAATCGCGGCGAGCGCCAGCGGGAGCAGCGCGAGCGCCAGCCAGCGCCACTCGTGCGCCGAGCCGCCCCGCTCGGCACCGGTGCGCCACGCCGAGTCGCTGCGCGCGAGCGCCCAGAAGTACACGAGCGGCGCGATGGTGGCGAGCACCGGGCCGGCGAGGCTCGCCTGCAGCCCGCGTCCGCGATTCCACGCGAGCGCGGCGGCCACGACCCCGAGCAGCACGATCCCCTGCCACGGGTGGGTCCAAGACACGAGGGCTCCGGCCGCCGCCGCCGCCGCGCCGTACCAGCCCGCCCCGCGGCCCGGCCTGCGCCGCGACGGGTCGATCAGCCCCTCCACCGCCAGCAGGAAGACCGGCATCAGCCCCACCGCGATCCCGGTCTGGAAGTAGCCCCACGTGAAGTTCGTGGCGGCCATCTCGTAGCCGAACAGCTCCACCAGCCCGCGGCCCGTGTCGAGGTTGAGCCGGGCCATGACCGGCGCGGCCACCGGCCAGTAGAAGAGCGCGAGGGCGAGCGCGGCCAGCCGTGCCCAGCGGCCCTCCACCAGGCGCCGTACGTAGGCGGCGAAGCCGAGGAACAGCACGGCCACCGCCACCGGCTTGAACACGAGGAAGCCGAGCTGCACGCTGCCCGTGATCCATGCGACCAGCCCGCCCAGCGCCCACTGAGGCTGGAGGTAGATCGCCGGGTCGGCGGCCACGTCGAAGCGGTTCGACACCAGCACGTGCTCGCTCGCCTCGCGCACCCAGGCGAGGTACTGGAAGTGGTCGTTCACGCCGCCGCCGTCCACGCCGCTCAGCACGCCGCCATGCGCGGCGAGGTGCGCGACGCCGGCCGCGAGCGGGATCAGCGACCAGGCGGCGAGCAGCGCGAGCAGGAGCGCCTCGCCGCCGCCGCCCAGGCGTGAGGTGATGCGGCGCACGGTCGCGGGACGCTAGAGGCTCAGCGCAGGCGCGGCACGGCGACCTTCATGAACTCGCGCACGTCCGCGAAGCGCTCGAGCCGGTCGACGGCCTTCACTATCGCCGCGATCTGCCGCTTCGAGAGCAGCCCCTCGGCGCCCACGTCGAGCTTCTCGCGCACGGGGAAGCCGGTCGCCACGCAGTCCTGGCGGTTCACGAGGGAGCGCCCGTCGGCGAGCTCGAGCCGCGCCTCGGCGCCCATGCCGCCCATGGCGAGGTCGGGCACGAGCTCGATCCTGTCGATCAGCGCCTGCACGACCGGGTCGAAGATCACCTTCGGCCGGTACTCGCGCCAGGTCAGGCGCCCCTCGGCGAGCGCCGCCGCGAGCGGGTACTTCCCGTCGAAGATCAGCGGCATGTAGGTCCAGTCGGGGCGCGTGCGGATGCGCTCGTAGATCTCCTTGCCGCCGCGACTCATCATCGTGGCGGTGGCGGCCATCGTCCACGGGATCCGCACGCTGAGCCGCCTGACCTGATCGGGGAGGCGCTCGCGCGGCGTGCCGCGCAGCTCCTTGGCCAGCTCCAGGACCGCCTGGGCCGCGGTGATCTGGAAGCCGTCCACGGGGTATCGCTTGGTGAAGAGCTCGTGGCGCGAGGAGTCGAAGCGCCACGTGGTTCCGAGCCCGTCCACGAGCCGCTCGAGCCTGGCCGGGCTCGCGATCTCGGACACCCGGTAGGCATAGCCCGCCGGGCTCTCCACGATGTCGCGGCGACCGCTGATCCCCGCGCGAGCGAAGAGGGCGGCCTCCACGCCGGTGAGCACGGGCCAGCCGCTCAGGAGTCCCTTGGCGTCGGCCGTCCAGGCGGGGATCGAGGTGACCTGCGGCTGGGTGCAGGCGATGCCGACCGCGTCCTGCAGCTGCTCCACTCCGAGGCCGAGCAGCCTGCCGGCCACCAGCGGCACCTCGATCTGGTGGGTCGGCATGGCGTTGCCCGCGTGGAGCACGTCGGTGAGCACCTCGCCCGTGCGCGCGAGGATCTCGTTGCCGGCCACCACCGCCGCGATCAGCTCGCGGCCGGAGGCGCGGCCGAGCTCGGCGGCCGCGAGCGCCGCGGGCACCACCGCTGCTCCGGAGTGCGCGATGAACACCCAGTCGTCCCAATCCAGGATCTGGGCGTGCACGGAGTTGAGGAGCGCGGCGTGCCGGGCCGAGGTGCGGAAGCTGTCCCTGCCCACGATGCTCGCCTCGGCGCGGTCGCCGAACCCGCGCACCGCCCGGGCGAACTTGCGACCCGGCTCCATGCGCGAGCCCGCGTACATCGCGCCGAGCGTGCCGAGGATCTGCTCCTTGGCTGAGAGCACCGTGCCCGGCGGCAGCTGCTCGTAGCGGAGCCCGGCGGTGAACTCCGCATAGCGGCGCGTGACCGGCGGAACCGAGTTGGGCGGCTGCACCGCGTCGCGCAGCGCCCGCTCGGGGTTCTGCTGGAAGCCGTCGAGCTCGTCGGTGGTGGAAGGCGATCCCTGGCACGCCGGCAGCCCGTACTGCGCGAGCCCGGCGAGCGAACGCACCAGCAACTCGGGGTCGGGCCTGGTCGAGCCGGCGGGGAGGTGGGCG
This sequence comes from Thermoleophilaceae bacterium, assembly GCA_034663685.1. Taxonomy (GTDB): domain Bacteria; phylum Actinomycetota; class Thermoleophilia; order Solirubrobacterales; family Thermoleophilaceae; genus AC-37. The sequence continues at coordinate 5,204 of JAXDJC010000111.1, forward strand.
AACGTGTACATGAAGATGCCGAGCAGGGCGACCTTGTTCGCGCCGTCGCGCGCGGGGAAGAGCGCCCCGTCCATGAGCGGCGCCAGGCCGCTGTAGTCGCCGTAGAGGACGCCGAGCCAGTCCTCCTCGCTCAGGATCATGTCCGCGTGCCGGAACGGGTCGACGCCGGGGGTCAGCTCCGCCGAGCCGGCGCTCGCCAGGCGCAGGACGAACGAACGCGGCTGGCCGGCCACGCGGCAGTTGAACACCTTGTCGGCCACGAACTGCCCGTAGTGCGTGGTCGCGATGATCGCCCCGGCGCCGCGCCAGCGCTGGGCGAACAGCGCGAGTCCGGCCTCCACGGTCCGCGACTCGGCCGGAATCGGGAGTGGCTGGCCGAAGGCCTCGCGCACGGGAGCGGCGATCGCCGCCAGCCCGGCGGCGCTCGCCCC
>JAXDJC010000118.1:0-5419 GCA_034663685.1 Thermoleophilaceae bacterium
CCGTTCGTGACCCACATCTTCTGCCCGTTGATCACCCAGGCGTCGCCGTCCTGCTTGGCGCGCGTGGAGATCGCTTGCACGTCGGAGCCCAGGCCCGGCTCGCTGAGGCTGAACGCCGCGCGGATCTCGCCGGTGGCCATGCGCGGCAGGAAGCGGTCCTTCTGGTCGTCGGTGCCGAACTTCATCAGCAGGTAGGAGCCGATGAAGTGGGTGTTCACGATGCCGGAGATCGAGATCCAGCCGCGCGAGAGCTCCTCCACGATCATCGCGTAGGTGGTCAGGTCGAGGCCCATCCCGCCGTACTCCTCGGGGATGGTCACCCCGAACAGGCCGAGCTCCTTCATCTGGTCGACCACGGCGTCCGGGAACTTGTCCTCGTGGTCGTGCTCCTCGGCGATCGGGATCACCTGCTCGTCGACGAACTGCCGCACCATCTCGGTGATCGCGCGCTGCTCGTCGGTCTTCTCCAGATACGGGTCGGCGACGGCCATCTGGCTCCTCGTTCGGCTCTTTACGGAAACAGCTCCGGCCCGCGTGGCTGCGGCGCAGGAGCGAAGATCGACTGGCGAGTCAGTCTACCCGGGCTGCCGGGGAGAGCAGCCGCCGGAAGAGAGCCGGCGCGGGGCCTAGAAACCCGCGGGGTGGCGGGCGGTGAAGCCCGAGGTGCTGCGCGGACCGCCCCAGCGGGGGCCGGTGCCGGGGGCGGCGCCCCACTTCTTGGAGTACTTGTCGCGGTAGCCGGTGTCGAGCCGGAGGCCGGCGACGACCATCCAGGCGTGCCCGCCGTTGGCGTACGTGGTGATCCACTTGCCCTTGCCCGGCGCGCCCCAGCCCATGAAGCCGGAGGAGTCCATCGTGCCCTTGAGCAGGCCGCCGCCGATGAGCCCGTAGGAGACCGAGCCCGAGCAGTCGTAGCCCGTGTCCTCGACCTTGGCGTGCCCGCCGCCGTACCTGTACGGCTTGGTGATGATCCGGTTGAGCGCCGCGATCACGTCCTTGACCTCCTGCGGGGCGTCGGAGGGCGCGATCGCCTTGCCGTTGACGACCTTGGCCTTCGACGCGGGGGGCTGGTACTGGGCCCCGCCCGTGGACTGGGCGAAGGCGCTCCCCGGGAGGAGGCAGAGGGCCGCCACGATGGCGACGAGCAGCGATGTCTGGACGCGAGTAAGCATTCTCTTTCGTACGCCTGCGGGGTTAGCTGACGGGCTAGCGCTAAAAGAGCTCGCGCCTCTCCTCCGAAGAGAAGACTCGCCCCAACAACTTGGTTCCCCCGCTCCGCAGTTCGCGGATTCGGCGTGATCGGCACCGTAGCAGACGGTGGCAACGGAACTTTCACTCGGCGTTATATCCGCCCGGCTTTAGCTCCTAAACCCCAGAACCGCTTTCTAGAGCCAAACGTTACAAGTTATGGCGCGCTCTGTAACGGTCGTAACCCATGCAGGGCGGCATACGATCACGGGCGGTGACACGCATGGTGCAGAAGCGGTGGCGGCGGCCGGCGGGCGCGAAGGGAGCTCCGCGCGCATGAACTTCGCCCGCGACGTGGTCGATTCCGCCCCCGGCGAGCGCCTGGCACTGGTGGCGCTCGGGCGCGACGGGTCGCGGCGCGAGCTTCGCTTCGCCGAGGTGGCCGAGCGCTCGGCGCGCCTCGCGGGCGCCCTGGCCGCGCGCGGGGTGGGGCGCGGCGACGTGGTGATGACGGTGATCGGGAACCGGCCCGAGTGGGTCCTGGCCCTGGTTGCCTGCTTCCGGGTCGGGGCCATAGCGCTCCCGTGCACGGAGCAGCTGCGGCCGAACGACCTGCGCAAGCGCATCGGCGCGGTGCCGCCGCGGCTGATCATCGCCGACGAGCGCGCGGTCGCCTCGGTCGCGGCGAGCGGCTTCGACGGGCCGATCGTCACGATCCCGGACGAGACGCTGTTCGAGGCCTCCCCCGCCCCGGCCGTGGAGCTCGAGGCGGCCGATCCCGCCCTGATCACCTTCACCTCGGGCACGGCCGGCGAGCCCAAGCCGATCCGCCACGGCCAGCGCTACCTCGAGGGACAGCGCGTGCAGGCCGAGCACTGGTTCGGCGCCCGCGACGGGGACCTGTGCTGGTGCACGGCGGCGAGCGGGTGGTCCAAGTCGGCGCGCAACGTGTTCATCGCGCCGTGGCTGCGCGGCGCCGCGGCCCTGCTGCACGATGCGCGCTTCGACCCGGACGAGCGGCTGGAGGTGCTCGAGCGCGAGCGCGTGAACGTGCTCTGCATGGCGCCCACCGAGTACCGGGTGATGGCCAAGCGCACGGAGCTGCGGCCGGTCGCCTCGCTCCGCCACCTCGTGGCGGCCGGCGAGCCGCTCAACCCGGAGGTGGTGCGCGTGTGGCGCGAGGCGACCGGGCTCGAGATCCACGACGGCTACGGGCAGACCGAGACGGGCGCCCTCACCGGGATGCCGATCGGGCCGCCCGTGCGCCCGGGCTCGATGGGCGTGCCGCTGCCGGGCTTCCGCCTGTGGATCGAGGACGGCGAGCTGTGCGCCGACCCGGCCACGATCCCCACCTTCTTCCTCGACGGCGGGGAAGATGTCTGGCGGACCGGCGACCGCGTGGCGCAGGACGAGGACGGCTACCTCTGGTTCGAGGGCCGCTCGGACGACGTGATCATCTCCTCCGGCTACCGGATCGGGCCGTTCGAGGTGGAGTCGGCGCTGATCTCCCACCCGGCGGTGGCCGAGGCGGCCGCGGTGGCGGCGCCCGACGCCGAGCGCGGGTCGGTGGTGCGAGCCGTGGTGGTGCTGCGCGACGGCCGCGAGCCGAGCGAGGAGCTGGCGCGGGAGCTCCAGGACCACGTGAAGGCGGAGACCGCCCCCTACAAGTACCCGCGAATAGTGGACTTCGCGGACGAGCTGCCGAAGACCGCGAGCGGCAAGATCAGGCGCCAGGAGCTGCGCGAGCGCGGGGGTCGCTGAGCAGCGCGCTCAGCTTCGCCGTCTCGGTCCGCGAGTCCGCGTGCTCGCGCACGTGCTCACGGCCCGCACGGCCCATCTCGGCCCGCCGCTTGCCGGGAAGGGCCAGCAGCTCGGCCAGCGCGGCCGCCAGCGCCTCCTCGTCGCCGGGCGGCACGAGGCGGCCGAACTCAGGGCGGACGATCTCGGGGAGCCCGACCTCGCGGCTCGCCACCACCGGCACCTCCATCGCCAGCGCCTCCTTGACCACGACCGGCATCGAGTCGCGGTCGCCGTCGGCGGCGATCACGCAGGGCATCGCCAGCACGGCCGCTCCCTCGAGCAGCTCGCGCACCTCGCCGTGCTCGCGCCGCCCGGCCAGGGTCACGCGGTCGCGCAGGCCCAGCTGCTCGATCTCGGCCTCGAGGGCGGGCCTCAGCTCCCCCTCCCCGGCGATCACCACCCGCGCGCCCGCCAGCTCCGGCCGCGCGGCCGCGCGCACGAGGTGCTCGAAGCCCTTCTTCTCGACCAGGCGCCCGACCGCCAGCACGACGCCCTCCTCGGCCGGCGGCGACCGCCGGCGGAAGCGCTCCGCATCCACGCCCATGACCACCTCGTGGATCCGGTCCGCCCGGTCGGGCCCGGCCAACTCGCGCAGGTATTCGACGTTGTACCGGCAGCCCGACGTCACGAGCTCCGCCGAGCCCAGCTTCTCCGCGAGGTTGGCGGGCGCCTTGAAGATGTCGTACGCGTGCGCCGTCAGGCTCCACCGGCGCCCTGTCATCCGTGCGATCCGCATCGCCGACAGCGCCGCGCCCGAGGCGAAGTGCGCGTGGAGGCGCGCGCCCGGGGCGGCCTCGAGCCGCAGCGCGTGCGAGGCGAGGGCCCGCAGCGGCGCCACGGGCTCCTCGCGCGCCCAGCGCCGCCGCGCGCGCGCGTCCGCGGCGCACGCGGCCGGATGCCGCGCCGCGAGCCGGGCGAGGGCGCGGGCCTGCCCGGCCGGCCCCTCGTGGCCGAGGTAGCGGACCGGAACGTCCTCCGCCCCGGCCGCGGGCCGCTCGGGCCGCGCGGCGGCGATCACCTCCAGCTCGTGGCCGAGCTCCAGCAGGCGCCGGCACTCCTCCACCACGAACGTCTCCGAGACGAGCGGGAAGGCGTCGGTCCAGACCTGGAGCGGCGGGCGGGCCGGCACGCGCCCGATCCTGCCAGACCGGCGGGCTACCCCTCCACCAGCGTGCGCCAGCCCAGCAGCAGAGCGAACGCGAGCAGGCCGGTGCCGGAAGCCGCGTCGAGGATCCGCAGGCCGCGGACCCCGATCCGCCGGCGCACCACCGATAGCGCCCCCGCGAGCGCGGTCATCCACGCGAAGCTGCCCACGAGCACGCCGCCGACCATGAGGGCGGTCGAGCCCGTGCCCGCCGCCACCTGCGCCGTAGATGCGGCGGCGAAGATCGCGGCCCACGAGACGATGGTGAGCGGGTTGGACGCGGTGGCCACGAGCGCGGTCCGGAGGGCCGCGGCCGGCGTGGTGACCTCGTCCTGCGCACCGGCTCCCACATTCAGGTGGAGCGCGGACCAGAGCGTGTGGAGCGCTATCGCCGCGATCACGGCGGCGCCGAGCAGGCCGAGCGTCAGCCTGAGCGGCTCGAGCTTGAGCGCCGCCCCCGCGCCGGCCGCACCGGCCGCCGCATACGCCGCGTCGATCGAAGCCACGCCGATCGCCATGGCCACCCCGACCGCGAACCCGCCGCGGATCACCGACCGGACCGTGAGCAGCGTGACCGGGCCCACCTGAGCGGCCACAGCGAACCCGAGTCCGAAGCCCACGAAACCGGCGGTCATGCAGCCACAGTAAGCCCACCGGGAGCGCCCCGGCGACGAAGACGGCGGTTCCGGCGGCGCCAACCTCGGTTCCGGCGGACGCGGCGCGATCTCGCCGAGATTCCCCCTGCAGGGCCCTCTGCGGCGCGAGCGCGTAGCCTCGGCGGCAGATGGCCAACCGCCTCGCCGACGAGACCTCCCCCTACCTCCTCCAGCACAAGGACAACCCGGTCGACTGGTATGCCTGGGGCGACGAGGCGCTCACCCGCGCGCGCGAGGAGGACCGGCCGATCCTGCTCTCGATCGGCTACTCCTCGTGCCACTGGTGCCACGTGATGGAGCGCGAGTCGTTCGAGGACCCGGAGGTGGCGGCGCTGATGAACGAGCACTTCGTGTGCGTGAAGCTCGACCGCGAGGAGCGCCCCGACCTCGACGCCATCTACATGGAGGCGTGCGTGGCGATGAACGGGCAGGGGGGCTGGCCGCTCAACGTGTTCCTCACGCCCGAGCAGGTGCCGTTCTACACCGGCACCTACTTCCCGCCCGACGACGGGCGCGGCCTGCCGAGCTGGCGCCGGGTGCTCACGGCGGTCGCGCGCGGCTGGGAGACCGAGCGGGACAAGATCCGCGCCGGCGGCGAGCGCGTGGCGCAGCGCCTGGCGGGCGGGGCCGC
>JAXDJC010000129.1:0-3014 GCA_034663685.1 Thermoleophilaceae bacterium
GAGGGCGACCGCCCGGAGCCGGCCAAGGCCGACATCTTCCCCGCCTATGACGACGACGGCGGCCTCCTGCTGGTGCTCACGCCGCGCTCATGACCGACCCGCGCCGCAACCGGATCATCCTCGCGGCGGTCGGCCTCCTGCTCACGCTGGCGGTCCTCGTGATCGTGCCGGGCTCGCCGCTGGCCAAGCCCACCCGCCTCGGGCTCGACCTGAAGGGTGGAGTCGAGCTCGTCTACCAGGGCCGCCCCACGCCGCAGGTGCCCAAGGTCACCCCGCAGGCGATCGACGACGCGATCAACACGATCCGCAAGCGCACCGACGCCCTCGGCGTCTCGGAGCCCGAGATCCAGCGCGCCGGATCGGATCAGATCTCGATCGGCCTGCCAGCCGTCAAGAACGCTGCGCGCGCCGAGCAGCAGGTGGGCACCACGGCACAGCTGCAGTTCTACGACTGGGAGCCGAACGTGCTGCCGCCGGGCACGTCGAACCCGACCCTCAGCATCTTCACCGCGGTGCAGACCGCCTCGAAGCAGAAGCCGAAGGCGGAGAAGGACGACATCCCGCCGGGTGGCCCGTCCGCCGCCGTGAAGAAGCAGTTCGGCAACGACGAGAAGAAGATCGAGGCGTACTACGACGGCCAGAACGACACCGCCGGCGACAAGTACTACCTGTTCGGACCCGGCCAGGGCGTCAAGCGCCAGCTGATCCGGCCGGGCCAGGTCGGCGCCCCCACAGGGGCCGCGGCCCAGCAGGCGGCCGCGAACGACGCGACGCAGTACTACGAGAGCTGCAAGGAGATAGCCCAGGACTTCCAGGGCACGCGCGCGACGAAGGCGCGCTCCGCGAGCGCCGGCAAGCCCGCGAAGGGCACGGCGTGCCCGGCGACGCTCACCTCGCTGGGCGACAAGGGCGTCGGCCCGCCCGCCGGCAGCCTCCTGGTGAAGGTGCCGCGCGGGATCGTCGTGCTGAAGGACGAGGCGCGCGGCAGCACCAAGGCCTCGCTCGGCTACTGGATCCTCGAGGACGACTCGGAGCTCTCGGGCTCCGACATCAAGGACCCGAAGCAGGCGTTCGACCCGCAGACGAACGAGCCGATCGTCACCTTCAACTTCACCGACAAGGGCCGCGCGGCGTTCGCGCGGGCGACCAAGCGGGAGGCTGAGCGGGGCCAGCAGCAGCTCGTGCCCCCTGGCACCGACCCGCAGTCCACCTTCCAGAAGTTCGCGATCTCGCTGGACAACCAGATCGTCTCGCTCGCGACGATCGACTACCGCACGAACCCAGGCGGCATCGACGGGCAGACCGGCGCCCAGATCAACGGCATCGGCGACATCCAGCAGACCCAGGACCTCGCGCAGAACCTCCGCATCGGCGCGCTCCCGATCGCGCTCAAGCTGATCTCGAAGACCCAGGTGTCGGCGACGCTCGGCAAGCAGGCGCTCCACCAGGGCCTGATAGCGGGCGCGGTCGGCATCGCGCTCACGCTGCTGTTCCTGCTGCTCTTCTACCGCGTGCTCGGCCTGGTGGCAGGCCTCGCGCTCGTGATCTACGCGATCCTGCTGTTCGCGCTCGTCAAGCTGATCCCGATCACGATGACGCTGCCGGGCATCGCCGGCCTGATCCTCACATTGGGGGTGGCGGCCGATGCCAACATCGTCATATTCGAGCGCGTGAAGGAGGAGGCGCGCGCCGGGCGCTCGATACCCGCGGCGATCTCCTCCGGCTACGCGAAGGCGCTGCGCACGATCATCGACGCGAACGTGGTGACGCTCGGCGTCGCGTTCATCCTGTTCATGCTGGCCACCGCCGGCGTGAAGGGCTTCGCGTTCACGCTGCTGATCGGCACGCTCGTGTCGCTGTTCACGGCCGTGCTCGCGACCCAGGCCATGCTCGGCTCGATGGCCCGCACGCGGCTGATGCGCGGGCGGATGGCGCTGCGCGTCACACAGGGCGAGCGGGTGCACCGGTTCGACTTCATGGGCAAGGCGAGGTGGTTCTTCTCGATGTCCGGCCTGATCCTGGTGGCGGGCGCGCTCGCGATCGCCGGGCTCGGGATCAGGTTCGGGATCGACTTCGAGTCGGGAACCCGGATCACGACGCCGGTGCAGCGGACGGCCAGCGTGGCGCAGGTGCGCGACGCGCTCACGCCGCTCGGCTACGGCGACGCGAAGATCCAGCAGGTCAAGGACCCGCAGCTCGGCAACAACGTCATCCAGATCTCGGTGCGCAAGCTCGACCCGGGGCGAGTCAACACCGTGGAGAACGTGCTCGACCAGAAGTTCGGCGTCTCGAGGGCGGACTTCTCGGCCAGCTCGGTCGGGCCGACCTTCGGCCAGGAGATCGCGCGCACGGCGATCATCGCGATCATCGCCTCGCTCGTGCTGATCTCGCTCTACATCGGGCTGAGATTCGAGTTCAAGTTCGCGGTCCCCGTGCTGATCGCGCTGGCCCACGACCTCCTGATCACCGCGGGCGTGTACGCCCTCTTCCAGAGGGAGGTAACGACGTCGACCGTCGCCGCCCTGCTCACGATCCTGGGCTTCTCCCTCTACGACACGATCATCGTGTTCGACCGAATACGCGAGAACGTGCCGCGCATGCCGCGGGCGACCTTCTCGCAGATCGTGAACCGGTCGATGTCGGAGGTGATCACGCGGTCGCTCGTCACGAGCCTGTCCACGCTGCTGCCGATCCTCGCTTTGATGCTGTTCGGCGGCGCGACGCTGCGCGACTTCGGCTTCGCGCTCCTGATCGGCGTCGCGTCGGGCACGTACTCGTCGATCTTCATCGCCGCGCCGGTGCTCACGCACTGGAAGCAGCGCGAGACGGTGTGGCGGCGCCGCGAGCGGATCGTGATGGAGGACCACGGCGGCGTGATCCCGGCATACGCCGAGGCGACCCTCGGCGACGAGGGCGCCCGCCCGGCCCGGCGCGAGCGCGTGCCCGCGAAGCGCGCCGCCGCCGCCCGGCGGCCGAGCAGCGCGGCCCGGCCGGCCGTGAGCGGCACGACGGCG
>JAXDJC010000154.1:0-4415 GCA_034663685.1 Thermoleophilaceae bacterium
CCAGCATCGGCTCGATCGTTACGAGAAAGCGCGCGCCGGAGTCCTCGAGCTGGTGGCAGACCTCGCGCGCCGTGTAGAGCGGGTTCATCGTGGTGCACTTGCCGCCCGCGGACGTGGCGCCATGGAATGCGATCGCGTACTCCGGCAGGTTGGGCATGTACACGCCCAGCACGTCGCCCTTGCCGAACCCGCGCGCCGCGAGCCCGGCCGCCAGCGCGCGGATCGAGCCGACGAGCTCCCCGTAAGTGACCGTCCGCCCGCTCGGCCCGTCGATCAGCGCCGGCTTGTCCGGCCGCTCGGACGCGTGCTCGAACACGTATGACGTGATGTCGAGGTCCGGGATCTGGACCTCCGGCTCCGGCCCGGTGTGGATCGTCATCGTTACCTCGCCTTCGGAGTTTCGCTGGTTATGCGCTGCATGAGGTTGTAGAAACGCGGCAGCTCGGGATAGAGAACCGGCTTGCCGTTGGTCATCACGGCCACCGCGCTGGCCCGCTCGGGGTCCGCCCACGCCAGCATGTTGGTGAAGCCGAGGTGCCCGAACGCGTGCTGCGTGTCGCGCCCGAACAGGCTCAAGAGCTGCGCCCCGAGCATCAGCCCGTAGCCGAACCGCGTCGGGAACCCGAGCGACCAGTCCACCTCCAGCCGCGACTGCTCCTCGAGCGCCTGGCGCACCGTGCCCGGCTCCATGATCCGCACGCCCTCCAGCTCGCCGCCGCGGCGGAAGATCTCGTAGAAGCGCGAGAGCTCGTTGGCCGTGGTCACCACGTTGGCCGAGGGCACCACCGCCGTGAGGAAGCGCGGGTCATTGGTGGCGGCCACGAGGTCGTCGAACGGCAGCCCCAGCGCGCGGGTGAGCATGGTGGACAGCGGCGGCCCGGTGGGCGGCCCCGTCACGTAGTTGAGCGCCACCTCGCCGATGCGGCTCTCGTCCACGCCGTAGTTGGTCCAGCGGAACCCGAGCGGGTCGAGGATCTCCTCCTGGAGCACCTGCCGGATGTCCTTGCCCGTCACCCGGTAGACCACCTCGCCGAGGATGTAGCCGCCGGACACGGCGTGGTACGCGAGGCGCGTGCCGGCGTCCGAGACCGGCTTGGCCTCGCACAGCAGGCGCACGAGGAACTCGCGGTCGTTCGCGCGGTCGAGGTCGAACGCCTCGGGCGGCAGGTTGGGCACCCCGGCCCGGTGGGCCAGCACGTGGCCGATCGTTATCTCGCCCTTGCTCTCGCAGTCGTAGTCGGGGATGTACTCGCACACCGGCTTGTGGATGTCGAGCAGCCCGCGCCCGTGCAGCATGTGCACCACGAACGCGGTGATCGCCTTCGCCCCCGAGTAGATGAGGAACGGCGTCTCGGGGACGGCCTGCACCTTCTCCACGTCGCGCCCGTCGCGCGGCCCGTTGCCGCGTGCGTGCCCGATCGCCCGGTCGAGCACCACCACGCCCTCGCGGCGCACGCACACCTGCACCGCCGGGTGCACGCCGCTGCGGTAGAGGTCCACCGCCGCCTGCCAGATCCGCTCCACCTGGTCGCGCGTCATCCCGCCCTCGGCCGGCGCCACCTCCGACCCGCGCGTGGTGACCGACTCGAGGTCGCGCGGCACGTGTATGCGCCGCAGCGGATCGGGCAGCCCGGGCACCCGCGGGAGCGAGATCGTCGGGATGTCCGGCAGCCGCGGCACCCCTTAGGAGTCGCTCGTGCCGATGATCGCGATGCGCACGGCCGTCATGTGGCGGGACGCTACCCCGTTTGGGCGGCGGGCTCCGGCGAGGGCCGAACCCGGAGGAGCCGGGCGAACCCGGGCGGGAGCCACCAGTTCCAGCTCCCGAACATCGACACGACGGCCGGCACCAGCAGCGCGCGGATCACCGTCGCGTCGAGCAGGATGCCGGCGGCCAGCCCCGTGGCGAGGATCTTCACGTCGGTCTCGGGCCCGGACGCCATCGCGGCGAAGGTGAGGAACAGGATCAGCGCGGCACTCGTGACCAGGCGGCCCGTGCGGCCGAGGCCGAACACGACGGCCTCGTCGGTGTCGCCGGTCTCGTCGTACTCCTCGCGCATGCGGGCGAGGATGAACACCTCATAGTCCATCGAGAGCCCGTACAGGAACGCGAAGACCATCAGCGGGACCCACGACGCGATCGAGCCGGTGGCCGAGATCCCCCAGAGCAGGCTCGACCCGTGGCCCAGCTGCCACACGAGTGTCATCACGCCCCAGGCGGCGCCCACCGACAGCACGTTCAGCACCACGGCCTTCAGCGGCAGCAGGACCGAGCGGAAGGCCCGCGCGAGCAGCAGGAAGGTGAGCACCGAGATCAGCGCGATCATCAGCGGGAAGGCCCCGTAGACGGCGTCGATGAAGTCGGCGTTGAGCGGCCCGGATCCGCCGACCTGCGCGTTGGCCGACACCGCGTGGCCCGCGTCGATCACGCGCTGCACCGCGTCGCGGCCGGACGCCTTGTCGTCGCCGTCGTGCGGCACCGCGGTGACGATCGCCGTGCCGGCGCGGCGCCAGTCGGGCGTGGTGGGAGCAGCCGCGCCGTGCACGCCGTCCACCTTGCCCTGGGCCGCGGCCACCGCAGCGGCATCGGCCGCCGGCACGAGCGTCTCGGTCGGTGCGATCGCGCCCTTGCCGATGCCGGACGTGTTGAGGTCCGCCAGTCCCTGCTTGGCGGTGCCCGACTTGGCGATCGTGTCAGGGTCGGGGTTGCCGAGGTGGAGGTTGGTGGCCGCGATCAGGAGCGCGGCGAGGATCGCGAGCGCCGTGAACGCCGCGAGCCCGCGCCGCTTGACCACCGTCTCCGACCAGCGCTGCCAGAAGCTCACGCTCCGGTCGCTGCGGCGGATCCGCCTGCGGTCGAGCTTGGGCCCGACCGAGGCGAGCATCACCGGCAGCAGCGTGACCGCCACGAGCGTGGCCACGAGCGGGATCAGCATCCCCCCGTAGCCCATGCTGCGCAGGAACGGCAGCGGCAGCGCGATGAGCGCCAGCAGCCCGACCGCCACGGTGGTCCCCGAGAACACGACCGCGCGGCCGGCCGTGGCCATCGCGGCGCACACCGCCTCCTCGTTGTCGAGCCCCTTCTCACGTTCCTCGCGCCAGCGGACCACGATCAGCAGCGCGTAGTCGATCGATATGCCGAGCCCGATCAGCGCGACCAGGAACTGCACGATCGGCGAGACGTCCGTGATCGTGGTGAGGCCCCAGAGCAGGAGGAACGACACGAGCACGGACGAGATCGCCATCGCGAGCGGCACGATGGCGAGCCACGATCCGAACACGAACGCGAGCACCACCAGGGCGCCCACGCCGCCGATCAGGGCCTCGAGCAGGACCCCCGGCCCGTTGCCGCCCTGGCCCGAGGAGTCCGTGAGCGCGTCGAACCCGGTGAGGTGAACCGGCGCGCCCGCCACGCTCACGCCGCGCAGCGCGTTGCGGTATGCGCGCATCTGGTTCACGTTGTCGCCGAAGGCGTTGTTGCTGCGCGGGGCGAACACGTAGACGAACGCGGTGCGCCCGTCACGCGAGACGAAGGTGCGGTCGCCGGTGGTCCCGAAGCCGGCCACGCGGGAGCGCGGCACGGCCCTGTGGCCCAGGTCCTCGACCCGCTTGAGCTGGCTGCGCACGCCGGGGGAGCTCGCGGTCCTGCCCGGCGGCAGCTTGACCACCGCCACGAATGGCATGCTCTCGCCGCCGTTGCCGTACACGCGGAGGATCTCCTGGCTGGCGTCCCAGCCCTCGCGGCCCGGCACGCTGAAGCGCTGGTCGAGGGCCTTGCTGGCCGGCCCGGCGGCCCCCATGCCCACGAGGGTCAGCGCGATCCAGCCCAGCGCCACCCAGCGCTTGTGGCGGAGTACGAAGCGAGTCAGTCCCTGCACCGGCGCTTGTATACCAGCCGCGGCTAAGGGCGCCCGGTAGATTCGGCGCGTGCCCGTCGCCCTCCACTGGTTCCTGCCGACCACCGGCGATTCGCGCACCGACCTCAGCCACGGCACCGCGGTTGGCGACACGAGCGTGGTCGGGGCGGCCGACGCGCAGCGCCCGGCCAGCGTGGAGTACCTCGGCCAGGTGGCCCGCTCCGCCGAGCAGCTCGGCTTCGACGCCGCGCTCACGCCCACGAGCAGCTGGTGCGAGGAGGCCTGGGTGTTCACCGCGGCCCTCACCCAGGTGACCGAGCGGCTGCGCTTCCTGGTCGCGTTCCGGCCCGGGCTCGTCGCGCCCCTGCTGAACGCGCAGATGGCCGCCACCTACCAGCGGCTCTCGGGCGGGCGGCTGCTGATGAACCTGGTGGTGGGCGGCGACGACGCCGAGCAGCGCCGCTTCGGCGACACCCTCGGCAAGGACGACCGCTACGCGCGCGCGGGTGAGTTCATGGAGGCGATGCGGCGGTTGTGGACCGGCGACACCGTGACCTA
>JAXDJC010000162.1:0-2607 GCA_034663685.1 Thermoleophilaceae bacterium
CCTCAGCACCGATCCGCGCGTGATCGACGCGGCCCGCGACGCCATTGCGCGCCTCGGCAGCAGCCGCTGCGCCTCTCCGCTCGCGGGCGGCTAAACGGACATCCACCGCGCCCTCGAGGAGGACCTCGCCGAGTTCCTCGAGCAGGACGCGTGCGCGGTGTTCGCCACCGGCTACCAGGCGAACGTGGGCGTGATCTCCGCACTGATGCGCCCCGGCGACCTGGTGGTGAGCGACCTGCTCAACCACGCGTCGATCATCGACGGCGCGCGCCTGTCCGGCTCGCAGGTGCGCTACTTCCAGCACAACGATCCCGGCCACCTCGACCGCATCCTCGACGCGGCCGACGCGGGCCAGCGCGTGCTGGTGGTGGTCGAGGGGATCTACAGCGCCGACGGCGACGTGGCGCCGCTGGCGGACCTGTGCGCGGTGGCGCAGGCGCACGACGCGATGCTGATGGTCGACGAGGCGCACTCGTTCGGCGTGCTCGGGCCCGACGGGCGCGGGGCGGCGGGCGACCAGGGCGTGCTCGGCGAGGTGGACCTCGTGGTGGGCACGATGAGCAAGTCGCTCGGCAGCGTGGGCGGCTTCGCGGCGGCCAGTGGGGCCGTGGTCGACGTGATCAGGCACAACGCGCGCTCGCTGATCTTCTCCGCCGCGCTCCCGCCGGCGCAGGCCGAGGCGGCGCGCACCTCGCTCGCGATCCTGCGCACCGAGCACGACCGTCGCGAGCGCCTCTGGGAGAACGCGCGCACGCTCCTCGGCGCGCTGAGCGAGCGCGGCTTCGACACGATGGGCTCCTGCACGCCGGTGGTGCCCGTGCTGGTGGGCGACCCGGGCCTGACGCTCGCGCTCACCACCCAGCTGAAGGAGGCGGGCGTGCTCGTGTGCCCGGCCATCCCGCCGATGGTCCAGGCGCACCGGAGCCGGATCCGCATGCACGTGACAGCGGCGCACGACGCCGAGTCGATCGCCCACGCGATCCACACGCTCACGAGCACAGCGGCTTCACTCGGGATGGCGGTCGGCGAGGGCGCGGCGGCGGGAGCGGCGTGATGACCGATGAGCAGATCGCGAGCACGCTGCGGCGGCTGATGCGCGAGACGGCCGGGATCCCCGAGGAGCTGATCGAGCTCGACTCGACCTTCGAGGGCGAGCTGGCGATGGACTCGCTGTCGTTCGTCGCGTTCCAGGTGGAGCTCGAGCAGGCCTTCGGCATCGACTGCCCGCTCGAGGAGCTCTACGGGATCGCCCGCTTCGACGAGGTGGTCGCGCTGGTGCGGCACAAGCTGGCCGCCGGGGTGGCGCGGTGAGCCTGGTCGGCGATGGGCCGCACACGGTCGTGGAGGCGCTCGAGCGCCGCGGCGAGTCCGGCGGCAAGCGGCCCGCACTGTGGATCGAGAGCCCGAGCCACGACACGATCGAGATCTCGTGCGAGCAGCTGCTGGCCCGCGCGCGCCACATGGGGCGCCGGCTCGCCGGCGGCGGCGTGGCCCCCGGCGACGCGGTGGTGATCGTGCTGCCCACGAGCCCCGAGTTCGCCGCCGTCTTCTACGGGACCCTGTTCGCCGGCGCTGTCACGGTGCCGCTCTACCCGCCCGCCGGCGCCCGCCAGGTCGACTCGTTCCTCGAGTCGGTCCAGCGCGTGGTGGCGCTCACGCGGCCCGCCAAGCTCGTGACCCTGGAGGCGCTCGCGCCGCTTCTGCGCGACCGCCCCGGCATCGGCGCCCGCACCCACGTGACCACGCCCGAGGAGCTGGCGGCCGCCGACGGCGGCGAGCTGCCGGGCTCCCCGGACCCGGGCGACATCGCGCTGATCCAGTTCTCCTCCGGCAGCACCGGCGATCCGAAGGGCGTGGCCCTGAGCCACCACAACATCGTCAACAACATCCGCCAGTACGGGCGTGCCGCGGGCTTCCACGAGACCGGCGAGGAGTACGTGGGCGGCAGCTGGCTCCCGCTCTACCACGACATGGGGCTGATCGGCGCGTTCATGGGCACGGTGGTGTGGGGCATGCCGCTGGCGCTGATGTCGCCGCTCGACTTCCTGGTGCGGCCGGCCTTCTGGATCCAGATGCTCTCCAAGCGCCGCGTGACGATCACGGTCGCGCCGCAGTTCGCCTACAACCTCGCCGTCCTCAAGGTGCGCGACGAGGACCTCGAGGGCGTGGACCTGTCGGCGCTGCGCGTGCTGCTCAACGGCGCCGAGCCGGTGGACCTCGACGCGGTCGAGCGCTTCGAGGAGCGCTTCGCCTGCGTCGGGCTCGAGCGCGGCACGGTGCTGCCCTGCTACGGGCTGGCCGAGCACGCGCTGTGCGTGTCGATGCACCGGCGCGAGAACGAGCGGGCGCACCGCTGGCTCGACCGCGACGGCGGCGCGGTCACCGAGCCGGGCGCCGAGCACGACCCGCGCGCGCTGCGCATCGCCTCCTCGGGCCCGGCGGTGGAGGGCACGGAGCTGGCGATCGTGCGGCCGGCGGGCGAGGACGGCGCGGGCTGGCAGCCGCTGCCCGAGGACACGCTCGGGGAGATCGCCGTGCGCTCCGAGTCCGTCTGCCGCGGCTTCGTGACCGACGGCGGCATGCGGATCGCCACCGACGAGGAGGGCT
>JAXDJC010000163.1:0-31273 GCA_034663685.1 Thermoleophilaceae bacterium
GCAGCATCCAGTAGGAGAGCGCGTTGAGCCGCGGGAACGCCATGTCCGGCGCGCCGATCATCAGCGGGATCACGTAGTTGGCGATCCCGGCGAACACCGGGATGATGAACAGGAAGATCATCAGCGAGGCGTGCACCGAGAACAGCCCGTTGAACGTGTTGGGGCTGACGAACTGCATGCCCGGCGCGGCGAGCTCGGCGCGCATGAGCATCGCCATCACGCCGCCAGCCACGAAGAAGAAGAACGTGGTGCAGATGTACTGGAGCCCGATCACCTTGTGGTCGGTGTTCACGCGGAAGTAGTCCTTCCACGTGGTGGCGCCGTGGCCCGAGTGGTCCTCGGGGACCGTGGGCGCGCCCGAGGCCCAGCGGAACCAGTAGTCGAAGCAGCCGATCCCGACCAGGAAGGCGAGCGGCATGGCGATCAGCGCGACCGTGGTGACCGCGGTGCCGTCGAAGACCGGCGTGAAGCGGCTGCCGTAGAGGGCGCGGATCCCGCACACGATCGCGGTGGCCACGCCGAAGCCGATCGGCAGCGACAGGGCCGCGCGATACCAGCCCGGAGCCCGGAACCTAGCTGCCATGGTCACTCAGCCACCACCTCCTCCGCCGCCGGGCTTCAGCAGGAACGCGATGAGCGCGTCGATCTGCTGCTTGGTCAGGGTCTTGCCGAAGTTCTGCGGCATCGTACCTTTCGGGAACCCCGGCACGACCACCGCGTCCGGGGTCATGATCGACTCGCGCACGTACTGCTCGGGGGTCTTGCCCTTGCCGTTCGCCTTGGCGTCCGCGACGAGGTTGTCCAGGCTCGGGCCGACGGTGCCGCTGGAGCCGGCGGCGGCCAGCTGGTGACAGCCGCCGCAGCCGTTCTGCGTGAAGACCGCCTTGCCGTCGCCGGTGGCGCTGCCCGCCGATCCGGGCGTGCCGGACTGGGCGCCGCCGCCGCCCCCGACCGGGGCCGGCCCGCCGCTGGCCTTGGCGAGCCACTTGTCGAAGTCGGCCTGGCTGACCACGTGGGCGGTGCTACGCATGGTCGAGTGCCCGGCGCCGCACAGCTCGGCGCACACGATCGTCTGGTCGCCGATCTTGGTGGGCGTGGCGCGCCACCTGGTGGTGATGCCGGGGACCGCGTCCGACTTGAGCCGGAAGGTGGGGATCCAGAAGGAGTGGATGACGTCGCGCGCGGAGATGTCGAAGCGGATCGGCTTGTTGACCGGCAGGTAGAGGTCGTTCGAGCGGATCGGCTTGCCGTTCGGGCCCTGGTACTCGTAGCTCCAGGCGAACTGCTGGCCGAACACGTGGACCGGCATCTCGCCGGGCTTCTTGGACTCGATGTCGTTGAGCACGATCCAGGCGTAGGCCGCGAGGCAGCTCACGATGATGAAGGGGATCAGGACCCACACGACCTCGAGCCGGGCGTTGCCGTGGATCGGCGCGCCGTCGCTCATGTCGCCGGGCTTGGCGCGGAACTGGATCACGCTGTAGATCGCGACCGACATGACGAGCACGAAGATCGGGACCGAGACGATCATCAGGACGTCGTAGAGGCGGTCGATCTTGTGGGCGTCCGCGCTGGCAGCGGGCGGGAACCAGTCGATCGCCAGCACGATCGCGATGCCGATCGCGGACGCGATCGCCCCGTAGAGGAACATCCGGGCGACCGGGTGCTTAGGCATGCGGATCCTTCGAGGGGCCGGGCACGGCGCGCGAGTTTATAGGCGGCTAACGATGGCCCGCGTTATGGCGGGCGGGCAGCGGCGCCGCCGGGCGCAGAAAAAGGGCGCCCTCCCCCTGACGGGGGCCAGGGGGAGGGCTGGTGCACCCGGTGCCGGTGGGCGGGGGGCTGCCCGGCGCCGCGCGCGTCTGCGGCCGGCTGTGCCGGCCTGGTCGTGGAAGCAGGTGCGTGCCGCTAGGCGGCGCGCTCGAAGACGGCTGCGCCGAGCGCCTGAGCGCGCGGGGCGGGGCGGTCCACGGCCTGGGCCGTGCCGCGCTCGCGCCGGACGCTCGACGGCGGGCGCCCGTGATGGCGCCGGAACGTCTTGGCGAACTGAGCCGCCTGCCGGTAGCCGACGCTCGTGGCCACGTCGCGGACGGGCAGCGTGCCCTCGCGAAGAAGCTCGAGCGCCTTCTGCATGCGTACCTCGGCGAGGCGGGTCCGGAAGCTGGTCTTGCCGGCCTCGGCGAATGCGCGCTGCAGTTGACGGCGCGACGTTGCGAGCCTACGGGCGACGGAGTCGAGCTCCAGGTCGCCTGCGTAATCCTGCTCGATGATCTCCACCGCTTCCTCGTAGAGGGCGCGGCGGCGGGAGACTGTGGATGTTCTTATAGCCATAGTTGAGTGGGGGGGAGGGGGTGGGGTGCGGGGCAGCGATCCTGGCCGAGGCGCGTGTTGGATACGCGCCATACACGACGTTCGGATCACGTGAAGTTACCGAATATGACGCCCAGGTCACGTTTCATTCATGCGTTGGCGCGCAGGCACTCACGACGCCCGAAGCGGCGCGGTGGGTATAGAGTCTTGAGCCAATCGTCACTTGGATCTGGGAGCCTGATTTGCACGTAAGCGAGGGCATGAGTTCGGTCGTACTCACCGTCGGCCCCGATCACACGCTGCGCGAGGCCGCTAAGCAAATGGCCAAGCGGAGCGTGGGCGCGGCCGTCGTAATCGACCCCGAGCAGCCGGGCCCCGGGATCTTCACCGAGCGCGATCTGCTGATGGCGCTGGGCAGCGGCCAGGATCCCGACGAGGAGCGGGTCTGCCAGCACCTCTCCGAGAACCTGACGTTCGCCGCGCCCGACTGGTCGCTCGAGCGGGCGGCCGAGGAGATGGTCAACGGCGGCTTCCGGCACCTCGTGGTGATCGACGGCGGCGAGATCGCCGGCGTCCTCTCGATGCGCGACATCGTCCGCTGCTGGAGCGCGACGGGCGCGACGGCGGACGTCGAGGCGGCGCGCTCCCGGGCCTGACGGCGGCCGCCGGCTCCGCGCGGGAGGGCTGACGCCCTAGAACCCCTTGAAGTCCCTCCGCCGGCGGCGCCGTGAGGTGGCGCCGGTGTCCTCCGAGGGCAGGGTCCCCGGTTGCGCCGGTTGCGCCGGTTGCGCCGGCTGCGCCGGCTGCGCCTCGGCCCGGCGGCGCGAGCGCTCCAGCGGCGTGGTGGTCCCCGGCGGGCCGTGACGGTGGCCGATCGTGCTGCGGCCCGCCATGAAGAGGGCGAAGGAGAAGAGCGCCAGCGCCAGGCCGAGCAGCGGCCGGCCGGTGGCCACGCTCGCCACGGCGGCGATCATCAGGAGCGGTGCGTCGAGCAGCGCGATGCGCTGCAGGGTCCAGCGGGCGGTCGTCGAGAGCACGCTAGTGCTCGAGTGGGAGCTCCGCCATCTCCTCGCGGGTCAGGCGGATCCAGCGAGCGAGTGAGACGACGGCGATGAGCACGCCGATCGCGACGATGATCCACGTGAGCACCACGCCGATGACCGCGATCGTGATGCCGAGGGCCAGCAGGACCGGCAGGTAGGACGGCTCCGGAAGGTGGACCTCCTCGACCGGCGGGGGGAGCGCCCCGGAGCTCGTCTCCTCGGCCACGGATCAGTAGGCCGCGGCGACCAGGAAGGCCGCGCCGAAGAAGATGAAGCTGATGGCGCCCGCGATGAGGCCGGTACGCAGGTTCTTGTTGGCGAGTCGACGGTCCATCGGGTGTCGTTTCTAGCACAAGTCGCGTAGCTTTCCGGCCGTGGGCGTGGGGGAGACAGCCTTTGCACGACGCCGCTGATCCGGCCGTGATCGGCGTGGACGTGGGCGGCACCAAGGTGGCCGCCGCCCGGATCGCCGGTACGGAGGTGATCGAGCCGGTGCAGCACCCCACCGACCTGAGCGGGAGCGACGCGCTCATGGAGGGCATCGTCACGGCCATCCGCGAGGTGGCCGAGCGCGCCGGCGAGCCGGCCGCGATCGGCATCGGGATGCCGTCGCAGATCGACTTCGCCAGCGGCACGATCGTGAGCAGCGTGAACATCCCGTTCGAGGGCGTCGCGCTCGGCAGCGAGCTGACCCAGCGCCTCGGGGTGCCGGTCTACCTCGACAACGACGCCAACTGCGCGGCACTCGCCGAGGCCCAGTTCGTGGAGGATGCGCCGGCCCAGCACCTCGTGATGCTCACCCTCGGCACCGGCGTGGGCGGCGGCGTGGTGATCGACGGGCGGATCTTCCGCGGGGCGAGCGGGCTCGGCGCGGAGCTCGGCCACACCGTGGTCGATCCCGACGGGCCCGACTGCCCCGGCTCCTGCCCCAATCGCGGGTGTCTGGAAGCGCTGTGCAGCGGCACCGCGCTCGAGCGGGAGGCCACGGCGCGTGCGAACGGCGAGCGAGTGAGGGGAAAGCAGGTGGTGGACGCGGCGCGCGAGGGGGACCACGCGGCGCTCGAGATGCTCGCCGGCCTCGGCACGTGGCTCGGCATCGGCATCTCCAACTTCGTGAACGTGTTCGAGCCGGAGCACTTCGTGATCGGCGGCGGGCTGTCCGCGGCCGCCGACCTCTTCCTCGACCGGGCCCGCGAGGAGGCGGCCTCGCGCGCGCTTCCGGCCCTCTTCGAGCGCGTGCGCATCTCCACCGCGAACGCGGGTAACGAGGCCGGCGTGATCGGCGCCGGGCTGCTCGCCGCGCAGGAGTTGGCCCTCAATCGGGATACTGCGAACCTGGCAAGCCACGGGAGGAGCGGATGACCACGACGGCCACCGACACGAGAGCGCTCGACGAGCTGTGCGTCAACACGATCCGCACCCTCGCGATGGATGCCGTCCAGAAGGCGAACTCCGGCCACCCCGGAGCGCCGATGGGCCTCGCCCCCCTGGCGTACGTGCTCTACACGCGCATCATGCGCCACAACCCGTCCGACGCCGACTGGCCCAACCGCGACCGCTTCGTGCTCTCCGCGGGCCACGCGTCGATGCTCCTCTACTCGATGCTCTACCTGACCGGCTACCCGATGACGCTGGAGGACCTCGAGAACTTCCGGCAGGTCGGCTCGCCCACGGCCGGCCACCCCGAGCGCAAGTACTCGCCGGGGATCGAGGCCACGACCGGTCCGCTCGGCCAGGGCATCGCCACCTCCGTCGGCCTCGCGCTCGGCGAGCGCATGCTGGCCGCCAAGTTCAACGAGCCCGAGCACGAGATCGTGAACCACCACACGTTCACGATCGCGAGCGACGGCGACATGCAGGAGGGCGTGGCGTCGGAGGCCTCGTCGCTGGCAGGCCACCTCGGCCTCGGCAAGCTGATCGCCTTCTACGACGACAACAAGATCCAGCTGGCGAGCAGGGTCGACGTGGTGATGAGCGAGAACGTGGCCGCGCGCTACGAGGCGTACGGCTGGCACGTGATCGACGTGGGCGAGACCGACGACCTCGACCGGCTCGAGAGCGCCACCCGCGAGGCGATGCTGGTCGAGGACCGCCCATCGCTCGTGATCGTGCAGACGCACATCGGCGCCGGCAGCCCGAACAAGCAGGACACCACCAAGGCGCACGGCTCTCCGCTCGGCGAGGACGAGGTGCGGGCCACCAAGGAGAACCTCGGCTGGGACCCGGACAAGCAGTTCTACGTGCCGGACGAGGCGCTCGCCCACTTCCGCGAGTGCTGCGGCCGGGGCGCCCAGCTCGAGACCGCGTGGAACACGCTGTTCGACCGCTACCGCGAGGACCACCCCGAGAAGGCGGCGCTGTTCGAGCAGATCCAGAAGGGCGAGATGCCCGAGGGCTTCGAGGACGACATGCCCACCTACGAGGCCGACCCCAAGGGCATGGCCACCCGCAAGGCCTCCGGCGAGGCGATCCAGTGGGCCGCGGCGCGGGTGCCGCACCTCGTGGGCGGCTCGGCCGACCTGGCCAGCTCTAACAACACCGACATCGACGGCGGCGGCGACGTGCGGGCCGGCGACTACTCCGGCCGCAACATCCACTTCGGCGTGCGCGAGCACGCCATGGGCGCGATCGTGAACGGGCTGGGGCTCCAGGGCCTGCGCGCGTTCGGAGGCACGTTCCTGACGTTCAGCGACTACATGCGCGGCGCGGTGCGCCTGTCCGCGCTGATGAAGCTGCCGTCGATCTGGATCTGGACCCACGACTCGATCGGCCTCGGCGAGGACGGCCCGACGCACCAGCCGGTGGAGCACCTCTGCGCCCTGAGGGCGATCCCGCGGCTGAACGTGCTGCGACCGGCGGACGCGAACGAGACCGCGCTCTGCTGGCGCTTCGCCCTACGCCAGACCGAGGCGCCGAGCGCGTTCGCGCTCTCGCGGCAGAACCTGCCCACGTACGACCCGGACTCGATCCCCGACGACGCGATCGAGCGGGGCGCCTACGTGCTCTACGAGACCGGCGACGGCGAGCCCGACCTGATCCTGATCGGGACCGGCTCGGAGGTCTCGCTGTGCATGGAGGCCGCGGGTAAGCTCGACGACCTCGCG
Source organism: Thermoleophilaceae bacterium (assembly GCA_034663685.1). Taxonomy (GTDB): domain Bacteria; phylum Actinomycetota; class Thermoleophilia; order Solirubrobacterales; family Thermoleophilaceae; genus AC-37. Next base: position 6,458 of record JAXDJC010000163.1, read on the forward strand.
GTACGCGTAGTGAGCATGCCGTGCATGGACACCTTCACCGAGCAGGACGACGCCTACCGCGACTCCGTGCTCCCGCCGTCCGTGCGCGCGCGCGTGGCCGTGGAGGCCGCGAGCCCGATGGGCTGGGACAAGTGGATCGGGCCCGACGGCGCGTTCCTGGGCATGACCACCTTCGGCGAGTCCGGCCCCGCCCCGGAGGTCTACGAGCACTTCGGGATCACCGCGGAGAAGGCGGCGGAGCTGGGTCGGAGCATTCTTGACCGCGTTGGAGCGAGGAGCTAGACATGAGCGTGACTGTTGGTGTCAACGAGCGGCTTCAGGCCCTCACCGCGGCCGGGACGAGCGTCTGGCTCGACCAGATCCGGCGCAGCCTGATCGAGGGGGGCGAGCTCCAGCGGCTGATCGACGAGATGTGCCTGCGCGGGGTGACCTCCAACCCGGCGATCTTCGAGAAGGCGATCCTCGGCTCCGACGACTACGACGACGAGCTGCGCGAGCTGGCCGAGGAGGGCAAGGGCGCCAAGGAGATCTACGACGCGATCGCGATCAAGGACGTGCAGCTCGCGGCCGACGTGCTGCGCCCGGTCTACGACGAGCTGCGCGGCTACGACGGCTACGTCTCGCTCGAGGTGGGCCCCGAGGCGGCGCACGACACCGAGTCGACGCTCGAGCAGGCGCGCGACTACTGGAAGCGCGTGGACCGGCCCAACGTGATGATCAAGATCCCGGGCACGACCGCGGGGCTGCCCGCGATCGAGGAGGCCATCTCCGAGGGCATCAACGTGAACGTGACGCTGCTGTTCTCGGTGGAGTCCTACGCCAACGTGGCCGAGGCCTACATCCGCGGCCTCGAGCGCCGGCGCGAGGCAGGCGGCGACATCACCAACGTGCGCTCGGTGGCGAGCTTCTTCGTCTCACGCGTGGACAGCAAGGTGGACAAGCTGCTCGAGCAGGACGGGCACACCGAGCTGCAGGGCATGGCCGGCCTCTGGAACGCCCGCGCCGCCTACGTGCGCTTCAAGGAGATCTTCGACGGCGAGCGCTTCGCGGAGCTCAAGGAGGCCGGCGCGCCCGTGCAGCGGCCCCTGTGGGCGTCCACCGGCGTGAAGAACCCGAACTACTCCGAGACGATGTACGTGGACGGGCTCGTGGCGCCCGAGACCGTGAACACGATGCCGATGCCCACGCTGCTCGCCGCCGGCGAGAAGGCCGAGATCACCGGCGCCACGGCGGACGCCGACCCGGCCGAGGTGGAGGCCGCGATGAAGGACCTGGCCGACGCCGGCATCGACATGGAGCAGGTGGTGGAGGAGCTGCTCGACGAGGGCGTGACCCTGTTCGTGGACGCGATGGAGAAGCTGATCGCGGGCGTGGAGAGCGCACGCGAGGCGGCGGTCACCGGGCGCCCGGCCACGTTCGAGAGCAACATGCCCGACGAGCTCGAGCCCGCGATCGCCGAGCGCGTGAAGCAGGCGATCGAGGACGAGGTGCCGCGCCGCATCTGGCGCAAGGACGAGACGCTCTGGGGCGGCCCCGGCCCCGAGATCGGCGACCGGCTCGGCTGGCTCACGATCACGGACACCATGCTCGAGCACTGCGCCGACCTGAGGGCGTTCGCGCGAGCGTGCCGCGAGGACGGCCTGACCGATGCGGTGCTGCTGGGCATGGGCGGCTCGAGCCTCGGGCCCGAGGTGCTGCGGCGCTCGTTCGGCGCGATCGAGGACGGCATGCGCCTGCACGTGCTCGACTCGACGGACCCGGGCGCCGTGCTCGAGGCCGAGCGCGCGATCGACCTCGAGACCACGCTGTTCGTCGTGTCGAGCAAGTCCGGCGGCACGATCGAGACGCTGTCCCAGTTCCGCTACTTCCACGCGAAGGCCACGGAGCAGCTGGGCGAGGAGGAGGCGGGCAAGCACTTCGTGGCGGTCACCGACCCGGGCACGTCGCTCGCGGAGCTGGCCGGTGAGAAGGGCTTCCTCCACACGTTCGTGAACGACCCGGAGATCGGCGGGCGCTACTCGGTGCTCTCGTACTTCGGGCTGGTGCCGGCCGCGCTGATGGGCGTGGACGTGGGCACGCTGCTCGAGCGCGCCCAGATCGCCGAGCAGGTCTGCCGCCACGACGACCACTCCTCGAACAACTCCGGCCTCTGGCTCGGCATCGCGATGGGCGAGCTGGCGGGCCACCGGCGCGACAAGCTCACCTTCGTGGTCGAGGACCCGATCTCGAGCTTCGGCCTCTGGGTCGAGCAGCTGATCGCGGAGTCGACGGGCAAGGAGGGCAAGGGCACGCTGCCGGTGGCCGACGAGCCGCTCGGCGAGCCGGACTCCTACGGCGACGACCGCGTCTTCGTGTACCTGCGCAACAAGGACGGCGGCGAGCTCGAGTCCCAGATGAACGACCTGGCGAAGGCCGGCCACCCGGTCTTCACGATCACGGCGGAGGGGCCCGAGGACCTCGGCCGGGTCTTCTTCTTCGCGGAGTTCGCCACCGCGGTGGCGGGCTGGGTGCTGGGCATCAACCCGTTCGACCAGCCCAACGTGCAGGAGGCCAAGGACAACACGCAGAAGGTGCTCGCGCGCTACTCCGAGGAGGGCAGCCTGCCGGAGGTGGCCGAGTCCGACGAGAACGGGCTGAGCGACCTGCTCAAGCAGGCCGAGCCGCCGCACTACGTGGCGATCATGGGCTACGTGCAGCCGTCGGAGCGCTTCGACAGCGCGATCGCGGGCCTGCGCACCACGATCCGCGACGCCACCAAGGCCACCACCACGTTCGGCTACGGCCCGCGCTTCCTCCACTCCACCGGCCAGTTCCACAAGGGCGGGCCGAAGACGGGGCTGTTCGTGCAGCTCGTGCACGACGGCGACGAGGACGTGGAGATCCCGGACGCCGGCTACACGTTCGGCACGCTCAAGAACGCGCAGGCCACCGGGGACCTCGAGACGCTCAAGGCGCACGGGCTGCCGGCGGAGCGGGTGAGGCTGGAGGGCGATCCGGCCGAGGCGGTCGAGCGGCTTACCGCGAAGATCAAGGAGATGCTCTGATGCAGCTCGGCTTCGTCGGCCTCGGCCGCATGGGCGGCAACATGGTCCACCGGATCCACCGCGACTCCGACCACACCGTGGTGGCGTTCGACTTCAGCGAGGACGCGGTGGAGGAGGCCAAGAGCCATGGTGCGTCCGGCGCCGGCTCGCTCGAGGAGCTGGTCGAGCAGCTCGAGAAGCCGCGCGCGGTGTGGATCATGGTGCCGGCGGGCGATCCCACCGAGGAGACCGTGGCCAAGCTCGCCGAGCTGCTCGACGAGGGCGACATGGTCATCGACGGCGGCAACAGCCGCTGGTCCGACGACAAGCGCCGCGCCGAGGAGCTGTCGGCCAAGGGCATCGACTACGTGGACGTGGGCACCTCGGGCGGCGTCTGGGGCATCTCGGTCGGCTACTGCATGATGGTCGGGGGCTCCGACGAGGCCGTCGGCCGGCTCGCCCCGGTCCTCGACGTGCTGGCGCCGCCGGAGACCGAGGAGCACGGGCCGGGCTGGGGGCACTTCGGGCCGGCGGGCGCGGGGCACTACGTGAAGATGGTCCACAACGGCGTGGAGTACGGGATGATGCAGGCCTACGCCGAGGGCTTCGCGCTCTTCGACGCGTGCGAGTTCGAGCTGGACAACGCGAAGATCGCGCACCTGTGGATGCAGGGCTCCGTGGTGCGCTCGTGGCTCTGCGAGCTGGCCGCGCTGGCGTTCGAGCAGGAGGGCAACGACCTCGAGCGGCTCGAGCCCTACGTGGAGGACTCCGGCGAGGGGCGCTGGACGGTGGAGGACGCGATCGACAAGCGGATCCCGATGCCGGTGATCACCACGTCGCTCTTCGAGCGCTTCTCCTCGCGCGGGCAGAACGCGTTCGCGGCCAAGGTGAACGCGGCGCTTCGCAACCAGTTCGGAGGCCACGCGGTCAAGTCGGCCGCCCAGGCCGACCCGAAGGCCGAGTAGCCGATGGCCACCGCCACGAAGGAGGAGGAGAAGAACCCCCTCGTCGAGGGGCTCGAGCGGCTCCCGGTGCACCCGACCACGCTGGTGATCTTCGGCGCCACGGGCGACCTCGCCAAGCGCAAGCTCCTACCCGGCATCTACAACCTCGCCCACGAGGGCGCGCTGCCGGAGCGCTTCAACCTGATCGGCGTCTCGCGCGGCGACGAGTCGGACGAGGGGTTCCAGAAGATCGCCCGGGAGTCGATCGAGGAGTTCTCACGCCGCGAGCCCGACGCGAAGGTGCTCGACGCGCTCGTGAAGGGCATGCGCTACGTGGCCGGCTCGTTCGACGACGACGACATGTACGAGCGGCTGGCCCCCGCCGTGAAGGAATTCGACGACGAGGCCGAGCTGGCGTTCAACCGCCTCTTCTACCTCTCCACCGCCCCGTCGTTCTTCCCGGTGATCGCCGGCAAGCTCGGGGATCACGGCCTGGCGAAGACCGAGGGCGCCGAGACGCGCATCATCGTCGAGAAGCCGTTCGGGACGGACCTCGAGAGCGCGCTCGAGCTCAACCGCGCGCTGCTCGGCGTCTTCAACGAGAGCCAGGTCTTCCGCATCGACCATTACCTGGGCAAGGAGACCGTCCAGAACATGATGGTCCTCCGGTTCGCGAACGGGATCTTCGAGCCGCTCTGGAACCGCTCGTACATCGACAGCGTGCAGATCACCGCCGCCGAGGACATCGGGATCGGCTCGCGCGCCGGCTACTACGACAAGTCGGGCGCCCTGCGCGACCTCGTGCAGAACCACATGCTCCAGCTGCTCATGCTGCTGGCGATGGAGCCGCCCGTGTCGTTCGACGCGGACGCGGTGCGCGACGAGAAGGCCAAGGTGCTCCGGGCGATCCACCCGCCGTCGATCGACGAGGTGCCGGAGATGGCGGTGCGGGCGCAGTACGGGCCCGGCGCGTCCGGCGGCGAGGACGTGCCCGGCTACCTCGACGAGGACGGCGTGCCCGACGACTCCACCACCGAGACGTACGCGGCGCTCAAGCTCAAGGTGGACAACTGGCGCTGGGCCGGGGTGCCGTTCTACCTGCGCACGGGCAAGCGGCTCGCGCGCAAGGTCACCGAGATCGCGGTCACGCTCAAGCCGGTGCCGCACCTCGCCTTCAAGCAGTCCGGCTCGCTCGGGGTGGAGCAGAACCAGCTCGTGCTCACGGTGCAGCCGAACGAGGGCGTGTCGCTCAAGCTCGTGGCCAAGATCCCGGGCGCGCGGATGTCGGTGCGGCCGGTGAACATGGAGTTCCTCTACGGCACGTCGTTCATGTCCCAGTCGCCGGAGGCGTACGAGCGGCTGATCATGGACACCATGCGCGGCGACGCGACCCTGTTCGCGCGCGACGACGAGGTGGAGGCCGCCTGGCGGATCTGCGACCCGATACTCGAGGCCTGGTCCAAGACCCCCGGCCCGCTGCCCGCGTACCCGGCCGGCTCCCAGGGCCCCAAGGAGGCGGACGAGCTGATCGCGCCGGACACGTGGAGGCCGCTCTGAGCGTCGAGGCCACCGGCGTCTGGAGCGAGCAGGGGACCACCCCGAGCAAGATCGAGGCCGCGCTGCGGCACCTGCTCGAGGAGCAGTACGCCTCCGACGAGGCCTACGTGCCGGCACGGGTCCTCAACCTCGTCGCGATCGTGGACCGCGAGTGGCGCGGCGAGATCGTCAACCGGCTCGAGCACCTGGGGCGCTACCACCCGTCGCGCACGATCGTCTGCTCGATGGAGCGCGGGCGCAGGGAGATCGACGCCTGGGCCACGATGACCTGCGATCCCGACGAGGGCGCGGGCGGGGTCCGGATCTGCGAGGAGCGCGTGGAGATCGACGTGGGCCCGGGGCATCTGGAGCGGCTCGGCACGATCGTGGACCCGCTGCTGGTGCCCGACCTCGCCACGCTGGTCTGGTCACCGCACGGGCACCCCGAGGCGGTGGACGCTCTCTCGGAGATCGCCAACGTGTTCCTGATCGACTCCGTTCAGGAGCCCGACGCGGGCGCCGCGGTGACGCGGGCGCAGGAGCTGCTCGAGAACGGGTACGTGGTGGACCTCGCGTGGCTGCGCAGCGCGCCGTGGCGCGAGCGGATCGCCTCCACGTTCGACCCCGACGTCTGGCGGCCCGCCCTGCGCGACATCGAGTCCGTCACGATCCGCCACCACCCGGAGTCCGTCGTGACCGGGATCCTTCTGGTCGGCTGGCTCGCGTCGCGCCTCGGATGGGAGCCGGGAGCGCTCACGTCGCGAAACGGCGACCTCCTCTCACGCGCGCGTGCGCGCAGGCACGAGGTCGCGCTCACGCTCGAGTCCGAGCCCAAGCTCAACGTTCCCGGCCTGGACGGCCTGACGATCGAATGCTCACGCGGGATGAGCATCTCGCTCGACCGCGGCCCAGGCGGCCTGGTGGCGAGGCGGCGGCTGCGCGACGGCAGCGAGTCGAGCTGGATCGTGATGGGCGCCTCGCGCGGCGAGACGGGCATCCTGGGCGAGGGGATCAGGCAGGCGCTGCTGCGCGACCCGACGTACGGCCCGGCGCTCGAGGCGGCGGCGAAGATGCAGGGCTCGTGACCCGCGGCGCCGATGGCTGACATCCGCATCGTGGACGACCCCGCCGCCGCGGCCGCGGACCTGATCGCCGACTCCGTGCGGGCCGGCGGCCACATCGCGCTCACCGGGGGATCCACACCGAGGACGGCCTACGAGAGGCTCGCCGGCATGGACCTCGACTGGACCTCGACCACGCTCTGGTTCGGCGACGAGCGCTGCGTGCCGCCGGACCACGAGTACTCCAACTACCGCATGGCGAAGGAGGCGCTGCTCGACCGGATCGAGGGCGACCCGCCGGCGGTTCACCGCATGCCGGGGGAGAAGGGGCCGCACGCGGGCGCCGGGGACTACGAGCGCGAGCTGCGCGAGACGCTCGGCGAGCAGCTGCCGCGGCTGGACCTGGTGCTACTCGGTCTGGGGCCCGACGCCCACACGGCATCCCTGTTTCCCAACAAGCCGGCCGTTGAGGTGACCGACAGGGCGGTCGTGGGGGTGGAGGAGGCCGGGCTCGAGCCGTTCGTGCCGCGGATAACGCTCACGCTCCCGGCGATCAACGCCGGGCGGAGGGTGCTCTTCCTGATTGCCGGTGTTGAGAAGTCCGCCGCCGTGTCGAAGGCTTTCGGCGGAGGCGAAGCCGGCCCGGAGGTGCCGGCGAGCCTGGTCACCGACAGCGCCGTGGTCCTCCTCGACGGGCCCGCCGCGAGCGGGCTGCCGCGATGAGCACGGCCGAGGCGCCCGCACCGCGGCCGGAGATCGAGGCCTACGACGGGCAGAGCCCGTTCCCGCCGATCGCCGACTACGCGTTCCTCTCGGACTGCGAGACGGTGGCGCTGGTGGCGCCGAGCGGGAACATCGAGTGGTTCTGCCTCCCGCGGCCCGATGGCCCGAGCGTGTTCGGGGCGATGCTCGACCGCGACGCCGGCGGGTTCCGGCTCGGCCCGGCGGACATGCTGGTGCCGGCCGGCCGGCGCTACGTGCCGGGCACCAACGTGCTCGAGACCACGTGGATGACGCGCATGGGCTGGATGATCGTGCGCGACGCGCTCTCGGTGGGCCCGTGGCACGACCTCGAGGAGCGCTCGGGCACCCACAAGCGCACCCCCACCGACCACGACGCCGAGCACGTCCTGATCCGAACGGTCCACTGCGTGCAGGGAACGGTCGAGCTGCACCTGGAGTGCGAGCCGGCGTTCGACTACGGCCGCGCGGGCGCCGAGTGGCGCTACACGGGCGAGACCTACAACGAGGCGGTCGCGACGGCCGAGGGAGTCGACACCGAGCTGCGGCTGACCACCGACCTGCGCGTGGGCTTCGAGGGCCGCCGCGCCCGTGCGCGGCACACCCTGCGCGAGGGCGAGTCGGCCTACGCCGCCCTGTCGTGGAGCGAGCACGCGGCGCCGAAGGACTTCCAGGAGGCCGTCGACCGGATGATGCGCACCGAGGACTTCTGGCGCCAGTGGCTCAACCGCGGGCTGTTCCCCGACCACCCGTGGCGGCACTACCTCCAGCGGAGCGCGCTCACGCTCAAGGGCCTCACCTACGCGCCCACCGGCGCGATGATGGCCGCGGCCACCACGTCGCTGCCCGAGACCCCCGGCGGCGAGCGCAACTGGGACTACCGCTACACCTGGATCCGCGACTCCACGTTCATGCTCTGGGGCCTCTACACGCTCGGGTTCGACTTCGAGGCCAACGACTTCTTCTACTTCGTGGCCGACGCCGCCGGGCAGGAGGGCGAGGACCTCCAGATCATGTACGGGATAGGCGGCGAGCAGGAGCTCGAGGAGCACGAGCTCGACCACCTCACCGGCTACGAGGGCGCGCGGCCGGTGCGGATCGGCAACGGCGCGTACACGCAGGCGCAGCACGACGTGTGGGGGGCGGTGCTCGACTCCGTCTACCTCCACACGCGCTCGCGCGACCTGCTGCCCGAGCGGCTCTGGCCGATGCTCGTGAAGCAGGTCGAGGCCGCGCTCGACAACTGGAAGAAGCCCGACCGCGGCATCTGGGAGGTGCGCGGTGAGCCGAAGCACTTCACATCGTCGAAGCTCATGTGCTGGGTGGCCGCCGACCGCGGCGCACGGCTGGCCGACATGAGGGAGGACGCCGAGGCCGCGGAGAAGTGGAGGGCCGCGGCGGAGGAGATCCACGCGGACATCTGCGAGAACGGCGTGGACGACCGCGGCGTGTTCACCCAGCACTACGACACCGACGCGCTCGACGCGTCCGTGCTGCTGATGCCGCTGGTCCGATTCCTGCCGGCGGACGACGAGCGGATCGTGAAGACGGTCCTCGCCGTGGCCGACGAGCTGACCGAGAACGGGCTCGTGCTGCGCTACCGGGTGGAGCACACCGACGACGGCCTCTCCGGCGAGGAGGGCACGTTCGCGATCTGCTCGTTCTGGCTCGTCTCGGCGCTGGCCGAGATCGGCGAGAGCAAGCGCGCGCGCCAGCTCTGCGAGCGGATGCTCTCCTACGCCAGCTCGCTCCAGCTCTACGCCGAGGAGATCGACGCGTCCACCGGGCGCCACCTCGGCAACTTCCCGCAGGCGTTCACGCACCTGGCGCTGATCAACGCGGTGATGCACGTGATCCGGGCCGATCACGAGCTGAGCACGCGCCAGTTCTCGCGCGCCGGCTGACGCCGGCGTCATCTCGCGGGTTCGGCCGCGGTCCAGCCGGGGAATAGGTCGCCTATGGCACGGATGCCCCGCATCGCTCGGAGGCTCTCTCTTCTCATCGCGATAGCGGCCACCGCGATCGTCGCGCTGGCCGTGGCGAGCGCCGGCGGCCAGACCGCGATCCAGAGCGCGGTGCCGCAGCTCCAGCCGCCCGCGTCGCTGCCCAGCGCGCCGAACGTGCCGGTGCCGAATCTCCCGTCCGTGCCCTCGGTTCCCAGTGCGCCGAGCGTTCCCAGCAGCCCGTCGGCGCCATCGGTCCCGGGTGCTCCCTCGGTGCCGGTCCCGTCGGTGCCCGGTGCCGGGCGTGGCGCGAGCTCCTCGCCGGCCGGCGGCGGGTCGGGGGGCGGCGATGGGAGTGGCTCGGGCGCCGGCGCGAACGGGAGCAGCCCGGCCGGCGGCGGGTCCGGCGGGAGCGGAACCGCCGGCGGATCCGGCCAGGGCCACGCATCGCCGCGGGTCCGCGCGGCGCGCGCGAAGGTCGCGCGCCGGCAGCGCAGCGAGCGGCGTGCCGCCCGCGAGCGCCGCCTGCGCCAGGCCGTCACCAGCTTCACGGGCTGCCTCCAGCTCCTGCCTTCGCTCGAGGGCCGCTTCCTGGCGCTGCGTGCGGGCCTCGGCTCGGAGAGCCCGCGCTCGCGCGCCGCGGCCGCCGACCAGCTCGGCATCCCGCGCGGGCGAGCGGCGCGCACCGAGCGCCGGGGGCTCCGCCATCTTCGCCGTGCGGCGCGCTCGGGCGGCTGCGGGGCCGGCTCCGCGCGCGCCCAGGTGGCGATCACCGGCGCCACCGGCCCGCAGCTCCAGCCGGCCGTCCTGATGGGAACGCCGCCCGCGCTGCGCACCACCGCCGACCTCGCCGGCCGGCGCCACGAGGGTCAGGGCGTGAAGGCCGCCGAGGCCGCCTCCTCGGGCTCGCTCGCCTCCGGCCCCGGGGCCGGGTCCGGCGCGGCCGTGGCGACCGCCGCGGTGGGCGAGCGGTCCACCAAGATGACCGGCTGGTACGTGCTGATCGCGCTGATGCTGGCACTGGCCGTCGCGCTCGCGATCCTGCTGCGCCGCCCGCGCACCCGCTTCGAGCCGATGATGCCCGGACCGCCCGCGGGAGCGACGCCAATGGTCGTGGCACCGCCCCCGACCGCGCCTGCGCCGCCGCCGCTCGCCGCGCCCGCGCCCGGACAGCAGGTCACGCCCGTGAGCGGATACGCCCCGGCCTCCGAGCACCGGCACCCGCCCGCACCGATCGCGCACGCCGCCCACCGCCCCAGCCGGCGCCAGTCGGCCGCGGTCGTGGCCGGGAGCCTCGCCTCGCTCGCGGCCACCGCGCTCCTGCGCCGCCGGCGCCGCTAGCCCCGCGCGAACGCCTCGATCAGCGGCTCCGTTCGCGCCGGCGACTCGACCATCGGCGTGTGGTCGAGCCCCTTCATCACCACCGCCCGGATGCCCCGCACGGAGTCGTAGAGCCGGGCCGAGCGCCGGCTGTGGCGCTCGCGCTCGCCGAGCAGCACCGTGACCGGCACGCCGCGCCCGGCCAGGCGCTGCTGCAGCGGCCTGTCGTCCCAGAAGTCGGTGATCGCCCTGGCCGAGCCGCCGAACGAGCTCACGGTGGTCCGTCCGAAGATGTCGTGAATGAGGTACCTCGGTGGGTCGAACTCGGGTGCGAACCCGCGCTCGAGGACCCAGCGCACCACCCGGTCGGAGATCAGCCGGTCGTTCGCCTCGGCGATCACCGGCAGGAACGCGGCGCGATCCAGGAGGTCGAGCTGCTCCTGCTTCGCGTCGACCGCGGTGCCGATCATCATCAGCCGCGCGACCATGCGCGGGTGGCGCTCCACCATCGCGGTGCCCACCATCCCGCCCATCGAGTGCCCGACCACCGGCGCCCGCCGGATGCCGAGCTTCTGCATCACGGCCGCCACGATGTCCGCCTGGTTCTCCATCGAGTAGCCGCGGCGCGGCTTCTCCGAGCCGCCGTGGCCGAGCAGGTCGAGCCGGACCACGTGCAGGCGGCGGGAGAGTGCCGGGACCACCCCGTCCCACCAGCGCAGCGAGCAGGCGAACCCGTGGATCAGCACCACGGGCGGCCCGTCGCGCGGCCCGTCCTCGCGTACCTGGATGTCGCCGCCGGGCACGTGCACGATCCGCCCGATGTCCGCCCTGGCCGGCCGTGTCTCGCGGTCCACGGTCCACGTGTTCACCGCCAGCACCACCGCCGCGAGCGCCGCGAGCCCGATCGCGGTCCGCGGGAAGCGCCGCACGAGCACGATCGCCACGTAGCCCCCGACCCCGGCGAACGCCAGGAACTTGAGCGTGGCGAACGCGGAGGCGAGCGCGGGCCACGGCTGCCCGGTGGAGCCCCCGAGCACGATCAGCAGCGCGATGTCCTCCAGCACGTCGAACAGGCCGGCGGCGAGCCCGAGCGGCCAGGCGAGCGCGCCCAGGGCGGCCAGCCGGTGCCAGTGAGCCCGCCCGGCGAAGTCGCGCGCGGCGCGCGCCGCCAGCGCCCAGAACGCGGAGTAGGCGGCGATGTAGAGGAAGTCGAGCCACAGCGACAGCCGCGCGGCGTCGCGCCCGTGCGGTCCCCACTCGGCCAGGATCCGGTCGGCGTGCCGCGTGGTCCAGGCCAGCTCGAAGCCCACGATCCCCGGCCCGCCCTCGTCCCACATCCGGTTGTCGATCGCGGCGAGTAGCAGGAGCAGTCCGCCGGCCGCCAGGCCGAGGAGCACCAGCATGCGCGAGCGCGTACGCGCCATCGCCGGGATTGTGCCCGCTAGAGGAGGCGGGCGTCCGCCACCATCGCCCCGAACAGCAGCGCGAGGTAGGCGAGCGAGAACAGGTAGAGCCGCAGCGCGGTGCGCCGGTCGGCCCGCCGGCGCAGCAGCACGGCTCCGCCGATGAAGCAGGCGCCGAGCGTGACCGAGACGGCCAGGTAGATCCCGTGCAGGAGCCCGGCGCAGAAGGGGAGCTGCGTGACCGCGTAGAGCAGCACGGTGTAGAGCAGGATCTGCCTGCGCGTCTCGTCCTCGCCCTTGACCACCGGCAGCATCGGCACGTTCGCGCGCGCGTACTCGTCCTTCATGAGCAGCGACAGCGCCCAGAAGTGCGGCGGAGTCCAGTAGAAGACGATCGCGAACAGGTAGAGCGCGTTCCACGAGAGCGAGCCGGTGGTGGCGGTCCAGGCCACGAGCGGCGGCACCGCGCCGGCCGCCCCGCCGATCACGATGTTCTGCACCGTCCGGCGCTTGAGCCAGATCGTGTAGACGAACACGTAGCCGAGCAGGCCGCAGAGCGACAGCCCCGCGGCGAGCGGGTTGACCGTGGTGGCCAGCAGGATCACCGAGAGCACGCCGAGCGTGATCCCGAAGGTGAGCGCCGCCTGGGGCGAGACGCGGCCGGACGGGATCGGGCGGTCGGCTGTGCGCGACATGATCGCGTCGATGTCGCGGTCGAGGTAGTGGTTGATCGCCCCCGCGCCGCCCGCCGACATGGCGCCGCCGAGGCAGGTGAGCAGCACCGTGCCGAGCGACGGCGTGCCGGCCACGTACATCGTGGTGACCGTGGTGAACAGCAGGAGCGACTGCACCTTGGGCTTGGTGAGCGACACGTAGTCGGCCACGATCACCCGCGGCGCTGTGCGTACGGCCTCCATCAGGCGGCCGCGACCTGGTCGCGCGCGGGCTCCGGCACGCGGTATAGCTGCATGGTCAGCATCGCGGTGGTGGCCCACAGTAACGCCCCGAGCGTGAGGTGGAGGAGGATCATCGCCTCGTACTCCTCGAGCCAGACGTTGAGCGCTCCGACCAGGATCTGAAGCGCGAGGATCCCGCCCAGCACGTAGGCCGTGCGCACCACGCCCGGGCTCGGGCGCCGCCGCAGGATCATCACGATCAGCGTGATGATCGCGATCGACGCGAGGTACATGAACACGCGGTGCGTGAGGTGGATGTCCACGAGCCGCGATTGGCCGAACGGCAGGAAGCCGTCGTTGCAGGTTGGGAACTGGCGCCCGCAGGCGTGGTGGGCGCCGTCGCCGAGGTGGTAGTCGGGCCGCCCGTACTTCTGCGTGCCCGCCATGTAGCCGCCGGCCACGATCGTGCATAGCACCAGCGCCTGCGTGGCGATCGCGAAGCGGCGGAAGCGCGGGCTCGTGCCGGGGACGGGGGCGCCGATCGTCCCGGGCGCGGACGCTCGCCACACGTACAGCGCCAGCGCGAAGATCAGCATGGCCAGCCCGAGGTGCGCGGCCACGAGCTCCTCCCTGAGGTTCTTCTCCACCGTGAGCGCCCCGAGCAGGCCCTCCATCACCACCCCGCCGAACGCGAGCGAGCTGGCGAGCACGATCCCGCGGTGGCGGCGGTAGCGGCGGCGGGCGAGCAGGGCCAGCGCCAGCGTGAGCAGGCCGACCGAGGAGGCGACCGTGCGGTGCGAGTACTCCACCACGTGGTGGATCGAGGCGCCGGGCACCACGTCGCCGTTGCAGAGCGGCCAGCCGTGGAAGCCGCTGCCGCCCGGCCCACAGCCGAGCCCCGAGTCCGAGACCCGGACGACCCCGCCGAGCACGATCAGCAGGAACGTCGCGACGAGGGTGACCAGCGCCAGGCGCCGGAACCCCCGGGATGGGGCGCTCACGTGCTGCCGGTCGTTACCGGCTGGGCGACCGTCTCGGCCGCCGGCGGAGTGCCCCGGGCCACCTCACGGCGGATGTCCTTCATCGGCTCGACCGAGCGCACGCGCGGGATGATGTCGAAGTTGTTCTCCGGCGGGGGCGACTGGGTGAACCACTCGAGGGTGTTGCCCTTCCACGGGTCGTTGCCGGCCCTCTGGCCCATCTTCACGCTGTAGACCACGTTGACGAGGGTGACCAGCACGCCGATGCCCAGGATGAACGACCCGATCGTGGAGATCATGTTGTAGGTGCCCCAGCCGGCCGACTCGGGATACCAGTAGATCCGCCGCGGCATGCCGTCGAGCCCGGCCGAGTGCTGGATCAGGAAGGTCATGTTGAAGCCCACGAACATCAGCCAGAACGACGTCTTGCCGATCCGCTCGTTCATCAACCGGCCGGTGAACTTGGGGAACCAGTAGTAGATCCCGCCGAAGATCGCGAACACCGAGCCGCCGAACAGCACGTAGTGGAGGTGGGCCACCACGAAGTAGGTGTCGGTGAGGTACCAGTCGACCGGGAAGATCGCGAGGATCACGCCGGAGATGCCGCCGATCACGAACGTCGATAGGAAGCCGGCGGCGAAGTAGAGCGGCGTCTTGAAGATGATCGAGCCGCGCCACAGCGTGGCCAGCCAGTTGAAGATCTTGATGCCGGTGGGCACCGCGATCGCGAACGACGAGAGCATGAAGAACGCGAGCACCACGGTTGCGGTCGGGGTGGCGAACATGTGGTGGGCCCACACCAGCAGCCCGAGGAAGGCGATCGCCACCGTGGACGCCGCGATCGCCTTGTAGCCGAAGATCGGCTTGCGCGAGAAGACCGGCAGGATCTCCGAGATCATCCCGAAGGCCGGCAGGACCATGATGTAGACCTCGGGGTGGCCGAAGAACCAGAACAGGTGCTGCCACAGCATGGGGTCGCCGCCGCCGGTGTTGTCGAAGAAGGCGGTGTTGAAGTGCCGGTCGGTGAGCAGCATCGTGACCGCGGCCGCGATCACCGGCAGGGCGATGATCAGCAGGTAGCTGTAGATCAGCACCGTCCACACGAACAGCGGCATCCGGCCCCAGCTCATGCCGCGGGCGCGCATGTTGTGGATCGTGGCGGTGAAGTTGATCGCGCCGACCAGCGACGAGAGCCCGGTGAGGTGGATCATGAAGATCCACGCGTCGATGCCGCCGTCCGGCAGGAAGGCGTCGTCAGAGAGCGGCGCGTACGAGGTCCAGCCGCCGCTCGGGGGCGTGAAGAAGATGCTGAAGTAGAAGGCGATCCCGCCGAAGAGGAACAGCCAGTAGGAGAGGGCGTTGAGGCGCGGGAACGCCATGTCGCGCGCGCCGATCATCAGCGGCACGAGGTAGTTGGCGAAGCCCGCCAGCACCGGCACGACGAACAGGAAGATCATCGTCGACCCGTGCATCGTGAGCAGCGAGTTGTATGTGCGCGGCTCGAGCAGTGTGGAGTCCGGCTGCGCGAGCTGGAGCCGCATCAGGAGGGCCTCCACGCCGCCGATCAGGAAGAACACGAACGTGGTGACCAGGTAGAGGATCCCGATCTTCTTGTGGTCGGTGGTGGTGAGCCAGGAGAGCCAGCCCGTGGGCCGCTCCTTGATCCCGCGCATCACGATCTCGGGGTTGGCCGCGCCGGTCGCGGCGGCCGGGGCTGCGGTGCTCGGCGGAGGCGCGGCGGTGGCCATCTAGTTCTCCCCCCTCACCTTGCGCTGGAGCGACAGGTAGGCCTGCGCCTTCTTGATGTCGGCGCTCTGGCGCGCCTGCCACGCCGCGAACTGGTCGCCCGGCAGCGCGATCACCCGCGCGCGCATGTCGGCGTGGTTCTCGCCGCACAGCTCGGCACACTCGCCCACGTACTCGCCGGGCTGGTCGATGCGGAACCAGGTGTCGTTCGTGTGGCCCGGGATGGCGTCGGCCTTTCCGCCGAGGTCCGGGATCCACCACGAATGCGCCACGTCCGACGAGGTGATCCTGAGCACGACCGTGATGCCGACCGGCACGTAGAGGTCGTGATAGCTGAAGAGCTGGCTGGCGCCCTGGCCGTTGTAGTCGTAGCGCCAGAGGTACTGCTGGCCGTTCACGTGGATCGTGATGTGCTTGCCCTGCGGCACGCTGGCCTGGCCCACCGCCGCGAACTGGAGCCCGGCGATCTGCGCGTTGGGCTTGGACGCCTGCGGGTTCTCGATGTTGCCGAGGTAGATGAACGTGACGGTGGTGAGGACCACCAGCAGCAGCGCAGCGCCGATCGTCCAGCTCACCTCGAGGGTGGTGTTGCCGCGGATCTGGGCGGGCTCGGGGCCGCCGCGCCGGGCGCGGAACTTGATCAGGGAGTAGATCAGCACGCCCTGCACGAGCAGGAAGATCACGATGCCCAGGGCGAGGGCGATCTTGTAGAGGAAGTCGATGTCCTTGGCGTTGGGGCTGCCGCTACCCGAGTCCGGGCTGAGAGCGTCCGCAAGCGCCGAGGGCGCCATGACCAGCAGCACGAGCAGCGCCCCGAGCAGGGGCGCGGCGCGCCGGAACATGGTGCGGAGCCGTACGGAGGCCAAGGCGCGCGGCATTCTATTGACGCCGTCCGGCGCCGGGCGCGCGGTCAGCCCCCGGTGAACGCAGCTTGGCGCTTCTCCACGAATGCGCCGACGCCCTCGAGGAAGTCCGAGGTGCGCGCAAGCTTGTGCTGGAGCTCGGCCTCCAGGTGGAGCTGGCCCTCCATGTCCGGGTAGATCATCCGGTTGAGAGCCTGCTTGGTGGCGGCATAGGAGCGCGTGGGCCCGGCCGCGAGGCGGGCGGCCAGCGCCTCGGCCTCGGTGACCAGCGAGTCGTCGGAGTGCACGGCGTTGACGAGCCCCCACTCGAGCGCCGTGGCGGCGTCCACGCGCTCGCCGAGCAGCGCCATCTGGAAGGCCCGGGCCTTGCCCACCGCGGCCGGCACGAACAGGGTGGAGCCCCCGTCCGGCATCAGCCCGATGTTCACGAACGCGAGCAGGAAGTAGGCGGACTCGGCGGCCAGGATCAGGTCGCCGGCCAGGGCGAGCGAGCAGCCGATGCCCACCGCCGGGCCGTTCACCGCGCTCACGACCGGCTTGGGCAGGTTGCGGATGGCCACGATCGCCGGGTGGTAGACGTTGTGCAGCTCGTGGCGGATGTTGGGCCCGCCGTCGTCGGGATCGGGGTCGAAGCCGGCCTTCAGGTCCGCGCCGGAGGAGAACCCGCGGCCGGCTCCGGTCATCAGCACCGCGCGCACGTCGTCGGCCGTCGCCGGCCCCTCGAAGATCTCACGCAGCTCGTGGCCGAACTCCGGGATCCACGCGTTCAGCCGGTCGGGGCGGTTGAAGGTCACGCGGCCGATGCCGTCGCTGAGTTCCCACAGGACTGTCTTCTCGTCGCTCATGGGGGCCTTTCTACACGGTCGTGGCCGCGTCCGCGCGCGACCGTAGGTTGACGGCTCGTCATCCAAGGGAGGGAAACCCGTTTTGAGCCTCAACAAAGCATCGAGCTTCCGCCGCATGGCGTCCGGCATGTGCCTGATGGTCGGGCCGGCCCTCACGCTCGCCGCCTCGATCGTCGATCCCTCGGACGGGGACGGCAAGAAGTACCTCCAGTCACTCAAGGACGACCCGGATGGGGCCCAGCTCAGCACCGCCCTGTGGATCGTCGGCTTCACGCTCATGGCGATCGGAATCACCGGTCTCGTGCACGTGATCCGCGACCGCGGCGTGACGCTGGCCAACATCGGCGGCGGCCTCGGCATCATCGGATCGATCCTGTTCGTGGCGCTGGTCAGCACCACGCTCCAGGACCTCAACGCCGCCGAGCACCTCCCGATCGACACGGCCAAGAAGCTGAACGACGGCCTCGACGACTACTGGACCGCCTACATCGTCTTCATCCCGGCGCTGTTCGGCACGTTCGTCGGGTTCATCGTGCTCGGCGCGGCGATCATCCGGTCCAAGGTCGTCCACCTCGCGTCCGGCGTGATGCTGATCCTCGCCATGCTCGCCCTGTTCTCCTCGGACGGCGGGACCACGGCGGCGTCGATAGCCGGCGGGGCGTTGCTCACCGGCGGCTTCGGCATGGCCGGCCTCCGGATCCTCGGGATGACCGACGACCAGTGGGACGGGCGCGCGCCGCTCACCGCGGGGCCGCCGCCGGCCGCGTAGCCGTACCTTCCCGGGCATGCTCCTCGACTCCGTGGAGTGGCTCGGGCACGCGGGCTTCAGGATCACGGCCGGCCGCAGGGTCGTCTACATCGACCCGTACCGGGTGGGCGAGGCTCCCGCGGCCGACCTGATCCTGATCACGCACGGTCACTACGACCACTTCTCGCCGCGGGACGTGGAGCGGCTCTCGACCGAGCGCACGCTTGTGGTGGCGCCGCCGGCGGTGGCCGAGCGCGTGCGCGGACGGGTGGTCTCGGTGGCGCCGGGCGAGGGGATCGACGACCCGATCGACGTGCGCGCGGTGGCGGCCTACAACACCTCCAAGCGCGATCCGGACGGCAACCTCTTCCACCCGCGCGAGGCCGGCGGCGTGGGTTACGTGCTGAACGTTCGCGGCGAGCACCTCTACCACTCCGGTGACACCGACGTGATCCCGGAGATGGATCAGGTGGTGGGCGTGGACGTGGCGCTGCTGCCGGTGAGCGGCGTGTACGTGATGACAGCGGCGGAGGCCGCCGAGGCCGCGCGGCGAATTGGTCCCCGGGTGGCCGTGCCGATGCACTGGGGAGAGCACATAGGAACGCGCGCCGACGCCGAGGAGTTCGCCGCGGCAGCCGCCGTCGAGGTTACGATTCTCGAGAGGGTCGATGGACCGGACGCGTGAAGCTCTGAGGGAGATGGCTCGGGTGGATCCCGAGCTTGCGGCGCGCCTCGTGCTCCAGGCCCTTCCGGCCGCCGCCGCCAAGCTCCCGCCGCCGCTCGCGTACGACATCACGGTCGACGGGCTCGGCACCTGGCGCGTGGTGGTGGACGAGCACGGGTCGAGCGTGGCGCGCGCGAACGGGAACGGCCACGTGAATGGAAACGGCAACGGGAACGGGAACGGCAGCGACGCCGGCGCCGGCCGCCCGCTCGACTTCCGCCTGATCACCGACGCCCAGGGACTGGCGCTGATGGCCGCCGGCGGCAGCCCGGTGCGCCTGATGCTCGGCGGCAAGGTGCGCATCCGCGGCAAGCGCCGGCGCGCGATCAAGCTGCGGGCGATGGCGGAGGGGGAGACCGCCTCGCTCGGCGACGCGATCCGCGCGGGAGCGGAGCTCGACACCGACGCGGTCTTCCGCTCGCTCCCGTACCTGATCGACCCGGCGTGGACCGCCGGGCACACGTTCTCGGCGGCGTACGAGGTGGAGGGCGTGGGCCGCTGGGTGGTGCACGTGGACGACGGACAGCGCCTGCGCGTGGACACCGACGGCCAGGCCGCCACCACGATGCGGATGGGGCCCGACACCTACCGCGACCTGATCACCGGCGACATCACGCCCGCGCAGTCGATCCGCTCCCAGCGCACGCAGATCGAGGGGCCGATCTACCCGGCCACCATGCTCGGCCGCTGGATCGACCGCTCCCAGGGCCGCGACGACGACGAGCTGCGGCGCGAGGCCGCGCAGCGCGAGGTCCAGGCCCGCCGCGAGGGGATCTGGGGAGCCGCCACGCCGAAGGGCGGCGACCTGCTCGACTACCGCCAGCTCTACGCGCTCTGGGAGCGCCAGAACTGGCGCGTGCACGAGCTCGACTTCTCGGTCGACCGCGAGCACTGGCTCGCGTCGCCCACGGAGGCGCAGGAGAACATGCTTTGGAGCCTCGGGTCGTTCTACATCGGCGAGGAGCGGGTCACGGCGGACCTCGCCCCGTTCGTGCGCGCGGCGCCCACCGGCGAGATCGAGTCGTTCCTGGCCACCCAGCTGGTCGACGAGGCCCGGCACGCGGTGTTCTTCGACCGCTACGGCGCCGAGGTCCTGGCGCTCGACGCCGAGGACCTGCGCGGGCGGATGCTCGAGGTCCAGTCCCTGATGCTGCCGGCCTGGTACGAGGTGTTCGACGGCGGCCTGCGCGACGTGGCCGAGCGGATCCAGGCCCGGCCCGACGACTTCGACCTGTTCGTGGACGGGATCACCGTCTACCACCTGATCATCGAGGGCGTGCTGGCCACGACCGGCCAGCGCACGATCCTCGACTACAGCGAGCGCCATGACATCTACCCGGGCTTCTGCGAGGGGTTCGGCCTGGTCGAGCGGGACGAGCACCGCCACATCGCGTTCGGCGTGCGCTTCCTGCGCGACGCCGTGGCCGACGACCACGCGCGCGGGGAGATCGTGATGCGCCGTGTCTGCGAGCTCGTGCCCAAGGCGGTCCACGTGTTCTGCCCGCCGTACGTGGACGGCCCGGAGGAGTTCGTGAGCTACGGCTACCACTCGTCGCAGATCTACGGTTTCGCCTACCGGCGGCTCAAGCGGCGGATGCAGGTGATCGGCCTCGAGTGCCCCCCGCCCGAGGACCTCATGCCAGGCCCGATCGCCTCGCCGGAGGAGGCCAGGGCCGCCGGCGTGCCCGTATAGACTCGCCACGCCTTGCGGAAGTCGCGTTCCCTTCGCCGCGTCGCGCTCGCCGCGGCGGTGGTCGGCTACGTCGCGCCGGTTCTGCGGCGCCGGCTCGGCATGCCTCCGCTCGTCACGTTCGCGGTCGCCTGGCAGGCCCCGCTGTCGGTCGCGCTCGCCTTCCCACGCACGCGCCTGCGCGACGCGGCCGTGTACGGGACTCAGATGTGGGCCTACGTGGTCCACTACGAGATGCCGAGCGACGACCCCGAGGCGCTGCTCGAGCGCGTGCAGGTCGAGTACCCGGTGAGGGCGGATCGCGCGATCGGGCTCGGGGAGGTGCCCACCGTCCGCCTCCAGCGGGCGCTCGGGCGCGAGGGCGAGCTGCGCTGGCACGACACCGCGCTGTCGACGGTCCACTGGGCGTGGTTCGTCTGGCCGCACGCGGCGCTCCTCTACATCCTGGCCCGGCATCCCGAGCGCTTCGCCCGCTCGGCCACGCTGATGGCGGCCACGTTCGACGCGGGGGCGGCGTGCTACCACGTCGTGCCCACCGCGCCCCCGTGGTGGGCGGGCAACACCGGCGCGCTTCCGCACGTGCGCCGGATCATGACCGAGGCCGGCGAGCAGGTCTGGGGCCGCTACTGGGAGCCCCTTTACGATTCGCTCTCCGGGAACCAGCTCGCGGCTATGCCGTCCCTTCACTTCGGAACATCGGTGATGGCCGCCCACGTCCTCTCCGACGTGGGAGGGGTCCCGGGCGCGGTGGGCTGGACCTACGCCGCGCTCCTCGGGTTCGCGCTCGTGTACCTCGGCGAGCACTACGTGGTGGACCTCGCCGCCGGCGCCGCGCTGGCCGAGGCCGTGCGCGCGCTCGAGCCGGTCGGGCGCCCGGTGGCGCGCGCCGTGGCCGACTCGGTCCGGCGGCTGGAGGCCGGCCTCGGATGAGGGCCGGCAGGCGCAAGCATCCGCTCGGGGAGGACTGGGAGGACTCGATGAACGAGGCCGAGGAGCTGCTGGCCTCGGGCGAGCTCGAGGAGGACTCCGAGGAGCTCGAGCGGCGCAGCGCCGCGATGCTCAACCCCCGGCGGATCATCACCCTGATCCTCGCCGTCGGGCTGCTGATCGTGGCGGTGTACGTGATCTTCCCGAAGGTGGTCGGCGTGAGCACGTCGATCGACAGCCTCGGCGAGGCCACCTGGTACTGGGTCGTGGCCGCGGTCGGGTTCCTCGGGCTCGCGTTCCTTTCATACACGGCGCTGTTCCGCGGCGTGCTCGGCGGCCGCGACCCCGACGACCCCGCCCGGCAGCGACTCGACCTCAGAGCGTCCTGGCAGATCACGATGTCGGGCTTCGCGGCCACGGTGCTGTTCTCCGCCGCGGGCGCCGGAGGCGTGGCGCTCACCTACTGGGCGCTGCGGCAGGCCGGGATACCGCGGCGGCGGGCGGCGTGCCGGATGGTCGCGTTCCTCGTGCTCCTGTACTCGGTCTACCTCGGCTCGCTGGTGGTCTTCGGCGTCCTGCTGCGCGCCGGCGTGGTGCACGGGGACAACCCGGTGGGCGGCACGATCGTGCCGGCTGCGATCGCCTTCGTCGCGCTCCTGCTGATCGCGGCCATGGCCCTCATCCCGCAGGACTTCGAGCGCCGCTTCGCGGCCTTCGGGCGCCGCGGCGGCCGCGCCGCGCGGATCGCCGCGCGCTTCGCCACCGCCCCGGCAACCCTGTCGACCGGGGTGCGCACGGCGGCTGACTACCTGCGCCATCCGATGCGCAGCGCCAACGCGGTGCTCGGCGCGCTCGGCTGGTGGACGGGCCAGATCGGGATCCTCTGGGCGAGCTTCCACGCGTTCGGCGTGCAGGTGCCGCTGGCGGTGGTGGTCCAGGCCTACTTCGTCGGCATGGTGGCCAACCTCGCGCCGTCTCCGGCCGCCGGTGTGGGTACCGTCGACGCTGGCCTGATCGGGGCCTTCGTGCTCTTCGGCATCGACGCCGAGACGGTGTTCCCGGCGGTCCTCTGCTCACGTCTGATCGGGATCTGGCTGCCGCTGCCGGTGGGGATTCTCGGCTACGTGAGGCTGCGGAAGACGGTCCGGGAGTGGCAGGAGGAGGACCGTCGGGGTGCTACTATACAAAATGAAGTAAAGGCGGAGGCAACAGGATGAGCGAGACCGAGAACGGCACCCAGAAGGTCGAGGACGTGATCATCGTCGGCTCCGGTCCGGCGGGCTACACGGCGGCTCTCTACACGTCCCGCGCGGACCTCAACCCGCTGCAGATCGAGGGCTTCCTCTGGGGCGGCCTGCTCCAGACCACGACCGACGTGGAGAACTACCCGGGCTTCCCCGAGGGGATCATGGGCCCGGAGATGATGCAGCGCTTCCGCGACCAGGCGGAGCGCTTCGGCACCCGCTTCATCTCGGAGGACGCCACCCGCGTCGAGCTGTCTAAGGACGGCGGCCTGCACAGCGTGTGGGTGGGCGACGACGAGCACAGGGCGCGCACCGTGATCCTCGCGATGGGCGCCGAGCACAAGAAGCTCGACGTGCCCGGCGAGGAGGAGCTGGCCTCGCGCGGGATCTCCTACTGCGCCACCTGCGACGCGGCCTTCTTCCGCGAGAAGAAGATCATGGTCGTGGGCGGCGGCGACTCGGCGATGGAGGAGGCGATCTTCCTGTCCAAGTTCGGCTCGCGCGTGCAGGTGGTTCACCGCCGCGACGAGTTCCGCGCCTCGCAGATCATGATCGACCGGGCGCGGGACATCGAGAACATCGAGCTGGTCACGCCGTACGTCGTCGATCGCTTCGAGGCCGGCGACGGGGGCTCGCTCGCGCGCGCCGTGCTCAAGCACAGCGACACGGGCGAGGAGCGGATCGAGGAGGTCGACGGCGGCTTCATCGCGATCGGCCACGAGCCCTCTTCGCATATCGTCGCCGGCCAGGTCGAGACCGACGAGAACGGCTACGTGATCACCGAGGACAAGTCCACGCGCACGGGCATCCCCGGGGTGCTGGCGGCCGGCGACCTGGTGGACCACACCTACCGCCAGGCGATCACCGCCGCCGGCAGCGGCTGTCAGGCGGCGCTCGACGCCGAGTGGTTCCTGCGCGACCAGCCGCCGGACCCGGCCGCCCACTGGATGAAGCCGGACGAGATCGAGGCGGCGGCGGAGAAGGTGGCCGCGGACGTGGCCGCCTCGGACGCCGCGCCGACCGGCTAGCTCGTTCGGGTCAGGCCCGCGCGGTGCTGCCGCGCGTGAGCGCGAGTGCCGTGACCGCCAGGAGGGCCAGGCCGACGTAGGCGGCCCGGCGGGTTGGCGGTGGCGGCGGGCGGGCGGCTGGCGGCTGAGGGGGCGTGCGCGCGAGCGCCCGCGCAATCGGCTCGGGATGGATCTCCCGCGGCGGCTCGATCGCCGTGGCGGCGTGGAGCCGGCGGCCGGCGGACATCGCCGCGATCCCCGCGAGGATCAGAGTCAGCACCGAGAGCCCCGTGAACGGGAGCGGCAGCCTCTCGGCGGAGGCGCTGCGCCGAGCGGGGGCCGGCACGGCGTCGTGTGCCGGCGCGTGGGTGGTGTCCGATCCACCGCGCAGCGCCTGCTCGCTCGCGAGCTGGTCGAGCGGAACGAGCATCGGGGGCCGGCTGCGCGTGCTGCGCAGGAAGAGCGGAGCTGGGCCGGGGTGGCTCCCGGCTGGGGCGAGCGCAAGAGCGCGGCCGGCCACCAGGTCCTGGCCGTGCAGCGGCGAGCGCTTGCGGCCGTCCTTCTGGATGAGACCCGGCGAACGGGCGTGTGTCCGCGGATCCGGTCCGGCTCGACCGTTATGCGGCCCGGGAGGCTCGGTCCGAGGGCGGTCCCCGTTGCCGCCGTTGCCGCCCGCGTCACCCCGGCCGCGGCTTTGGCTCTGACCCTGCCCCTGCCCGTGCCCGTGGCTTTCGCTCTGCCCCTGCCCGTGGCTTTCGCTCTGCCCCTGCCCCTGTCCGTGGTCCTGGCTCCCGCCCCCATGGCGCGCCTGGTCCTGCTGCCCCTGGCCGCCGCCGCCGTCCTGCTTCCCGTTGCCGTTGCGCTGGTCGCCCCCGCCTCCGGACTCCTGCTTCCCCACCGCGGCGGTGGCACCGAGCCAGACGATCGCGAGCAGTAGCGCGCCCAGCGCCAGCGCGCGCGGGAGAGCACGCCTGCCCGTGGACGGCGTGCGATCAGAACATCCGTGTCCCCGCGTCAACTTCCCGTACCCCCACGGGGAGGGTACGCGGTCGCGCCGGGGCGGGAGCCGCTCGTATGCTGCCGCCGTGCCGGAGCTGTGGTCCAACTGGGCGGGCGACCAGCGCTGCGCGCCGAGCGCAGTCGAGCGGCCCGGCAGCGAGGAGGAGGTCGCCGCC
>JAXDJC010000296.1:0-2733 GCA_034663685.1 Thermoleophilaceae bacterium
CCAGCATACTGAGACGATTTCGGTTCCCGAAGTATTACCGGAACAATGCAAATGACATATGACAATATTTAGCTCAATAAGAACGGCGCGCCCGATACTTGTAATCGCGGCGTTCGCCGCCACTGCCTCGCCCGCGCAGACGTTCAATGTTCTGTTGAACTGCGACACAACGAACGCCTCTTCGTATGCCCCTCTTATACGGGGCGCGGACGGCAATTTCTATGGAACAACGACCCAGGGAAAGACCTACGGCACGATTTTCCGGATGACGCCGTCCGGCTCGCTGACAACTTTGCACGTCTTTAATAACACCGATGGCTCCACTCCTTACGCCGGACTCGTTTCGGGCTCCGACGGCAACTTTTACGGGACAACCTGGCAGGGCGGCACCAGCAGGAATGGGACAGTCTTCCAGATTACGCCCGGTGGCACGCTGACGAGTCTGTACAGCTTTTCCGGTTCCACCGATGGCATGCACCCTTATGGCAAGCTTGTTCAGGCCAGCGATGGCAATTTCTACGGCACTACGTCGCAGGGGGGAAGCGGCGGCTTTGGGACGGTTTTCACAATCACTTCGGGCGGCACTCTGACTACCCTGCACTCCTTTACCTCAAGGCCCGATGGAGGGACCCCGCGTGACGGACTCATCCAGGCGTCTGACGGGTACTTCCATGGCACAACCTCAGGCGGCGGGGCCAACGGCCTGGGCGTGGTTTTCAGAATCAGCGCGGCGGGCGACTTCTTGCTGCTGCACAGTTTCGCGAGCACGGAAGGCACCAGTCCCTATGCCGCGCTTTTGGAGGGTTCCGATGGGAACTTCTACGGCACAACCTGGCAGGGTGGGATCAGGAGTGCCGGCACAATTTTCAGGATTACGCCGACGGGCAAGCTGACGACTCTGTACAACTTCACCGGAACGGAGGGTAAGAACCCCAGCGGCGCGCTGATTCAGGGCTCTGACGGGAACCTCTACGGCAGCACTTACCAGGGCGGCGATGGTATCTACGGCGTTGTGTTCGCCATTACTACCGGAGGCAGGTTCACAAGACTGCACAGCTTCACCGGTTCCGACGGCCAATACCCGACCGCGGCACTGCTTGAGGCAAGCGACGGACTCTTCTATGGCACTGCTTATCAGGGCGGAGCCAGCAATAAAGGCGTCATCTTCACCGTGGCCTATACCGCTCCGCCAGCGTCGGCGCCTGTCATCAACTCAGGAGGCGTCGTGCCTGTCTACAGTTCGTCGCCAACCGTTCAGCCAGGCGAATGGGTATCGATTTATGGAAGCAATCTGGCTGGCGGAAGCGCGACCTGGAACGGTGACTTCCCGGTTTCACTCGGCGGCACCAGTGTGACCATTAACGGCAAGGCGGCGTACGTCTGGTACGTCAGCACCAGCCAACTCAACGTTCAGACTCCGGACGACACGACGACGGGCACGGTCCCGGTGGTGGTCACGACCGCAAACGTAAGTGCGACATCCACTGTCACGCTCGACCGGTTCGCCCCTTCCCTCAGCCTGCTCGATAACAAGCACGTGGCCGGCATTATTCTCCGCTCCGATGGTTCAGGCGCCTACGGCAATGGCGGCTACGATATTGTCGGCCCCACCGGAACATCGCTCGGTTATCCCACGGTCGCTGCAAGAGCGGGCGACAGCATCGTGCTGTTCGGCGTCGGATTCGGACCAACCACTCCAGCTGTACCCGCCGGCGGGACATATTCCGGAGCGGCGCCAACGACTTATGGAGTGACCGTCAGTATCGACAATGTGAGTGTGCTTCCGGGATTCTCGGGGTTGTCCGGCGCCGGGCTCTACCAGTTGAACCTGACCGTTCCGTCGGGGCTTGGTACGGGCGATGTTCCGCTTCAGGCGACCGTAACTGGCGTGCGGACGCCTTCGGGCGCCGTGATCTCGCTACAGTAATCGTGTGCTCGTCGCCGGGGATGCCAGGCCCAGTTCCGTCACATGCTCTCGATGAGGCGGTGAGATCGAAGCCTTTACACGAATTGCAAGTCTGAATGCTTTAGAATTGGCGCGAAGAACTTGCAGTTGAGAAGTTATCCGACCGGCTCGGGATGAGTCCGCGGCATTTAACGCGCGTATGCCTCCGCGAGACAAACATGAATCCCGGTCAGTGTGTTCATCGCTTGCGGGGAGGGCCAACCCTTCCACGAACAGGACGAGAAAGTAAAGCCACCTGCAATGGACGGCATTGCAAGGCTGCCATCCAGCAAGCGCTTCTGGTGTACCGGCAGGGATGGAATGCAGCGTATTATAGGGTTTTCGGGAGTCGCTTGCGTCGGAACCTGAAAACCTTCAATTGGCGCACCAAAGCCGGCCGCTAAGGGCGCAGGAGAGGTGAGGCCAGTTTGCAAACACCAGGTGAAAACGGTTCGGCGGCCCAGCGTTTAACCGTGACAATCGTCAGAATAGAGACATCCGACTGATCTGCACGTGCATTCTTGCGGCTTCCCTGTGGGTCGGGCAAGAATTCGAGGTGGTGTCTATCAAGCCCAACAATTCGATGTCGGGCAACTCGCGGTCCAGCAGCGATCAGGTAATGCTTGGAGGCACGAACGTCAGCCAGAGGAGGCTGATTCTGACGGCCTCTATGGGATAAGAAGTACCAGCTTGAGGGGCCTGACTGGCTGGTATCGGAACTTTCGATATTGCTGCGAAGTATTCGGAGGCGCTCCCGAAGGATTGGGAAAAGTCCAATGCGGCATTTC
>JAXDJC010000029.1:0-9968 GCA_034663685.1 Thermoleophilaceae bacterium
TGGCGCGCCCGGCGTTGCCGGCCCCAGGCCCAGCGCCGACCACACGTGCCACGCCGACAGGCCGCCCAGGTCGTCGTTGCCGGGCAGCCCGTCCGGGGTCGGGCGGAACAACGACTGCTGCTCGCGCAGCTCGTTCATCGTCTTCCAGGGCTGGCCGGCGAACGCGTACATGTACGGCGCTTGGAGGTCGTGCTCGTTGCCGGGCGCGTACTGATCGGTCCGATACACAATGCCGAAGGCGGTGGCCTTGGTCTGGGCTTCTGGTGGGAGGCGGAAGAACTCGTCCAGCCGATCGATCACCGCTGCGTTGCCGCCCATCCGGTCGAACAGACCGCGGGCGTCGTGGGGCGCCAGCCACGAGTACTGCCAGGAGTTGCCCTCCTGGAAGCCGGTCTCGTCGGTGGGGTCGAACGGGTCCTGCCACGAGCCGTCCGCGTGCCGCGGCCTGACCCACTGGGTGGAGGGATCGAGGACGGTGCGGTAGCGCAGCGAGTCCTTCAGCCGCGTGGCCGCCTCGGCGCCGTGCCCGAGCGAGTCCGCCAGCAGCGCGAGCGCGAAGTCCGCGCCGCCGAACTCCAGCGTGGTCCCCGGCCGGTCGGGCAGGTAGCCGAGCTTGGACAGGCTCGACTCGCGCTTGGCCGCCAGGGCCACGGACGCCTCGAACAGCGCCCGGGCGTCGTCCTGGCCGAGCAGCCCGCGGCACGCGCCGTCGGTGATCATCGGGATCGCCGGATCGCCCGACATGTGCGCCGCGTCGAAGTTCTCCTCGCCCCAGCGCGGCAGCCGCCCGCCCTCACGGTGGTTGGCCAGGAGCGTGAGCAGCATGTCGCGGTAGCGGCGCGGCTGGAGCGTGGCCTGGAGCTGGTTCTCCCCCTTGTAGGTGTCCCACGAGGAGAAGTTGGCGTACTGGATCCGCCCGACCGCCTGGTGCACCTGCTTGTCGAAGCCCAGGTAGCGGCCGTCGACGTCCGTGAACACGTTCGGGTGCAGCTGCGCGTGGTAGAGCGCGGTGTAGAAGCTGGTGCGCTCGAGGTCGGTCCCGCCCGTGACCTTCACCCGCCCGAGCTCGCGGTTCCAGTCCGCCCGCGCGCGGGCGCGCATCCCGTCGAAGTCGAACGTGGGCGCCTCGGCCTCCAGGTTGCGCCGCGCGCCGTCGAGGTCCACGAACGAGATCCCGATGCGCGCCGTCACCGTCCGGTCGGCGGTGGTGTCGAAGCTCGCCCACCCGCCGGCGCCGCTGCCGTCCGCCTTGAACGTGCCGGTGGAGGCGAACGGCTTCGAGAACTTGGCCACGAAGTAGACCGGGTAGCGCCCCTTCGCGAAGCCGCTCACCTCGTCCTTGCCGGTGAAGCGGATCTGGCCGTCGTGCACGCCCTCCACGCTGCGGCCCACGTCCACGATCACGTTCGAGGCCGGCGAGGGCGGGAACGTGTAGCGCTGCATGGCCGCGTGGGTCGAGGCCGTCAGCTCCACGTCGGTGAGGTACTTCGACAGCGTCACGCGGTAGTAGCCGGGCTCCGCGTGCTCGGTCGCGTGGTCGAACGGCGACCCGTACTGCACCGGGTCGTTCGAGCCCACCGGCCCGACGGTGGGCATGAACGGGATGTCGCCCGCCTTCTTCACGCCGGGGCCGCTCAGGTGGACCAGGCTGAATCCCTGGATCTGCGGGTCCACGTAGAGGTAGCCGCTGTAGGCGAACTCCCCGCGGGTGTCCGGCGAGTTCTGGACCATCCCGAACGGGGTCGCGGCGCCCGGGAAGACGAAGCCCGGCGGCGCGGTGCCCACCATCGGGTCGGCGTAGGAGGCCGGGTCGCGCTCCTGCGCGGCGGCGGGAGTCGCGGCGAGGGCGAGGATCGCCGTGAGGATGGTCAGCCGCCGCATCGCAGGAGTCTTGTCGCCGTCCGGACCGGGGACCAAACGCGCTGCGCCCCCGGCCGTGAAGCCGGGGGCGCGCGCTGATGCCCCCCTAAGAAACGGACTCCCCCCGCCAGTCCGCCCAACCGTGTATCCCACGGTTCGAATACGCCAAACCGGGGATTGGCCGCGACCCCCGACTTGACAGCCTGTTAAGGTGC
Source organism: Thermoleophilaceae bacterium (assembly GCA_034663685.1). Classification (GTDB taxonomy): domain Bacteria; phylum Actinomycetota; class Thermoleophilia; order Solirubrobacterales; family Thermoleophilaceae; genus AC-37. The sequence goes on from JAXDJC010000029.1 coordinate 2,076, forward strand.
CCCCCTGCGAAAGTTCTTGCGACAAGCAGGTACTTTTCGCTTGACATAGACGCCGAGTCCTCAACCTTCAGGGGTTGGGGAGCGGGGGAACCAACGCCGGCCGCAGTGGTCGGAAGGGGCGAATCGCCGCATTTTGCGGTGTAGCGCTATCTCCAGCGCGAGCCCGTCAGCTCACCTCGTAGGCGCGCCCCGGATCAAAAAGGAGATGTCATTGGCCCCTGCGCATAGAGATCTTTCGTCGACCGACCTGTGGTCTGATTCGCTCGAGCGTTCGATACGACGGCGTGAGCTGTCCGAGCTCGCTCGCAAGCACCAGTCCCGCCAGAAGGGTGCGTCGATCGCGGTGACCGCCGCGATGGCCACCACCCCGATCGCCCCCACCTTCAGCGCGCTGAAGGGCAAGGGGCCCTCGAAGGCCTCCATCTCGAGCCACAACCTGCGGCTCGAGCAGAAGGAGAACGGCGGCGCGCGGGTGCTGCTCGAGCGCGGCATGACCAACACCGCCGTGGCTCAGGTGCAGAAGGAGCTCAAGATCGCCGAGGACGGCGTGTTCGGCGCGGTCACCGAGCTCGCGGTCGAGTCGTTCCAGCGCAGGCATCATCTGCCGACGAACGGCAAGGTCGACGTGCGCACCTGGCTCAAGCTGTTCCCGGACGGGATGGTGGTCTTCGATCCCAAGAAGGAGACCGCCCAGCTGGCCACGCACGTGCCGGGCGGCGCGTCCGGCCTCGCGGCCGCGGGCGGTCCCAGCAGCAACCTGCTGCCCGCGTCAGGCGCGGCTGAGAGCCCCAACGACATCCGCACCGCGCGCAACCAGGCCGCCCAGGGCGGCGCCCCGGCCGGCGCGCAGGCCGACAGCGGGATCCTTCCCGACCGCGACGCTCCCCACAAGGGGAAGAAGCGCCACGGGAAGAGCCATCGCAGTGCTCATCGGAGCGCAAGTCGCGCGGCCGACCAGATCGCCGGCGTGACCAAGGACACCTCGGGTCAGAGCGGCTCCTCGCAGGGCAGCGGCTCGTCCGGGGGCGGCTCGCAGCACAGCACGAGCAGCGGACCCGTCGGCGGGCCGATCGGCGTGGCCCACGGGATCGGCAGCAAGGACGAGATGATCGCCGCGATGATCGCGGCGGCCGACCGGATCGACCGGGCGGGCTACTCGTACTCCTGGGGTGGCGGGCACAACGCCAACTTCTCCGGGCCCTACGACTGCTCGGGCGCCGTCTCGGCCGTGCTGCACGCGGCGGGGCTGCTCAGCAGCCCGATGGTGTCCGGCTCGTTCATGCGCTGGGGCCGTCCCGGTCCGGGCGCGGTCACGATCTACGCCAACGCCGGCCACGTGTACATGTCGATCAACGGCCGCTTCTTCGGCACCACCCGGGCCAACCCGGGCGGCGGCGCGGGGTGGTTCAACGGCGCGGCTCGACCCGGCTTCGTGGTCGTGCACGTTCCGTTCGAGTCGCTGTTCACCAAGAGCTCGGCCAGGCGCACGACGAGCGCGAGCACCACTCGCACTCGGACGCGTGCCGCCACGGCGTCGCGCCGGCCGGCCCAGCGGAGCGGCACCCGCTCCGCGCAGTCGGGTGGCACGTCGATGAGGGCGCAGTCCAGCTCCCCGCAGGCGGCTCCGCAGCAGCGGACGTCCGCTCAGCAGGCGCCGCAGCAGTCCGGCTCCGTCCAGGCGGCTCCACAGGGGTCGGGGTCCGCGCAGGCGGCTCCGCAGCAGTCCGGCTCCGCGCAGGCGGCTCCGCAGCAGGCGCCGGCTCAGCAGGCTCCGGCCCAGACGGCGGCACCGGCCCAGGAGGCGGCGCCCGCGCAGGCGGCTCCGGCGGCAGCGGCTCCGGTCCAGGCGGCTCCGGCGGCTTCGGCCCCCGAGGCGGCGGCTCCGGTCCAGGCGGCTCCGGCCGCTCCGGCCGCGGCGGCCCCCGAGGCTGCGGCTCCGGCCCAGTCCACTCCGGCGGCTTCGGCCCCCGCGGCGGCTCCGGCCGAGTCCGCTCCGGCGGCCCAGGCACCCGAGGCGAAGGCACCCGAGGCGGCTCCGGCCGCCCCGGCAGCGGAGGCCCCCAAGGCGACCGCGGCCGACACGCCGTCGGCCGACCAGGCCGCTCCGGCCGCCACGGACCAGGGCAAGGACGGCTCCAGCGCGGGGCAGTCCGGCACCTCGGCCTCCGGCTGAGCCGCACGCCGATCGCAGATTGACGCTCCCGCCCCCGGGCTCCGGCCCGGGGGCGGCTGAGCATCCGGCCACCCGGGGCGGCTGAGCACCCTCCGGCCCGGGTATCGCCACAGCGTGGACCGCGAGGAATCGGATCTCTACGGGCTCGCGCTCGACGAGTTCATCCCGGCCCGCACCGAGCTCGAGCGGCGGCTCCGCAGGGAGGGCGACCGCACCCGCGCGGCCGCCGTCAAGAAGCTGCCGAAGCCGACCGTGGCGGCGTGGGCGGTCAACCAGGCGAGCCGGACCCAGCCGAAGAGCCGCCGCGAGCTGCTGGAGTCCTCGGCCGCTCTGCGCGAGGCGCAGGAGCGGCTGATCGCGGGCGAGGGGTCGGCCGCGGAGCTCGAGAAGGCGGCGGGCGCCCAGCGGGCGGCGATCGACTCCCTCGTGGACGCCGCGTCCGGCCTGCTCTCGAGCGACGGCAAGGCCCTCGGCGACACGATCCTCGCGCGCGTGCGCGAGACACTCGCGGCCGTGGCGGCGGACGGCGACCTCGCCGCGCTCGTCGAGACCGGCACGCTGGACCGCGAGCGCCGGCCGGCGGGGCTCGGATTCGGGTTCGGCTCGCCCGCGCCCGATGACACCGACCCCGCGCCCCGACGCACGGCGCACGGGAAGAAGGGCGGCACCCGCGCGGGCCGCACGCCGCGCGCCTCCGGCGACGCCAAGGCCGCCAAGCGCGACGCCAAGGCCGCCAAGCAGCGCGAGCGCGACCTGCGGGCCGCGCGCGAGCGCGTGAAGGCGGCGAGGGGAGCCGAGAAGGAGTCCGCTCGCGTGCGCAAGGCGGCCGAGCGGGAGTCGAAGAAGGCCGCGGCCGGCCTCGAGCGCGCGGAGGCGGCACGCGCGGACGCGCGCGAGCGGGCCCGCGCCGCGAACGACGAGCTCGACTCCGCCTCAGCCGCGGCCGAGCGGGCCGCCTCGGCCCGCGCGAGCGCGGAGGCCGAGCTGGAAGAGCTCGGCTGAGCCGCGGTTACGATCGAGCCCGTGGCCGGCGTGCGTGAGCTCCACCAGGGCGAGACCCGCCTCGCGGCGGCCGCGCTCCTCGAGCTGCGCCCGCAGTACGGGGACGCCGAGCGGCTGGCCGAGCGCATCGACGCCCAGCGCGAAAGCGGCTACCGCGTGGCCGGCTCGTTCCAGCCCGGCGACGACCAGGCCGCGGCGGTGGCCGGCTTCCGCATAGCCACCAACCTCGCCTGGGGCCACCACCTCTACGTGGACGACCTCGTCACGCGGGCGGCCATGCGCAGCCGCGGCCACGCCGACGCCGTCATGGCCTGGGTCGTGGAGGAGGCGCGGCGCAACGGGTGCGGCCAGCTGCACCTCGACTCCGGGGTCGGGCCGGACCGAGCCGCGGCCCACCGCTTCTACTTCCGCCACGGCCTGACGATCGTCTCGCACCACTTCGCGCGAGCGCTGGACTGACCGGCTAGGCGGAGGTGGGCGAGGAGGCCGGTGCGCTCTCCCCGAGCGTGCCGTGCGTGATCGGGCTGACCGGCCTGCCGGAGCGGCAGATCACTTCCTCGATCTCGTCGAGCGCCTCGCTGAGCTTGCGCATGAGCGGCCACGCGTCGTCGATCTGCTCGCGGTCCGCCACGATCCCGAAGTCGATGTGGTCGCGGTAGCTCAGCACCGTGATGTTGAGCCCGACCCCGTCCATGATCACCGACACCGGATAGTTCGCGATCAGCTCCGCGCCCGCCATGTAGAGCGGCTCGCGCGGGCCCGGCACGTTCGAGATCACCACGTTGAGCGGCGGCCGGGCCACCTCCGCGAACTCGGCGATCACCCGCGCGGCGCGCGACATCAGCGCCGGCGGGATGAACTCGGTAGCGTCCTGCATGAGCGTGGCCGGAAGCGCCCTGTGCCGATCCTTCGCCACCTGCATCGTGTCGTGGAGCAGCATCAGCCGCGTGCGCGGATCGGGCTCGTTGGTGGGCAGCGGCACGATCATCGTGGACACGCGGTTGCCGTAGGTCCCGCGCTCCTCCTCGCTGCGCACCGACACGGGCACCATCGCCACGAGCGGATCCTGCGGCAGCTCGTCGCGCTCGATCATCCAGTCGCGCAGCGCGGTCGTGCAGAGCGCCATCACCACGTCGTTAACCGTGATCCCCAGCTCGTTCTTGACCGCCTTGACCTTGTCGAGCGAGAGCGAGCCGAACGCGAAGCGCCGGTGCGGCGAGATCTTGCCGTTGAAGCGCGTGCGCGGCGCCCGCACCGCGGTGTGCTCGAGCACGCCGCCGTCGTTGGTGCCGCGTCCCACCGCCGACTCCACCCGCGATGCCAGGCGGCTCACGGTGCCGGCGCCGGGCAGCGTGCCCACGGCCGGCACGTCCCCGAGGCCGGGCAGCACGTTCGGCAGCGCGCGCAGCGCCCGCAGCGGCTGGCGCGGAACGCCGAGCAAACCGCGCCCGAGCATCTCGAACTGGCTCGGCACGCTCTCGCCGTGGGCGCGATCGGGCGGCGGCACCTCGCGCCCCTCCGGGCTCTGGTCGAGCAGGATGCTGAGGATCTCGGCGCCGGACATGCCGTCCACCGCCGCGTGGTGGATCTTGGTGAGGAAGCCGATCTTGCCGCCCTCGAGCCCGTGCACGAGGTAGAGCTCCCAGAGCGGCCGCGAGCGGTCGAGCGGCCGCGCCGCGATCCGCGCGATCTGCTCCCCGAGCTGCCGCGCGCCGCCGGGCGGCGGCACGGCCGTCTCGCGCACGTGGAAGTCGAGGTCGAAGTCGGCGTCCTCGATCCAGTACGGGTGGTCGAGCCCGAGCGGGACCGTGGCGAGCTTCCAGCGGAACGGCGGCAGCAGATGGATGCGCTCGCCCACGATCCGGCAGATGTCCGCGCGCGTGACGCTTCCGCCGGGCGCCGTGGTGGGGTCGTGCACGGCGAAGCCGCCGACGTGCCCGTAGGTGCGCGGCGTCTCCATCGCCAGGAACTGCGCGTCGAGACTCGTGAGCTGCCTCATCCTCTTGGATCGTTCCCGCCGTCGGCCTGGCCAAACTGCGCGTCCAGCTCGCCGCGGTACGGCCAGCGCCCCTCGCGGTCGAAGAACACGCGCGCCGCCTCCTCCCGGTCGCGATCCGCGGTGCTCTCGAGCCCGGCCCGGAAGATCACGATCGAGAGCACGAGCAGAGCGGACGACCCGAGCAGCGTGTAGCCCGCCCCGTGGGCCCCTCGCGAGTCGAGCCCGAACGTGAGGAAGAGCCCCGCCACGAGCATCGCGGCGGGCAGCCCGATCCGGACGGCGCGGCTCATCCCTCGGCTACGAGGACCGCGACGTTCAGCACCGGCGTGCCGGCGGCCCCGAACATCTTCAGCCAGAGCGGCAGGTACATCTCCATCCCGCGCGCGCCGTCGATCCCGCCGAGGTCCAGCATCGACCCCTCGGGCCAGCCGAAGCTCTCGAGCATCCTCCTGACCTCCTGCTTGGCGCCGTCGTCGGCGCCGCACACGAACACCGTGTGCTCGCCCGGCACGGACGATGGATCGACCATCACGGGCGCGCCCATCGTGTTGAGCGCCTTGACCACGCGCGCGTCCGGGAACTCGCGCTGGATTTGCTCGCCGAGGCTGTCGTCGTTGCAGACCGAGAGCCGCGGCGGCATCCCGCCCGAGAAGTCGAGCGGGTTGGCCACGTCGATCAGCACCTTGCCGGCGAGCCGCTCCGCGCCGGCCAGGCCGAGCGCCTCGAGCGACGCCGTTCCCGCCGTGGCGTTCACCACCACCTCGCCGAACTCGGCCGCGTCCGCGAACGTGCCGTGCCGCCCTCCCTCGGCCGCCGCCCACGCGGCCGCCTTCTCGTTCGCCGCGTCGCGCGCGCCCATGCACACCTCGTGCCCGACCGCCACCAGCTTGGTGGCCAATGTCTGACCGACCGTTCCGGTTCCGAGGATTCCGTATCTCATGCTCAGCCGACGCGCTCGCCGGTCTTCGAGATCGTACGCCTGCGGATCGCCTTGCGCAGCGAGTCCGGCTTCGTGAAGATCTGGTCGACCCTGCCGTCGCCCACCGGCACGCCGAATCGATGGGCCAGCTCCTCGAGCCCGGCGAGGTCGTTGGCGTGGCTCTCCCGCGTCTCGGCGTTGGTCTGCGGGATCGGGGTCTGGTCGCCGCCGGTGGGGCACGGGGACGACGCCACCTGCGACGGGTCCGGCAGGTCCGGCGGCTCCATCCGGGGGTGCGCCCAGTCGAACGTGCGCCCGATGTTCTTGGCGTAGCGGTCGCGCACGGTGAGGTTGCCGAGGCTGTACCGGTAGGTGATGAACTTGATGATCGACTCGAACCCCAGCGTGGCGTGGCTCACCCGTGCGCGCTCGCTGCCCGTCCTGGTGCTCCACGGGGAGATCGCCACGGCCGGGATCCGGAACCCCATCTGACCCCAGTCCTCGTCGATGTTCCGGCTGCCGAGCACGTCCGGCACGCGCGGCGGGCGCACGTGGTCCCAGAACCCGCCGTGCTCGTCGTAGACCAGGAACAGCGCGCCGTTGCGGTAGTTGGGCGAGGCCATGAACGCGTGGATCACGTCCGACATCCACGCCTGGCCGAGCCTGATGTCGCCGTGCGGGTGCTCGTCCGCCGACATGCCCTGGCCGCCGCCGCCGTCGCGGAATGGCGGGTCAACGATCGAGATGTTGGGCAGCGTGCCGCTGGCGCAGTCCGCGTAGAAGCGCTCGAGCTTGTTGGTCCAGGGCGCGCCGCGCGCGCCCCAGACCGCCGAGAACGGGAGGTCCGAGTTGTAGTAGCGGGCACTCAGGCCGCTGGCCAGCGCGCGGTCGAAGATCGTCTCCCACTGATTGCCGGCGGTGTCGACGGGCGGGGTGTTGGTCCGCCGCCCGCCCGCCTGCGCCGACCACTTGAAGTAGCGGTTGGGCCACGTGGACGTGAGCGCCGAGCAGAAGAAGCGGTCGTACAGCGTGAACGCCTTGCCGGCCGGGTGGATGAAGCCGCAGTCGCCCTCGTTGTAGTAGCTCAGCGCGAACACGTCGTTGCCGCTGCCCTTGGCGAGGAAGCCGTCCTTGAGCTGGGCGCGGCCGTTCTCCCAGCCGTGCCCGGGGTCCGGGTGGCCGCAGCCCTGGTACGGCGCCTCGAGCGCGCTCGCGTGGCGCGTGGCCACCGGCTTGCCGGTGTCCGGATCCACGTAGCTCGCCTTCTGCGTGGCGTCCGCCACGTCCCCGAGCCAGCCGAAGTAGTGGTCGAAAGACCGGTTCTCCATCATCACGATCACGAAGTGGTCGATCGGCACGTCGCGCGGCCGCGGGAGCGGAACGCGGCGCGACTGGGCCGCCGCGGCCTGCTCGAGGAGGAAGTTCACGGGCAGGACGGTCGAGGCCCCCGCCAGCCCCGCCGAGTACGCCGCGCGAGCGATGAAGTCGCGCCGGCTGAGCGAGTGGTCGTCCACCGGCCGGGATCTTACGTTGCGCCGCGAGGGCGGGAGCCGGGCGCTACGCGCTATGCGAGCTTCTGCTGCTGGCGCTCCGGCGCGATCCGGATCACGTTCCACGCCAGGCCGAGCCTCTCCAGCGCGCCGATCACGAGCGCCGAGGGGTCGACCTCCCAACGCCTGAGGCCGTGCTGGGCCGAGCGCGGGAAGGCGTGGTGGTTGTGGTGCCAGGCCTCGCCGAGCGACGGCAGCGCGAGCCAGGCGACGTTGGTCGAGTGGTCCTCGATGTCGAACCGGCGGCGGC
>JAXDJC010000190.1:0-3014 GCA_034663685.1 Thermoleophilaceae bacterium
GACCTGACCTACGACACGCCGGTGGTGCCGCCACCCGCGGACTTCGCGCTCACGGTCGACCCCAACCAGTTCTTCGGGGCGATCGGGCTCACGCCGGGCAAGTCCGCCGGCGTCACCGTGAAGGTCAACCGCGTGAACGGCTCGAGCGGGCCGGTCACGTTCACGGCCTCCGGCCTGCCGCCGGGCGTGACCGCGAGCCTCACGCCGCAGCCGGGCGCGGCGGACCCGGCCAGCGTGCTGGTCACGCTCAACGCGTCCGCGTCGGTCACGACCTTCGACGGGAACATCACGCTCACGGCCACGCCAACGGCTGCCGGCTCCTCACCCGGCAACGCGCCGCGCACGATCGAGCTGCCGCTCGCGGTGCGCAGGAACTTCGACGTTCAGGTGAACGGGATCGAGGTCTCGCAGGGAGTGCAGTCGAGCGTGCTCCCCGCCCGCGACCCGGCCAAGCCCGCGGTGCCCGCGTCCTACAGCGGCGCACTGCTCGCCGAGGGCGGCAAGACCGTCGTGCGCGTGTTCGCGAACGTGGCCAGCCCGACCAACGGCAAGGTCGACAACGTGGAGGCGGTGCTGTACGGGTCCAAGAACAGCGGCGGCCCGCTTCCGGGCAGCCCGATCTCGGCGGTCAGCGGGGTCCGCACGCTCGCCTACGGCTCGGCGAGCGTGGCGCTGGCCGACCGGGCCGGGCGCACCGCGTTCGAGTTCGTGCTCCCCTCCTCGTGGACCAAGGGCACGATCAAGCTCGAGGCGAAGATCCTCCCGCCGCAGGTGCTCTTCGGCCCCTCGCAGGCGGAGTGCGAGAAGCCGGCGTGCGCGCAGAACAACTCGTTCGCGCTGAACGGGATCCCGTTCATTTCCACGCCCGACATCACGATCGCGCCCGCGAGGCTCACGGTCGACGGGCAGAACCCGGCGCCGGACTCCTTCACCGCCTTCGAGCGCGCGCGCAACATCGCTCCGCTGGGCTCGGGGCAGCTCCACGTGCCGGGCTACTACACCGACATCGACGTGACCGACATCGCCAACGCCACCTACCGCTCGTACTTCGGCCCGTTCTACAAGTCCCTGGGCATCGACCCGAACTTCCTCCCCGACCTGCCGCTGCCCGGCTCCACGATCTCCGCGCTGACCCACGACCGCCTCCGCGCGGTGGGGCAGTATTTCCCCGGGGACCTGCTGATGGGCGTGAACCCCGGCGGCATCCGCGGCCAGTCGAACGGCGGGATCGACCCCAACATCGCCCGCCGCAGCGCGATCGTGCGCTACTGGGACGGCGTGAACTCCAAGGGCACGCGGCCGCTCAGCTCGATCGCGCACGAGATGTTCCACGCGTTCGGGCGCCCGCACGCCGGCACGGACTCCGGTTGCTACAAGGATCCGAAGGACGCCGGCGTGGCGTGGCCGCCCGACGAGAAGGGCTACACGCAGAGCGTGGGCCTCGACCGCGCCGCGGGATCCGGCGGGGCCCTGTCGTACTTCCGGCCGCTCGTGCCGCTCGCCCTCAGCGGGGTCGGGTCCTCGGACGGGACGAAGGCCGACTTCCAGCCGGCGCAGTGGTTCGACCTGATGTCGTACTGCGCCTCGGTCGGCGGCGGCGACCCGGACTCGTGGATCTCGTTGCGCCACTGGAACGAGTCGCTCCTCTACCTCGTCAACTACGGCGTGAAGCGCGGAGCCAGGAGGAAGGTGGCCGCGGCCGCCGCGTCCGGCGTGCTCGACGTGGCGGCGGTGCTCACCCCCGACGCGGGCGTCCAGCTCATGCACGTCGAGCCCAAGCAGGGCACGACCCAGGCGGCTCCAAGCTCGCAGTACCACCTGATGCTCAAGGGGTCGTCGGGGGAGGTCCTCTCGGACACGCCGATGGCGGTGGACGACAACCACATCGAGGACGGCGGCTCGGTGGCCACGCTGGGCGCGTCGGTGCCGGTGCCGGGGGGCTCGCTGCGCAAGGCGCAGAACGGCGGAGTGGCGCAGCTCGACATCATGAGCGGCGGCGCGGTGGTGGCCACTCGCAAGCGCACGCCCAACGCTCCGAAGGTGAAGGTCGCGAGCCCGAAGGCGGGCGCGCACGTGGGCGCCGGCAAGAGCGTGGCCGTGGCGTGGAAGAGCACCGACCCCGACGGCAACCTCGGTGCCACCGCGTCGGTGGACTACTCGGTCAACGGCGGCTCGAGCTGGCGGACGGTGTGGACCGGCGCGGATGCCGGCAAGGCCTCCGTCGTCAGCTCCGCGCTCCCCGGCTCGAAGAACGCGCGCTTCCGCGTGCGCGTGAACGACGGCTTCAACGAGGGCTCGGGCACCTCGGGCGTGTTCCAGGCCGCGGGCCGGCCGCCCCGCGCGCTCATCACGAGCCCGCCGGCCGGCACGGCGATCCCGGCGGACGCCGCGCTCAACCTGAGCGGCGAGGGCTACGACGACGCCGGCCGGCCGATCGGCCGCACGCGGCTCACCTGGCTCGAGGGCACGCGCCTGCTCGGTCGCGGGCCGTCGATCACGGCGGCCGGGCTGCGCCCGGGAACGCACGCCATCAGCCTGGTCGTGGCCGACCGCCTCGGCCGCAGGGGGACGGCGCGACTCAAGATCAAGGTCCTGGCGGTCCCGCCGCAGTTCCTCGCCCTGGTGGCCCCGGCGCAGCTTGCGCCGACGGCCTCCAAGCTCACGCTCACCCTCGGCTCCACCCTGTCCGGGCGCGTGACCGTGTCGGGCCAGGGGATCAAGACCACGCGCGCGAACCTCACCAGGAAGAGCCGCAAGGTCAAGGTCACGGTCACGCCCGGCGCCACCGAGCTGAGCATCGGGCTCAGCCTCAAGGCGTTCAAGAAGACGACCACGATGGCCGTGCTGGTGCCACGGAGCTGACATGCGCAGGATCGCCGCGCTCGCTATAGGAATCCTCTTCGTGGCCGCTCCGAGCGCGGAGGCGAAGTGGTTCGGCGCCAACCTCGGCCGCCAGGCCAACTCGCAGGCGAGCTGCCAGAGCTTCATCTACTTCCAGCAGGTCCCGTCGTGCA
>JAXDJC010000203.1:0-2509 GCA_034663685.1 Thermoleophilaceae bacterium
TACCTGAACGACCTGTAGTGCCCGCCGGGCTCGGCGCCCACGTAGCTCGGGCTCGGGGTGGGGGAAGTGCCGAGGCCGGCCGCGAGGCCCGCGAGCGCGATCAGCACGTGCAGCACGTTGTCCTCGCTGTTCACCGGGATGATCCCGAGGATCGACTCGCCGTCGCCCACCACGAAGCCCCACAGCGCTACGACGGCGTAGATCGCGCCGAACCCGACGGCGTAACGGCGCGCGCCCGTGTATGAGCCGGCCACGGCTAGGCCCAGCAGCCCGGTGAGCAGGTGCACCAGGTTGTGCCAGCCGTTCACGTCGAGCACCCCCAGCACGGCATCGGTGTCGCCCGGCTTGCCGAACGACGTGGAGTAGAAGAACCCGGCGATCCCGGCCACCGTCAGGGCGGCACCGATCACGAGCGCGTAGGTCTGTGCGGGTGAGCGCGTCAAGCGATTCTCTTTCAGGAGGTGGCGTGCTGGAGGCCAGTGATCCGGGCGCCAGTGGCGTGCGAAGAGCCAGGTGGGAGTGTATTCCCGCAGGGGAACGCCTGCCCTCCAAGCTTTGACCACATCCAAGGACATCCAACGACTGGCCGACGAGGAGCTCATGCAGCTTGTGCGCCAGGGCGACCCGCGCGCCTTCGAGACCGTCTACGACCGCCATGGCGGTGCCGCGTTCTCGCTCGCATACCGGATGGTGGGCAACCGCGTCGTGGCCGAGGACGTGGTCCAGGAGGCGTTCCTGTCGATCTGGCGCAGCCGCATGCGCTACGAGAGCGAGCGCGGCAGCGTGCGCTCGTGGGTGCTTGGGATCGTGCACCACAGGACGATCGACGCGCTGCGGCGTAACCTCGTGCACGACCGCCGGCGGACCAGCGCGGAGGGTCTCGAGGAGCGCCAGGAGGCGCCCGAGCGCACCGACGTGGAGGTGGCCCGCCGCGAGGACGCGCGCACCGTGCGCAGCGCGATCGACACTTTGCCGGACGAGCAGACGAAGGTGATCGAATTGGCCTACTTCGGTGGCTTCACCCACACCCAGATAGCCGAGATGCTGAACATGCCGGTCGGCACGGTGAAGGGCCGCATGCGCCTCGGCCTGGAGAAGCTGCGCCGCCAGCTGCAGGGGGAGTTCGCGCTGTGAGCGCCGACGACAGGCATATGGAAGACGCGGGCGCGTACGTGCTCTCCGCGCTCGAGCCCGCCGAGCAGGCCGCGTTCGAGGGTCACCTGGCGAGCTGCGCGGACTGCCGTGCCGAGGTCGAGCGCCTGCGCGCCGCCGTGGACGTGCTGCCGCGGTCCGTCGAGCCGTTTGCCGCGCCGCCGTCGCTCAAGCGCTCGCTGATGGAGGCCGTGCGCGAGGACGCCGCCGGCGAGCGCGCGCCTGTGCGCCGGCCGCTGCGCGAGCGGCTCGGGCTCGATCGCCTCTTCAGCGGCATGCGACCGGAGCTGGCGTGGGTGAGCGCCGCGTTCGTGCTCGCGGTCGGGATCGCGCTGGGCGTGGCGGTCTCGCAGCTGTCGGGCGGCTCGAACGGCGACGCGCAGCGGGTCGTGGCCGCGGTGGTCGACCGCTCGCGCGTGCAGAACGCAAGTGCCACGCTCACGGTGCCGAAGGACGCCGGCGGCGGCCCGTCGCAGCTGCGCGTGTCCGGACTGCCGGCGCCGAAGCCGGGCGAGGTGTACGAGATCTGGCTCAAGCGCGGCGACCAGCTGCAGCCCGGCACGCTGTTCAGCGTCGACTCGCAGGGCAACGGCGCGGGCGCGATCCCGGACGACCTGCGCGGCGTCAGCGCCGTGCTCGTGACGCGCGAGCGCACGGGCGGCGCTCAGCGGCCGTCCGAGGTGCCGATCATCAGCGCCAAGATCTAGCGCTGAGGCCGCCTTTAGAGGCCTGGATATCGTCTCTTTCATGGAGACGTGCTATCGCCATCCGAGCCGTGAGACGGGCGTCTCGTGCTCGAGCTGCGGGCGCCCGATCTGCCCGGAGTGCATGACCCCGACGCCGGTCGGCATGCGCTGCCCGGAGTGCTCGCGCCAGCGCACGCGCGTGAAGACGAGCGCGACGCTCGCCCGCGCCGAGACGCCGGTCGTGACGTACGTGATCATGGGCATCTGCATCGCGCTGCAGCTCGGTCAGATGGCGAGCGGTGCGAGCGCGAACGGCATCGGCGGCAGCAGCGTGGTTCAGAACTTCGCCCTGTTCGGGCCATCGGTCGCGAACGGTGAGGTCTACCGGCTGCTCACCGCGGGGTTCCTCCACGCCGGCCTCTTCCACCTGCTCGTGAACATGTACTCGCTGTGGATCCTCGGGACGCTGCTCGAGCCCGCGATCGGCCGCGTGCGGTTCGTCTTGATCTACCTGGTCGCGCTGCTTGCCGGCTCGTTCGGCGCGCTGATAGTCACGCCGAACGCTGTGACGGTCGGAGCCTCCGGCGCGATCTTCGGGCTGATGGGCGCGGGTGTCGTCGTGCTGCGCCACCGCGGCATCGACCCGATGCAGAGCGGGCTGCCGCTCTGGA
>JAXDJC010000229.1:0-2641 GCA_034663685.1 Thermoleophilaceae bacterium
CTCCGCCAGCACCCGCGCCTGGGCGATGTAGTTCTTGGCGACGATCGTGCAGATGTTCATGGGGCCTGCTCCCGCCCCGGCAAGTTCGATCTCCACGTCGCTGCCCCGGACCTCGTGGTGGAGGCGCCGGACGTCCTCGTCGCGGATCGCGACCTCCCGGTGGAGGCGCCGGACCTCTTCGTCACGGATCGCGACCTCGCCGTGGAGCTGCCGGATCTTCTCCTCCCGCTGAGCGATCTCGCCGTGGAGGCGCTCCCGATCGCGGCCGATCGAGACCAGCTCCCCCGCCGCGCTCTGCCCGCGCATCAGGATCTCCGCGAGATGCTCGCGGTAGAGGGCGTCGTGGCGGGCGATCACGCGGTCGTACAGGCGACGGCGCGTGTCGGGGGACGTCGTTCCGGCGACCATCGAGTCGGGCCGGACGCGGTACTCGAAGGCCGGGGCCGGGAGGTGGTGGAAGGCCCAGCCGCGCTCCGCCACCGCAATCCAGAACTCCCAGTCCTCCCAGCCGGAGATCGGCGCGGTCGCATCGTGTCCCCGGGCCGCCTCCCACGCCGTGCGCCGGACGACCGCACATGCGTCGATGAAGTTGTACGTGAGGAGCGTGGGGAGATCGAAGGGCGGGACGTCGACGACGCCATCTCGCAGGCCGAACTCCCGTCGGTCCCCGTAGACGACGCCGACCGCGGGGGAGGCCTCGAGCACGGCGAGCGCCCCCGCGATGAAGTCCGGGCACAGCCGGTTGTCCGCGTCGAGCGGCAGGACCGCCGCCGCGCGCGTGTGGGCGACGCCGGCGTTCCGTGCCGCCGCGACCCCGGCGTTCGCCTGATCGTGGATCGCGTACCCCCGCGCGCGCAACGCGTCGAGCGCGTCGAGCGTCGCCGGTTCGTCGGAGCCGTCGTTGACGACGACGAGCTCGAGCTCCTCGGGGCTGCGCTCGACGCTGGCGATCGCCTCGATCAGCGTCTCGCCCTGGTTGAAGCAGGGGATCACCACGGCGAGCCGCGCCGCGGGAGACGTCGGGCTCGCGTCGAATCGCGGCCCGGTCGCGGGCCACGCGCGTTCCGCCGGCAGGTCCGCCGCCGTGTCCAGCCGGCGAAGAAGATCCGACGCGCCGGGATGGACGGCGTCGATCAGTGCGGCGATGCGATCACCGGGGGGCGTGACTGCGAGCGCGTCGGAGTCGACCAGTGACGCGAGGCGGTCCTCGGGCACGTGGACGCCCAGCCGCTCCTCGAGCAGCTCGCCGAACCGCGCCGGCTCGCGGACGAGCGCGTCCGCGCTCACGAGCAGGCTCCGGTCGCGGTGGCGCAGGTGGAAGTCCAGCAGGTGGCGGTTGTAATACGACCAGATGGCGAGCCCGTAGCCCGGGTTGCGGAGGAAGACCTCGGCGCCCAGGCGCTGCATCGAGTCGGCGACATCCCACGGCGGCCGGTACATCGCGAGGTAGACCGGGTCGTCCAGGAGCGGATGCCAGAAGTCGAGGAGAAGCGTCGTGCGCGGGTCCTTCCAGCCCCACCGCTCGCCGGTGCGGGTGCGCGCCGCGATGAGCTCGCTCGCGCGGGTCGCGAAGGCGTCGGACCCGGCGGGACGGCGGCGATCGTGCTCCGTCCAGCCCCAGTCCGGGTGCCCGCCGTCGTCGGTGGGGGTGGTGGCCGCGAGCACCGCGCGGTTGAGCTCGAGGAAGTCGAGGTCCTCGGCGTGGCCGTTGGTCCGGTCGCCCATCCGGACGGCGCCGGCGGCGATGATCGAGGCGGCCAGCGAGGTGCCCGAGCGATGCATGCCGGCGACGACCACCGGCGAGTGCAGTCTGTTCGCGTCGGACATCGGGAGAGGCGGAACCCTATCGTCCTTCAGCGGGTGGGCAGGGCCTCGGAACCACCACTTCTCACCGGATGAGCATCGCCAGTCCGACGAGTGCGAAGAGCAACCGGTACCGGCGCTGCATCCACAACGCCGTCTCCGCCCCCAGACCTCGACGCAGCGCCTGAAGCGACCACCACGCCTGCAGCAGCCAGACGAAGCCGGTCAGGAGCAGGACGCTCGGCAGCAGCCCCGCCGCGGCCAGGCCGACCACCAGCGCATACGCCGCGGTGAACAGGCAGAAGCTCGCGAGGAAGGCCTGCCGGCACCCGAAGACCACCGCGCTCGTCCCGATCCCGGCGGCACGGTCGGACTCGTAATCGCGCACCTCCTGGTTGAGGTGGCCCGCGGCGAACACCAGACCGAAGAAGAGGCTGAGGACGACGCCTTTCGCGTTCGCGGCGTGGACGAGCGTGTAGCCGATGAGGAAGTGGAGCATGCCCCCGAGAAGATGGTTGAGCGAGGCCGCGACCGGGGTGCTCTTGCCGAAGCGCGGCGCGAGCGAGTAGACGACGCTGAGCGTGGCGATCCCGGCGCCGAGCAGCATCGCCGGGGTGCCCACCGCCGCAAAGGCGGCGCCGGCCACGACCAGGAGCATCGTGGCGACGCGCGCGATCTGCGCGCGGCCGATACCGGTCCCGTCGGGAGCCGAGGCCGCGCGGCGGGCATCGCGCGCATCGCTGTCGTATTCCGCCCAGTCGTTGAGGACGAAGACGTGGGCGGTGAGCGCGGTGCTGCCGAGCAGCAGCAGGCCCAGGCGGGCCAGGTTGCCGGCCGC
>JAXDJC010000040.1:0-11364 GCA_034663685.1 Thermoleophilaceae bacterium
ACCCGGTGTTCCCGTTCCCG
Source organism: Thermoleophilaceae bacterium (assembly GCA_034663685.1). GTDB lineage: Bacteria > Actinomycetota > Thermoleophilia > Solirubrobacterales > Thermoleophilaceae > AC-37. The sequence continues at coordinate 21 of JAXDJC010000040.1, forward strand.
CGCTCGGGCGAGCGCTTCACCTCGACGATCCCCAGCGCCGGCGAGCAGATCCGGATCGAGGGCGCCGCGCACTTCCTGCAGGAGGATCGCGGCGACGAGATCGCCGAGCACGTGCTGGCCTTCCTGGCCGGCGGCTCCCAGAACTGACGAGGGCCCAGCGCATGGCCGGGCCCTCGCGGGGGACTGGTTGGCCGGCGGGGGGCCGGCCGGGCGCTTGGGGAAGTGCCTGTTCCCAGGATCGGCCGGGGCGGGCCCGAGATTGCCCTCCGCGTGGCGGATCTTGGACGCATGTGCGACGGGGGCGGGGGGGCCGCCGGGCGGCTCCGAGGGAGTGCGGCTGAGAGGACTCGAACCTCCACGGGGTTGCCCCCAATGCGCCCTGAACGCATCGCGTATACCAATTTCGCCACAGCCGCAGCGAGCGCCGAGTGTAGTCACCGGCACAATCCTCTTCACGCCCACGCGGGCGCGCCCGCAGCCGTTCGTCGATCCGCGCAGGGCGCGGCGAACGGGCGGGCCGAGGGTGGGTTCGAAGGCCTAGCGGCTCTTGTCCGCGGCTTCCGGGAACGTGCCGAAGGCCTTGTCCCAGTACGGCGCGGAGATTCCGAAGCCCCTCGTGTCGTCCTGGAAGTGGTGGCGCATGTGCAGCTCGCGCAGGCGCCGGCCCAGGCGCGTCTTCGGCTTGTGGTGGTGCAGGGCGTAGTGGGTCATGTCGTAGGCCAGGTAGCCACCGAAGAAGCCGGCCGAGAACGGGAGGAAGTACGGCGCGCCGATCACCGCCCAGAACAGGAGGATCAGCAGCGACGAGACCGGCACGCTCACCCCCGGGGGCATGACCAGCCGGAGCGGGTCGTTGGGGTGGTCGTGGTGCACGCCGTGGATGATCCAGTGGAGCCGGGCGCCGAAGCCTTCCTCGGGTTCGAAGTGGAAGACCCCGCGGTGGATCCAGTACTCGGACAGGGTCCAGACGGCGTAGCCGGCTGCGAGCAGCCCGAGCGTGGTCAGAGCGCTCAGCCTGGCGGCGCCCATGGCCAGCATGATCGAGACGGCCGGCAGGAAGATCACCACGGGCACGGCGGGATGCACGCGGGAGAGCCGGTCGAGCAGCTCCGAGTCGAACATCCGGGGCGAGGACTTGAGGATGTCGGTGCGGCGACTCTCAGTGGTCATCGAGTGCGATCGTAGCGCCAGGACCAGCGGCTGGAAAGGGCTTGGGCGACCGTGCCCGCCCTCGGCGCCCGCTTGGGTTCCGCACGCGTAGGATCAGCGGCCGTGGCGAACCCGCTCACGCTCCCTCTGACCCTGGTCCGCGACCCCTTGGGCACCGTGGCCCGAGTGGCAGGCTTTCCCTTGGCGGCGGCCGGCGCGCTCGCCTCGATCGGCAGGGCGCTCGAACTCATGGAGCGCGCTCTCGACGCCCTGGAAACCCTCAACGAGCAGGGAGAACGCGGCCTGAAGGGTGTCGAGCGCCTGAACGACCAGGGCGACCGCCTGCTCGCCGAGATGACCGACGCCCGGACCACCGTGGAGCGGATGCTCGCCGGCGGCGACGACCTGGTGGCCGCCGCCGACCGCGCTCAGAAGGAGGCGGCCGCCGCGCGCATGGCGATCGAGGCGGCGCAGCCGGTGGCCGAGCGCATCGCTGGCACGGGCGAGACGATCGCCGCCAACTCCGAGGCCATGCTCGAGGAGGCGCGCGCCGCCCGCGAGCAGCTCGCGGAGTCCCAGGGCGTGCTCGCCGAGTCGCAGGCCGAGCTGGCCCGCGCCAACGAGCAGGTCCGGCGGGTGATCGAGATGGCGGCCCCGATCGACCGGATGGCCGGCCGGGTCGAGCGGATCACCGCGCCGCTGCGGCGCGAGCCGGCCGACGGCGACAGCTAGCGCAGAGTGGCCGAGAGCACGCGGCGGCGCCTGCGCTCCACGTTGCCCGAGGTGTCGACCGACTGAGCCCACACGTCGTAGCGGCCGCGCCGCAGCTTGCCCTGGACCTCGAGCGACCAGCTCGTCAGCCCCGCGGCCGGAACGCGCAGAGCCCGGCTGCACGAGCGGGGCCCCGACAGCCCGCCCGTCGCGCTCAGGAAGCGGCAGCGCTTTCCGTCGCGCAGCGCCGCGGCCACCAGCACGCGCGCCAGCCGGCCGCGGCGGCTGTGGAGTCCGCCCGCGGCCCTGCAGCCGTGGTCGCTCGCGCGGCCACGCACGGTGAGCCGATCGCGGCTCACGTGCAGCGATCCGCGCGTGGGCGAGGACACCGGCGCGCGCAGGTCGGCGCAGAGCAGCTGGCCCGGCTGCGAGGGCGGCGTGGGCGTGGGCGGCTCGGGCGCGGGGCCGCCGCAGGCCAGGTCGATCGCCTGCATCTCCCCGCGGGCGATCGTGACCGGCCGCGTCTCCTTCACCTCGCCGGTCGGCGTCTCGCAGGTCAGCGCGTAGCTCTCGGGAGTGGTCGACAGCGGGCGCGTGGACTGGTTCACGTGCCAGTTGTAGAAGCCGGAGTCGGGCACCGTGGTGGTGAAGTCGAGCCTGTCCTGGACCTTCACGTCCGGCTGGCTCGTGTCGGTGACGAACGACTTGCGCAGCCGGAGCACGCTGCCCGCCGGAGCGGCGCCCAGCAGCACCGAGTGAAACGACGGGTTGGCCGCCTGCTCACCCGCGCGCAGCAGGGCCTCGCGCACCCCGCCGTGGGCGCCCGGGGCGGTGCCCGTGTACTCCTTGACCACGGCGTCGCCGAAGTTGGGATGGAAGTTGGGGCCGCGCTGCTCGGGCGTGTAGCCGTAGGCGCCCTGCGCGAAGTAGTTCCAGTCCTCGGTGGCGCCGGTGATCTGGCCGATCACCCAGCCGAGGTCGGACGCCCAGCCGGTGGCGTGGCCCATCGCGTCGCCGAGCGCCCTCATGCCGGGCTCGTCGGGGATCACGTCCACGTTGCGGTCGCACGTGGCCGCCCTGCAGAAGCCGGGCTGGCGCAGCCAGTAGCCCTGGTCGGTGAACGTGTGGTGGGTCACCACCGTGACGATCGATCGCGTGGAGGAGAGCTTGTGGAACGCCTCCGACTCGGGCTCCGAGTACGGCGCCGGGCCGCGGTAGTCCTGGGCGCTCACGTTGGCTCCGTCGGAGCCCGGCCCGCCCCAGTACGCGCCGTAGTTGCGGTTGAGGTCCACGCCCTGCGCGGCCGGCCGCGAGATGCACGGCGCGCTGGACGGGCCGGCGCTCGGGCGGCAGTTCTTGCGCTTGTAGCTGGCCCCGTCGCTCACGATCAGCGGCAGCGTGGAGTTCGGGTCGTCGTCGACCGCGGTTGGCCCGGCGGTTCGCGACACGTTGAACCCGTCGGGGTTCATCACCGGCAGCACGATCACGCGCACGCGGTCGAGCAGGCTCGTGATCCGCGCGTCCCTGCCGTAGCCCGCGGCGATCTCCTCCGCGAACTCCATCGGCATCTCGCCCGACGGCCACTCGCGCGCGTGGTGGAGGCCGAGCACGGCAAAGACCGGCCGGCCGTCGTGGCCGTGCACGGCTCCGCCGATCTCCACGCCCTCGATCGGGCGGCCCTCGATGGACATCCCGATGTCGAGCCGGCGGACCAGCGACGGGTGGCTGTCCGCCAGCGACTTGAGGTCGGTGGAGTAGTCGGCGAGCGTGCGGTAGGAGTCGCGGCCGCTCGGCAGCGATGACGCGGTCACGCGTGCGGAGTAGATGCTGTCGGTGTGCGCCCGCGCGCGGTCCTGCGCGCGCAGGTCGGGCACCAGCGTCTGGAACGTGAACCCCGCGGCCAGCAGCTTGGCGCGCTCCGCGGCCGAGTAGAGGACCACCGTGGCGCCGGTGGGCGAGATGTCGTGGGTCACGTCGAGGCCGGTCGCCTCGAGCTGGTCGATCGTCCCGCCGGCCCCGAGCGGCACGCGCACCATCGCGGCCGGCTCGCTCGGCACCGCGGCCTGCTCGTGGAGGTCGGAGGAGATGGTGGCCCGGGTGCCGCGTCCGCTGCGCCGGCACGCCTGCACCACGAGCGGGTGCCCCGCCTCCACGAGCGCGGTGGCGATCTCGCGCCGGCCCGCGCTCGCCGACGCCGCTCGCGGCGAGCCGCTCGCGGCATCGAACAGCGCCAGGTCCCAGTCGCCCGAGGATCCGGTGAGCCGCGTGGTGAGCACCCCCGTGGCGGCCGGCGTGTAGCCGGTGCGTGCGGCGCCGGGAGTGCCGGCGGGCAGCAGCCGCGCCTGGCAGCTGCGCTTGACGGCCCGGTCCGCGGCGACCTCCGCCGCTCCCGCCGGCGTGGGAAGCACGGCCGCGATCGCCAGGAGCGCCAGCGGGCCGGCGAGCCGCCGCATCAGGCGCCCAGCTTGAGGCCCTTGGGTCGGACGCGGTCGGCGCCCGGGGCGCCCGAAGCGGTTACCCGCAGCGTCACGGCCGCGCCGCGCGCGAGGCGCTTGGCCACCGACGCCGGGATCGGCAGCGCCAGGCCGTGCGAGGCGGTGTCGCGGAGCACCACGGCGCGCGAGGCGAGCCGGACGAGGCGCCCCGAGGTGTCGCGCACGGTGGCGCGCGCCACCACGCGGCAGATGCGGTCGCACGTGGCGCTCACGTCCACGCGGCGGGTGCCGAGACTGGCCTTCGCGCCGGCGATCGTGAGCCCAGGCGGGCACACCGGCTTCGGCCCGCCCGGCTCGCCGAAGACCTGCACGCGGTGGTTGCCCTCGTCGCTGATGTAGATGTTGCCGGCGCAGTCGTTTCCGGCGTTGTAGGGCTCGTCGAACTCGCCGGGACCCGATCCCGCGGTGCCGTCCCCGTTCGCCGCGCCCCAGTTGCGGACGAAGACCCCGTCGGTGGTCAGCTCCACGGCGCGGTTGTTCTTCGTGTCGGCCACCCACAGGTGGTTGCGGTTGTCGACAGCGCAGCCGTACGGGAGCTGGAACTCGCCGGGCCCGGTGCCGAACCCGCTCACGGGCCCGCCGGGCTTGCCGAAGATCGCCACGAACTGGCCGGTGTCGTTCCGCAGCTTCACGATCCGGTGGTTGGTGTCGTCGGCCACGTAGACGAAGCCCTGGGAGTCGGTGCAGATGCCGCGCGGCGAGTTGAACTGGCCCACGCCGTCGCCGTAGCTCCCGTCGCCGCCGTTGGCCCCGAGCGTGAGCAGCAGCTTGCCGTCGTTGTCGAACTTGAGGATTCGCGCGTTCTCGTGGTCGGCCACCCAGACGTTGCCGAACGGATCGGTGGCCAGGCCGCGGGGCTGGTCCATCTCACCCGGCCCCACGCCCGCGGTCCCGTCGCCGCCGTTGCGGCCCCACATGCGCACGAACCTGCCGTCGGGCGTGAACTTCTGGATGCGGTTGTTCTGGGTGTCGGCCACGAAGAGGTCGCCGAGCCCGTCGGTGTCCACGTCGTAGGGCAGCTTGAACTGCCCGGGGCCCTGGCGCCAGGGGCCCTTGGCGAACGCCGCGAACGGCACCACCTTGCCGTCGGGAGTGAACTTCTGGATGCGGTTGTTCTGACTGTCGGAGACCCAGATGTTGCCCGCGTTGTCGGTCCCGATCCCGTCCGGCAGGGCGAACTGGCCGGGCTTCTTGCCCTGCTGCCCGCCGATCTGGCGGAGGAACGCCACGTCCGCGCTCGCGGGCGCCGCCGGTACGAGGGATGCGGCGAGGAGGGCGGCGGCGAGGAGGGGGCGCAGCACGAGCGGGCGAGGGTAGCGCGATAGCTTGGCCGCGCGATGCGCCTGTTTCCGGCCGACCACACGCAACTTCTCGCGCCCGCGCTGATCGTGATGCTCGCGCTTGCGACCGTCTACGTGCAGTACCGCGGCCTGCTCGACGACTCGGCCGGGCGCGACCCGCGGAGGTTCATCGAGGTGGACCTCGTCGGACGCCACGACGCGATCCTCGACCACACGGCCGGGGACCCGTGGCGCTACCGGCTGCTGTCGGAGTGGGGTGCGGAGGGCCTGCGGCGCGCGGCCCGGGCCGCCGGGTTCTCGCAGCCCGCCGTGGTCGGCTTCCTCGGCTTCCGCATCCTCCAGAACCTGGCCATCTTCGGGCTCATGTGGGTCTTCCTGAGGCGGCTCGGGTTCGGGCTCTACGAGCGGGCGTTCGGCCTCGGGCTGCTGGCCTGGGGCTTCACCCAGGCGCTCTTCCACCAGGCCATGTCGTTCAACACCTACGGCGACCTCGTGTTCTACCTCGCGGCGGCGCTGCTGATCTTGAATCGGCGCTGGTGGTGGATCCTGCCCCTGAGCATCGCCGCGGCCGTGAACCGCGAGACGAGCGGGCTGATCCCCGTGATGCTGATGGCGATGGCCTGGCCGCTCGGCTGGCGCAGCGAGGAGGGCAGGCGCGCGCTCAAGATCGGCGCCATCTCGCTGGTGGCGTTCGCGGCCACCTACGGGATCCTCCGAGCGGCCGTCGGCCCGGCCTTCTTCATCGTGCCCAACGGCCAGGACCCCGGCAGCGAGCTGTTCTCGTACAACCTGGGCCGCGGGATGACGTGGGACTTCGTGTTCCAGACCGTGAACATCCTGCCGCTGCTGGCGCTGGCCGCCTGGCGGCGCTGGTCGCCCGAGCTGCGGGCCATCGGCGTGGCGATCGTGCCGGCCTGGATCGCCATTCACCTCTTCACGTCGGTGCTGGCCGAGTCGCGGCTGCTGCTCGTGCCGCTCGCGCTGGCCTTCATCCCCGGCGCGCTGGCCGGATTGCGAACCGCTCGGCCCGCCGAGGGGGCTACTTGATCTTCAGCAGGTCCACGACGAACACCAGGGTGGCGTTCGGCGGGATGGTGGGCGGCTGGCCCTGCGCGCCGTAGGCGAGGCTCGCCGGGATGATCAGCTTGCGGCGCCCGCCGACCCTCATGCCGGGCACGCCCTTGTCCCAGCCCGGGATCACGTCGCCGTTGCCCACCGTGAACGGGAATGGCTGGCCGCTGGTCCACGAGGAGTCGAACTCGGTGCCGCCGTCGTAGAGAACGCCCACGTACTGGACCTCCACGTCGTCGCCCTTCCGGGCGACCTTGCCCTTGCCCTTGACGATGTCCTGCGCCACGAGCTTGGTCGGCGCCTTGCCCTTGGGGATGTCCACCCGCGGCTTGATCTTCATGTCCTTCGGGTTGCCGCCCTTGTCCGGGGCGGCGGGCGTCGGGGTGACCGCCGAGGTCGAGGGCGCGGGGCCGCTGGGAGCGGCGGTGGACGGGTCCACCTTGGCCTTGTTTCCGCAGGCGCCGAGGACGATGGCGGCTGCGATCAGGACCGGTGCGAGTGCCGAGCGCGATTTGATCATCGGCAGCGAGGCTACAACGGTTGCCCCCGGCTGGGGCCTCAGGAGCCGCTGACGCTCAGGCCTGCGCGAAGCGGCTGATCGCCACTCCGGCGTCCACGCCCGGCAGGTGGTCGCGGAAGATCCGGTAGTAGGCCAGCTCCTCCTTCGTCCGCAGCGGCGGGTCCACCGCGTCGCGCTCGGCCTCGAGCTCCTCGTCCGAGATCGCGCCCTCGATCGCCGAGCTCAGCGCCTCGCGCGCGCCGCTGCCGTCGCCGAACTCCGCCTTGTCACGCCAGAGCAGGTCGTGAGGCAGCCAGCCCTGGAACGCCTCGCGCAGGAGCCGCTTCTCCGGCACGCCCGGCCCGGCCACCTTCGCCTCGGCGGGCAGGCTCATCGCCCAGTCGATCACCTCGCGGTCGAGGAACGGCACGCGCGCCTCGAGCCCGTGGGCCATCGTCACCCGGTCGCAGCGCTGGAGGTTGAGGTTGTGGAGCGAGCAGACGGTGCGCTCCAGCTCGGCGTGCAGCCCGGCCGGGTCGGTGAACTCGCGCATGTAGTCGTAGCCGGCGAACAGCTCGTCGGCGCCCTCGCCGGTGAGCACCACCTTCACGTGCTCGGCCGTGGCCCGCGCGAGCATGTAGTTGGGCACGGCGCTGCGCACGAGGCCGGGGTCGAACGACTCGATCGAGCGAACCACGCCGGGCAGCGCCTCGAGCGCCTCCTCGGCCGTGTAGGTGGTCTCGTGGTGCTCGGTCCACAGGTGCTCCGCCACGCGCCGGGCGGCCGCGAGGTCGGGGGAGCCCGGGGTGCCCACCGCGAAGGTCTTGAGCCGCTCGCCGCGGCCGGCGAGCACGCGCGCGGCGATCGCCGCGACCAGGCTCGAGTCGAGCCCGCCGGAGAGGAACACGCCCACCGGCACGTCGCCCATCAGCTGGCGGTGCACGGAGCCGACCAGCGCCTCGCGCGTGCCGCTGATCCAGCGGTGCTCCGGGGCGGGGGCGGGATCGTCCGGCAGGGCACGGGCGAAGCGCACGAGCCCGTGGTCCGGGGTCCACGCGCAGCCGGGCGGGAAGGGCTCCACGTACGGCTGCCAGTCCACGTCGAACACGTGCATCTCGGAGGCGAACAGCACCTCGTGGCCGCGGCGCGCCCAGTAGAGCGGCTTGATCCCCACGGGGTCGCGCGCCGCCACGAAGCGGCCGTCGTGGCCGGCGGCCACGAACGCGAACATCCCGTTCAGCTCCGACAGCGCGTCCGGGCCGCGCTCGTCGAGCAGGTGCAGCGCCACCTCGTTGTCGGATGAGGTGAGGAACGGCCGGTCGTCGAGCCCGCCGCGCACCGCCTCGTGGTTGTAGACCTCGCCGTTGCCCACCAGCCACAGCACGCCCTCGGGGTCGTGCAGGGGCTGGGCCCCGCCGCCCACGTCCACGATCGAGAGCCGGCGGTGGCCGAGCCAGCTGCCGTTGACGGCCACCGAGCCGCTGTCGTCGGGCCCGCGGTGCTCGAGCCGGGCCAGCATGCGCTCCAGGGCGGCACGGTCGGTGGCGCCGTGGGCGGCGACGATTCCGCACATGCTCTGGTTCTTACCCGCGCGGGGCTGCGTTGATCGCGCCGGCGACGCCCGGGGCGAACGCGTAGGCCGGCGGGCGGCGGTCGCCCAGGTGGTCGATGCGGGCGCGGAGGGACTCGATCGCCGCGCGCGCGTCGAGCCGCGCGACGGCCATCCCCGCGCGCGAGCCCGTGCGCGCGCGCACCACGCCGTCGGGGTCCACGATCTGCGCGCGCCCGAGGAAGCGCAGCGGCCCCCACGCGCCCGACTGGTTGGAGGAGACCCAGGCCACCTGGTTCTCGACGGCCCGCGCCGCCGCCATCAGGTCGAAGTGCCGGGCCTGGCGGTCGTCTGCCGCGCGCCGCGCGGGATCGTGGCGGTCCACCGGCCAGGAGGCCATGCAGGCGATCGTCTCGGCGCCGTCGAGGGCGAGGGTCCGGGCCGCCTCGGGGAAGAGCTTGTCGTAGCAGAGGAGCATCCCGATCCGGCCGGCCGGGGTGTCGAAGGCCGCGAACCGGTCGCCCGGCGTGTAGGCGAAGCGCTCGGCAGGGGGGAGGTGGACCTTGCGGTGGCGGCCCAGCACGCCATCGCCGCTCACGCAGACCGCCGAGCTGTAGAGCCCCTCCGGTGCGCCCTCGGTGTAGCCGATGCAGACCACCGTCCTGCCGGCGAGCCGGATCAGGCGGGCGATCTCCGGGCCGTCGGGGTCGAGGGCCGGCGGCAGCTCGGGCCCCATCTCCCCCGGCAGCGGCTCGCGCATGTAGCCGCCGAGCGCAGACTCCGGGAACACCACCAGCCCGGCGCCCTGCTCACGCGCCGAGGCGAGGGTGCGCTCGATCCGCGCGAAGGCAGCATCGAGATCGCGGCCGAACGGGGCCGCCACTGCCGCGATGGTCGCCTCCGCGCGCCGCACCACAGGAATATTCGGCTAAGCAGGGGCTTTCGCCTATCGCCCGGCGGTAGAAACGGCGCGGCCGCGTTTCGACAGGCGGTCGAGTTTGGCCGCCGGGGCGTAGGCTGGTGCGGACGTGCCAGGTTCCGTGGAGGGGGGACGAGCGGCCCTGCTGCTCGCGATCGTGGCGGCGCTCGCCGCCGCCCTGTACCTCGTGCCCTCGCTGGGGCCAGGGAGCCGCGATCAAGCCTCGCGCACGGACGCGCCCACCCACCACTGCAAGCACGCGGGCGAGGAGCCAAGCGCCGGGCTGGGGGAGGCCGATCGAGCGACCCTGTGCCTGCTGAACGCCGAGCGGCACGCTCGCGGGCTGCCCGCCCTGCGACCCAACCGGGCGCTCCGCCGGGCCGCGCTGCGCCAGTCGGCTGACATGGTCAGGCGCCGGTTCTTCGAGCACGTGAACCCGGACGGGCTCGACTCGCACGCGCGGATCGTTGCCGCCGGCTATCGCCTGCGCGCCGGCGGCTTCGCCACGGGTGAGAACCTCGCCACCGGCGCCAGCGGGGCCGACAGCCCAGCGGTGATCGTTCGCGGCTGGATGCACAGTCCCGGCCACCGCCACAACATCCTGCGGCCGGGCTTCGAGGAGGTGGGGATAGGGATCGTTCCGCGCTACGAGGAGGGCGGCGCGGGTGCGACCTACACCACCACGTTCGGCGGTCGGCCCTAGCGGGCGCAGTCGATGCAGAGCACCGACTCGGGAGCCACCTCGAGCCGGGCCGGCGCGATCGGCTTGCCGCAGCTGTCGCAGATCCCGTAGCTGCCGTCCTCGACCTTGGCCAGCGCGCGCAGCAGTCGCTGCTCGGAGACCTCGAGGCTCGTCCCGATGCCGATGTCGTTGCGGCGGCTGATCGCCTCCGTGGTGCCATCGCCCACGCGCTTGCCGAACCCGATGCCCGAGCCCGGCTCAGGCGTCTTCGCCAGGGCCGCGATGCGCGCCTGGATCTCCTGGAGTCGCTCGCGGAGGATGCGCTCGATGTCGGTGGACTCCATGGCCCGAGCCTATTCTCCCCGGGTGCGAATTCTCGCGGTCATCGGCGCCACAGCCCTGCTCGCCGTGGCCGGGTGCGGCAGCGACGGCAACGGCTACAGCTCGTCGCCTGCGTCCACGGCGTCGACCACCACCACCGCTCCGGCACCGCGGCCCAAGACCGCCACCACGGCGCCGGAGACCACCAAGCCGGACCGGCCCAAGCGCCGCGAGCGCACGCCGGCGTCGCTCGCCGCGTGCATCCGCGAGGACTCGGGCATCGCCCAGGTGCTGGTCAAGGCCCGTGACAACGAGGATGCGATGTTCTTCCAGGATCTGGTCGGCGGCCGCGTGGACACCGTGGCCGTCACCGCGCGCGGTCAGTCCGCCGAGATCGACGTGTTCCTGTTCCCCTCGCCCGCCGGGGCCAAGAAGGCGGCGCCGCAGGCCGGCGGCCAGGGACTGAAGGCGACGGTGAGCGGCTCGGCCGTGGTGGTGGCGCCCGGGGCGCCCCCGGCGGGGGTGGCGAGTTGCCTGAGCGCCACCGGCTACGCGGCCGGGTAGGAAGAGCTCGCGAGTCGCGCGGACGGGTGACGGTGGCGAGCGCGCCTCTCATGCACCGTTCACGTGCGTGCGGCAGGCTTCGC
>JAXDJC010000255.1:0-6725 GCA_034663685.1 Thermoleophilaceae bacterium
GAGAGGAACTGGCGCTTGAACTCCTCGATCGACGCCTCGGTCGAGTCGCGCGGGTGCTGGCCGGTGCGGATCGCGTGGTTCTCGGCCGGCAGGCCGAACGCGTCGTAGCCCATCGGGTGCAACACGCGGCGGCCCGTTCGCCGGTGGTAGTGCGCGATCGCGTCGCCGATCGAGTAGCACTTCAGGTGGCCCATGTGGGGCTCGCCGGACGGGTACGGGAGCATCTCGAGCACGTACGAGCTGTCCGCGTCCGCGCCAGGATCGTTGGGCACCTCCCACGTGCGCTCGGCCTCCCAGACCTGCTGCCACTTGGGCTCGATGCGCTTCGGGTCGTACCGCTCCATGAGGCGGCTGAGGTTATCGGCGGCCCCGGAGCGCGATTCCGTCGCGCGAGTCTGGGAAGATCGGGTATCCCCATGGCCTCCCAGAGCCCATCCTCGCGGGCGGCGGAGCTCGCAGCCGAGCAGGTTCAGTCGATCGTCAAGGCGGCCGAGGACGCGGCCGAGGAGATCCGGGCCGCTGCCGAACGCGACGCCCGCGAGCGCGAGCGCGAGGCCGAGCGGGAGGCCGACCGCCTGCGCGAAGAGGCCCACGCCGCCGGCGAGCAGACCAGGGAGCAGGCGCGCGAGGAGGCCGCGCGGATCGACGAGATCTCGCGCAAGGACGCCGACGACCGCATCGTGCGGGCCCAGCAGGCTGCCGACGAGGCGCTGGCTCAGGCCGAGGCGATCGCCACCGGGCTGCGCCGCCTCGGCGAGTCGCTGGAGGGGCAGGCCGAGCGCATCCTGCGCGACGTCCAGGCCGGGCACCGGCGGATCATGAGCGACCTGCGCGTGGAGCCCAGCTCGAGCGCGTCGGCCGTGCGCGAGCCGCGCGACGCGCGCGACCGCGAGCTGCTCTCGGCCGTGCGCGCGGGCGAGAGCAGGCGGCGCCCGTCGGGCCGCTCGGGCGGCGGCGCAGCCGAGCGCACGGGTGACGGCGGCACGGCGGCCGGGGGCGGCAACCCGTTCGACGAGCTCGACGTGCCGCGCTGGGGCGAATCGTGATGCAGGACCGCGTCCCCTGAGGGGCTCCTCGCAACTGGGCGTGGCGCGGCCCCTCCCGCCGGTCAAGGAGCCGCTCACCGACGGCGAGATCTCCCTGCGCGAGTTCCGCCGCGACGACCTCGCCGCGATGATCGCGATGCTCGACGACGAGCCGATCGTGCGCTGGACCCGCGTGCCCCATCCCTACACCGAGCGCGACGCGCTCGACTACCTCGCCCGCGGCGACGCCGAGCGCGAGCGCGGCGAGGGCATCAACCTCGCGATCCTCGATGCGCGGGGGCGCGAGCTGCTCGGCTCGATGTCGGTGCGAATCGCGTCGTGGCCCGACCTCCGGGCCCAGCTCGGCTACCTCGTGGCCGCGAACGCGCGCGGGCGCGGCGTCATGCCGCGAGCGATCCGGCTCGCGGCGCACTGGGCCTTCCGCCAGCTCGGCCTCGAGCGGATCGAGATCCTCGTGCACCCCGACAACCAGCCCTCCCAGCGCGCGGCCGAGAAGGCCGGCTTCAAGCGCGAGGGCATCCTGCGCTCGTACACCCGCGTGAAGGCCGAGCGCTTCGACATGTGGTCGTTCTCGGCCCTGCCGGGCGAGCTCGGCGAGTAGTCAGTCGCCCTCGCGCTTGACCCCGGCGCGGCGCAGCACGGACACCGCGTAGGCGTCGGCGCGGAAGTTCAGGATCGGGTCGTCCGAGAGCTCGATGCCGCCGGTCACCCGCGTGGGGTCGAACACGAGCACGTCGTCGCCCTGCTCGCGGGATGTGTCGAGGCCGGTGAGCTCGATGCGGCCGAGCTCGACCGTCTCGCGCTCCTCGGGCCAGGGCGCGGTCGGGTCGTCGAGCGGGTCGCCGTCCTCGGCCAGGCGGGCGAGCACCCGGAATCCGACCGGCTCGCGCGCGAGGCGGTCGCGGATCTCCTCCTGGAGGTAGTCCGGGCCGGCCGCCTCGATCTCGTCGTCGGACAGCGTCTCGACGCCCGCCTCGGGCTCGATGCGGTAGCGGATCCAGCGATCGCCGGGCACGAGCCGGAAGGCGTGCAGCGAGTTGAACGCGCAGGTGGCGTAGCTCTTCGGCGGCACGAACGTGGGCAGGATCAGCTGCAGCGCCGCGGCGGTCTCGGGGTGCTCGCCCATGAACGCGCCGATCTTCTCGAGGTCGGGCTGGCCGGTCTCGGGGTCGGGCTTGCGCGAGCGCGTGAACTCCACGAAGTCCTCGACGGTGCGCACGAAGAACACCGGGATCGTGATCGAGACGATGTCCGTGGTGCTGCCGTCGGGCAGGTAGAACTTGATCGCCATGCCGCGGCCGTCGGTGCGCTCGGCATCGGACGCGCCCGGGTTGCCGCTGCCGTTGGAGAAGCGCACGCTCACGCGAACCGGGTCACCGTGCAGGTGCGCCGCGCTGCTCAGCTCCGCGGCGCCCGGAGACGGCGTGAACTCGCCCGCGCAGAGCGTGCCCTTGGCGTGGGCGGCGCGATGTCCGTCGAAGCGTCCACTCACGTCGTTGATCGCGTTGACCGCGTGCTCGGCGAGCTCGTTCATCCGCCTCTCCTTCCGAGGGCCTCGATTACCTGGTGGTAGGTGCCGCGGTTCTGCCACGGGAACGGCGGTGTGGCGACCGCGCCCGCCGTGCTCGGCTCGCTCTGCACGCACGCGCGCGGCGTGGCCTTCGGGCAGGTGGCGGCGTACTGCCACTGGCTCACGTCGTTGCCGCGGTCCGCCGCGATCGCCTGCACCGCCTGGCGCAGCGAGTGCAGCAGGATCGCCCGGCAGCGCTTGAGCACCACCGCTGCGCCCGATCCCTTGACCGGCTGGACCGTGGGCATGCCGCCGCAGTACTTGCGCGAGTAGCGGCCCGCGACCCGGCGACCCAGCACGTTGCGCAGATCCTTCTGCACCTGGCTCGCCCAGCCCCAGCCGAAGCCGCCGAGGGAGAGGACCTGGCTCTCGACCGCCTTGAAGAGGTCGGGCCCGAGCTCGGGCTGGAACGCCTGCTGCACGAAGCGGGGCCACCACGCGTCCATCACGAGGACCGCCGCGCTGTGCTCGTAGACGTTGTCGCCGTTCACGTCGAGCCGCGGGCTGCCCTCCACGTGCCACGCGTCGAGCAGGCGGAGGAACTTCTCGTCGCGGCCCTGCGCCCGGCCGATGACCCGGCGCATCCAGCGGTAGGGCTCCTCGCCGCGCAGATCGCCGGTGGCCGCACGGTTCACCGCACGGGTCACGCCCAGGAGGTCCACCTTCCCGCCCTTCACGCGCAGCTCGTCCGCCAGGCGGCGGTGAAGCAGCAGCGCGCGGTGCACGGGGCCGTCGCTCCACTCGGTCGGGCCCTTGCGCCAGCCCACGCCCTCCTTGTTGTTCCACGAGATCGTGAGCTCGTCGCTCGCGCGCGGGCGCACCGCCGGGGAGATGGTCTTGAAGGTGTAGTCGTTCGGGTCGAACCCGACCCAGTCGCCCGTGCCGTCGCCGTTGTACGGGAGGTCCACGTCGCTCCCCGCCGCGTGACGGGCGAACAGGCCCGACTGGAGGAAGCCGACCTGGTCGCGATTGACGTAGAACCAGTTCTCGGTGCCCGGGAACGGGCTCATGATCTTCTGGAACGAGCGCAGGCTGGTGGGCTCGTTCTCGGCCAGGCGCATGAACGAGAGCGAGGCGTCGAGCTCGTGGAAGTCCACGCCCTTCGCCTTCGCGAGGGCGACCGGCTTCCCGCTCACCGTGGCGAACGCGAACACCGGCCCGTGAACCGAGCGCATCGTGCGCTGCGTGATGCGCGTGGGCGGGTTGGGGTCGACCACCGAGACCGGCGTTGTCACGGTCTGGTCGCGCATCGTGAACGGGCGGCACTCGCCGCGGTAGCGGTAGTGCGTGCTGGCGTCGCTCGGGGCCGAGCCGTCTGGGTTGCAGAGGAGCTCGGCGAAGGTGTCCTGGTTGTCGCCGTTGGCGCTCGTCCCGCTCCACGCGAAGTCGATCCCGTGACCGATCAGCGGCCACGGCGAGGCGCCCGGGAACGTCACGCCCTCGACGTCGATGCCGCCACCGTGGAGCTCGTACTCGGAGAAGATCTGCGGCGAGTAGTAGCCCACCTGTGGCCCCATCGCCGCCAGGGCGTGGCCGGTCGAGGACATGCTCCGCGGCACCATCACCGCGTTCGACTCCTCGTGGGGAAGCGACGCCTTCAGCCCGTTCACCGAGCGGACCCACGCCGGCTGGCGTGCGGCGGTGGCCGCCGACTGTGACGCCCCGGGCCCCTCGACCTGCGGGTTGCGCGGCCGGATCGAGCCGAAGTCGGGGATCACGTTGCGACCGGGCCGCACCTTGCCCGGCTGGTCGCTCAGGTGCTTGTGCGGGGACACCGTGAGGGCCTCGGGGTCGTTGGCGGTGCGCAGGTCGTTGAACGGCTTGGGCCACGTCGCGCCGAACCGGCGCTCGAACGCCTGGCGCAGCTGCGAGTTGACCTCCTCGCCCCCGTTCGAGACCGTGAACTGCGTGACGAGGAGCACCGCGGTGGCCACGGTGTCGGAGACCGTCCAGGGCTCGGGCTTGGTGCCGAGCGCGGGGTACTCGGCGGGCAGCTGGGTCGGGTCGAGGTTGACCTCGTCGATCCGCTTGTTGATCCCCGCGATGTAGGCGAGCACGTCGCTCTTCGCGCGCTCGCCGATCCCGCCCCAGCGCTTGGGGATCGCGTCGAACTGGGCGGTCAGCTCGGCGTCGGAGAAGTCCTGGTCGGTGAGCTGCTGGGCGTCGTCCTGCGCCGAGCCGGCGCCGGTCAGCGCCGAGAGCGTGCCCTTGGCGGTGTGCCGGATCGCGTCCATGAAGAACAGGCGCTCCTGCGCCGTGGCGTAGCCGGCGCCGAACATCAGGTCCTCGCGCGTGTCGCCGTAGATGTGCGCCATGCCGAAGCGGGCGTCGCGGTAGATGCGCACGCCGGGCCGCGGCGTGGTGGTGGAGCCGATCCCGCCCGGCATCGAGCCGAAGTGGGTGTCCTTGTAGAAGCGGTCGATGTCGCCGGGACCGAGCGTGGCCGCGCGCGGCATGATCCCCACGTAGAGCGGCTGCTGGTTGGTGAAGGTGTCGGGCAGCGCACCGTTCGCCTGGTTGGCCGCCAGCTCGGGCGCCTCGATCGACTCGCCCTCGCCCTGGGCCAGGACCGAGTGGAAGCCGTCGAAGGCCGCGACGCCGAGCGGCGGCGGCTCCTGCGCGGCGGCCGGAGCGGCCATCGCCGCGACCGCGGCGAGCGCGGCCAAGCAGAGCCCCCCGGTCCCCCTCCACATGCTCAGCACTCTTTCAGAGGCCCGCGGCGGGTGCGCCGTGCCTCCGGCTGAGTCAGCGGCGGTGCAGGACCCGCGCGCGCCTTGGACGCTCGACGGCGCCGGCCGCGTCGCTGGCGCGGGTGCGGACCAGGTAGCGGCCGGCCGGCACGGGCAGCCGCCGGCGCAGCGACCAGCCGGCGGTGCCGCGGGCTGTGAGCCAAACCGGCCTCTTGCATGCCCGCACGCCGCTGAGCGAGCCGCCGGCCCGCAGGTACCGGCAGCCGGAGCGCAGCCGCAGCGCCAGCGCCACCTGCACCCGCTGCACCACGGCGCAGCCGCGCGAGCGGGCCGATCCGCGGATCACGGCGCCCGAGCGGGTGAGCCGCGACAGCGTCCGCGTGACCCTGCTGCTCGGCGCCAGCCCGCGCCGGCACGGGCCGACCGAGCCCGGCGGCGAGCTCGGCGGGTTTCCGGCCCCCTCGGCGACGGGGAACCCGGAGCGCTGGCCGCAACCGGCCGGGCGCGGTGAGGTGTCGCCGCCCTGCGCCTGCGGCACCGAGTTGGGCGGGGTCGGCTGGTCGCAGTCGTCGAGGTGCACGAAGTTGCGCGCCGACAGCGAGCCGAGCGTGTAGCTCGGGTACTGGCCGTTGTACTCGTTGCGGGTGGTCTCGATCCACTGCCGGCAGAACTGGCAGGCGAGGCGGTGGAACGTGCGCATCCAACCGCCCTCGTAGACGCTGAGGATCCCGTAGCCGCCCGCGTACTCCTTGGTGGCCGCGTTCTCCAGGAACACCGTGCGGGGGCCTGAGGCCACCGACGTGGACACGAAGTTGCGGTGGGTGTGCGAGCCGAGCACGCCGGAGACCTGCGGGTTGGCGGCCACCAGCGCGAGGAACTCGTTGCCGCCGCGGTTGGGCGCCACGCCGAAGACGACGGGCGGCAGCGCATAGGTGTCCGCGTACTCGGCCACCGGCTCGTGGAAGACGATGAACGTGCGCTGCTTGGGGTGCGCGGCCAGATCAGCGCTGAGGAACTCGTTCTGCGCGGCGTCGGTCAGGTCACCCTGGCCGCTCGCGTCGTTGGCGTCCAGGTAGACGAAGTGCACGCCTCCTGCGTCCTGGGAGTAGTAGATCCGCCCCGGCGGGTGGTCCGGGAAGAACACGGTCCGCAGGCAGTCCTTGTCGGGGCCGCAGCGCGCCTCGGCCGCCTGCTGAGCCGGCCGGTCGTGGTTGCCGCGCACGATCGAGAACGGCGCCTTCAGACCGCCGAGGATGGTGCGCGCCTCCACCATCTCGTCGTACTTGGCCGAGCTGGTCATGTCGGCGGTGTCGATCGTCATGTCCACGTGGCGGGCGTTGAGCTCCCCGACGGCGGCCGTGAGCATCTGCGCCGCGTAGCGCGGGCTCGAGTAGCACTCGGGAACCGACTGCGAGATCA
>JAXDJC010000260.1:0-6754 GCA_034663685.1 Thermoleophilaceae bacterium
CGTTCGCGCGCGTGACCAAGCGGATCGCCCAGCGCGGTCAGTCCACGCTGGGGCAGCCGGGCCAGAGGCCCCAGGACCGCTTCCAGAGATTCATGATCTCGCTCGACGACCAGGTCGTCTCGCTGGCCACGATCGACTACCTGCGCAACCCGGAGGGGATCGACGGCCAGACCGGCGCCCAGATCAACGGGATCGGCACGATCCAGCAGACCCAGGACCTGGCGGACAGCCTGCGGATCGGCGCGCTGCCGGTCACGCTCAAGCTGATCTCGAAGACGCAGGTGTCGGCCACCCTCGGCCAGCAGGCGCTCAACCAGGGCCTGATCGCGGCCGGCGTGGGCCTCCTGCTCACGCTCCTCTTCCTGATCGTCTTCTACCGGGTGCTCGGAGGGATCGCGGCGGGCGCGCTGATCATCTACGCGATCCTGCTGTTCGCGCTGGTCAAGCTGATCCCGATCACGATGACCCTCCCGGGCATCGCGGGCCTCGTGCTCACATTGGGGGTGGCGGCCGACGCCAACATCGTGATCTTCGAGCGCGTGAAGGAGGAGGCGCGCGCCGGGCGCACGATCCCGGCGGCGATCGCGGGCGGCTACGCCAAGGCGCTGCGCACGATCATCGACGCGAACGTGGTGACCATCGGCGTGGCGTTCATCCTGTTCATGCTCGCCACCTCGAGCGTGAAGGGCTTCGCGTTCACGCTGGGCATCGGCACCCTGGTGTCGCTGTTCACCGCCGTGCTAGCCACCTCGGCGATCCTCGGCACGATGGGCCGCACGCGGCTGCTGGCGTCGCGCCACGCGATCGGCATCGGCAAGCGCGAGCGCCACTGGCGCTTCGACTTCACCGGCATGTCGAAGTACTTCTTCTCGATGTCGGGCGTGATCCTGACCGCGGGCGCGCTGGCGATCGCGGGGCTGGGGGTCAACTTCGGCATCGACTTCAAGTCGGGCACGCGGATCACCACGCCGCTCCAGCGGCCCGCGAGCGTGGAGCAGGTGCGCGACCTGCTGCGGCCGATGGGCTACGCCGACGCCAAGATCCAGAAGGTCAAGGATCCGGAGCTCGGGAGCAACGTGATCCAGATCGCGACCCAGCAGCTCGGGCCCGAGAAGGTCACGAAGGTGCAGCAGGCGCTCAACCAGCGCTTCGGGGTCACCAACTTCTCGAGCACGTCGGTGGGGCCGACCTTCGGGCAGCAGATCGTGAAGACGGCGGCCCTCGCGATCCTCGCCTCGCTGATCCTGATCTCGATCTACATAGGACTGCGGTTCGAGTTCAAGTTCGCAGTGCCGGTGCTGATCGCGCTGGCGCACGACCTGCTGATAACGGCGGGCGTGTACGCGTTGACGAAGCGGGAGGTGAACACGGCCACCGTCGCCGCGCTGCTCACCATCTTGGGCTACTCGCTCTACGACACGATCATCGTGTTCGACCGCATCAGGGAGAACATTCCGCGGATGCCGCGGGCCACGTTCTCGCAGATCGTGAACCGCTCTATGTCGGAGGTGCTCACCCGGTCGCTGGCCACGAGCCTCTCGACCCTGATGCCGATCGCCGCGCTGATGCTGTTCGGCGGCGAGACGCTGCGGGACTTCGGCTTCGCGCTGCTGGTGGGCGTGGCGTCCGGCACGTACTCGTCGATCTTCATCGCCGCCCCGGTGCTCGTGCACTGGAAGGAGCGCGAGCCGGCCTACATGCGCAGGCGGCGGCTCATCATGGAGGACCACGGTGGCCACGTGCCCCCGTTCGCCGACATCCGCGCCGAGGGCGAGGACGTGGATCCCGAGCGCGGGCCCAGCCGGCTCGAGCGCGCCAACGCCACGCGGCGCCAGCGCAAGGCCAAGGCCGCGGCGGCGCAGCGTTCCGCGGGGACCCCGCGGCCGGAGCGCGCGGAGCCGGACGAGGCCGCGGCGGGGGACCGGCCGGTGCCCGAGCGCGGGGCGGAGGAGACGATCGCGCCGGTGGCCACCGAGGAACCGGCTGCGGTCGAGCCGGCCGCTTCCGACGAGCCCGAGCCGGACGCGGATCCCACGGGCGTGCGTGCACGAGCCGCGGCGCGCGCAGCCGTTCGCCGCGGGTCCGGCGGGCCCGCCTCTGCGGGTGACGGCGGCCGCGCGGGTGACGGCGGCGGCAACGGCGGCGGCTCGAAGCCGTCGGAGCCCTCCAAGCCCTCGAAGCCCTCGAACAAGCGACGCAGGAGGCACGGGCGATGAGCATGCTCGTCTGGGTGATGATGGCCATCGCCATCTGGCACTTCACGGTGTACCTGCCGGACCACTTCTGGGGCGGGATCGTGGGCGCCCTGCTGTGCGCCGTGTTCGCGTCCGCGGTCTTCGGCGTGATCATCTCCGGCTTCTCGATCCCGGGGGAGTCGCACACGGATCTGACCGCGGCGCTCGAGGCGATCCCCGGCACGCTCATCGGGCTCGGCTTCGCTTACTTCTACGGCCTGGCGCAGGACCGCAAGGCCGGCATCGAGCGCCACACGCTGTAGCGGCGCCGCCCGTTCCGTCCGGATCCCGGCCGACACTGGCCGGATGGCCACGGACTCAGCTCGATGGACTTGCAGGCCCTACTCGGTGGCCGCCGCGGAGCGGATCTCGGCCGAGCTGGGGGTCGCGCCCGCGGTCGCCACGGTGCTCGTGCGCCGCGGTTACGAGACCCCCGCGGCCGCCCGCGAGTTCCTCGAAGCCGATGACCGGCACGACCCGCGGGCGTTCGCGGGGATGGACGATGCCTGTGAGCTGATCCTCCGGCACGTGGCGGACGGGTCGTCGATCGTGGTCCACGGCGACTACGACGTGGACGGGGTCTGCTCCACGGCGATCGTGCTCGGCGTGCTGCGCAGGCTCGGTGCCGACCCGCGCTGGCACATCCCGGCGCGCGAGGACGGCTACGGGCTGTCGGAGGCCACGGTCGAGCGGCTGGCCGCCGCCGGCGCGCGCCTGATCGTGACCACCGACTGCGCGATCGGCGCCGTGGAGGAGGTCGCGCGGGCGCGCCGGCTCGGCGTGGACGTCGTCGTCACCGACCACCACCGGCCGGGCCACGTCTTGCCGGACTGCCCGATCGTGCACCCGGTGGTGTCCGGCTACCCGTTCGCCGACCTCTGCGCCGCCGGGGTGGCGCACAAGCTGGCCGAGGCGCTGCTCACGCGCGCGGGCAGCGATCCGGCGCTGGCGGACGCCGACCTGGACCTGGTGGCGCTGGCCACGGTGGCGGACGTGGTCCCGCTGACCGGCGAGAACCGGCGGCTCGTGCGCGACGGCCTGCGCACGATGGCGCGCACCGAGCGCCCGGGCCTGCGGGCGCTGATGCGCGTGGCGCAGGTGGACCCGGGCACGATGAGCGAGCACGCGCTCGGCTTCCGGCTCGGGCCGCGGATCAACGCCGCCGGGCGGCTGGCCCGCGCGGAGGCTTCCCTGGAGCTGCTCCTCACCCGGGACGAGGGCCGGGCGGAGGAGATCGCGCGCGAGCTGGACGAGCTCAACCGCCGTCGCCAGGACACCGAGACGAGGATCCTGTTCGGCGCGGAGGCGGCCCGCGGGGAGCATCCCGAGGCCCCGGCATACGTGCTCGCCGGCGAGGGCTGGCACCCCGGCGTGATCGGGATCGTGGCCTCGCGGATGGTCGAGCGCTACCACCGCCCGTGCGTGATGATCGCGCTCGACGACGAGGGCGGGCGCGGGTCGGGCCGGAGCATCTCGGCGTTCGACCTGCACGCAGGGCTCGGCGCGTGCTCGGAGCACCTGCGGCGCTTCGGCGGCCACCGCGCGGCGGCCGGGCTCGAGATCGACGCCGACCGGGTCGACGCGTTCCGCACGGCATTCATCGCGCACGCGTCCTCCGTGCTGTCGCCCGAGGATCTCGTTCGCGTGGAGCGGATCGACGCGGTCGTGGGTGCCGATGCCGCCGGCACGCCGCTTGCCGAGGAGCTCGAGCGGCTCGGCCCGTTCGGTCACGGCAACCCGCAGCCCACGCTGCTCGTGCCCGCCACGCGCGTGAGCGAGGTGCGCGGGATGGGGGAGGAGGGACAGCATGCGCGGCTCACCATCGCCGGGGGCGGGGCGCGCGCGCGGGCGGTCGCGTTCCGCACCACGCCGGGATCGCTCAGGGCGGATCCGGCCGCGCGCTTCGACGCCGCCGTCAAGCTCGAGCTGAACGAGTGGAACGGCACGGTGGAGCCGCGGCTGGTGCTGCGCAGCCTCTGCCCGACCCGGCGCGGCGACTGCCGTCCGGTGGTGGAGGGCCCGCCGTGGGAGGAGGCGTTCGAGCGCGAGTTGGGGCGGGATGTTGCGTCTGTCGGCTCGGCCGAGGGACCCGGCCCCGTGCCGGCAGCGGCCGGCGCCGCGCCGGCAGCGGCCGGCTCCGCACCGCCCGGCTGGGCGGCAGCGGCGGGCTTCGCCGAGCGCCCCGCGGCGGCGCTCGCTCCCGCGCGCATTTTCCGCGACCGCCGCGGCGAGGGCTTCGCCGGCGTGGCCGGGGATCTCCTCTCGAGCGGCGAGTCGGTGCTGATCGTGTGCGCCGACGTGGAGCGCCGCCGGGGGGCCCTCGAGGAGGTCGTGGCCGGAGTGGCCGGCGCGGTCGCGGGCTCTGAGGCGGGCGAGCCGCCCTGCCCCGGGCTCGTCTCGTGGGAGTCGCTCGCCGAGGACCCCTCGCTCGGCGCGGTCTACGAGCACCTGATCGCGCTCGACCCGCCGGCGGACCCCGCCCAGGAGGAGCTGCTCGTCACGGTCCCGCGCGCGGCGGGCGGCGGCTTCGCGCATCTCGCCTGGGGCGCCGCCGAGGCGGAGTTCACGCTCGCCATCGCGCGCCGCGACCTCGACCTCCGCCCGCCCGCCGCCGCCCTCTACCGCGACCTTCGCGCGGCCGGCCCCTGCGCGGGCGAGCAGCTATGGGCGCTTCTGCGTGGCGACGGCGAGCGCCCGCGCCCGGCCGTCGCGTGCGCACGCGCCGTGCGGGTGCTCACCGAGATCGGCGTGGTCGCGTTCGAGCCGGCCGCCCGCGGCCACTCGGCCCGGGTGATCGACGCGGGCCGCGTGGACCTCGCGCGGTCGCCCACGTACCGGGCCTGCCGCGAGCGGCTCGACGCGCTCGAGGGCCACCTCGCCGCCCCCGCGCGGCGGACCGCGTAGGCGCCGCCGCGATTTTGCTCGTACCGTCCTGACTTGGTGGGCTCCTGGCCCATCAACCCAGGACAGTGGCCTGTTTTGCTCAGGCGCGGCCGGCCGCGAACGCCTCGATCGCGTCGCGGATCCGCTCGCCCGCGTGGCCGCCGCCGTAGAGGTCCGGGTGCTCGGCCGGACGCGGGCGCTCCAGCGCGGCGAGCGCCGCGCCGGCATCGAGGTCCACCAGCACGTTCCAGCCGAGCTGGATCGTCTCGACCCACTCGGTGGTGTCGCGCAGCGTCACGCACGGCACCTCCACGAGATAGGCCTCCTTCTGGAGCCCTCCCGAGTCCGTGAGCACCGCTCGCGCGTGGATCGCCAGCGCAAGCAGCTCCAGGTAGCCCACCGGAGGCGTGAGGTGCATCCCCTCGGCATCCTCGAGCCGGGCCAGCATCCCGCTGGCCTCCAGCCGCGCCCGAGTGCGCGGGTGCACCGGGAACACCACGGGGCGGGGGAGGGCCAGCAGCAGGTCCACCAGCAGGCCGAGCCGCTCCGGCGTGTCCACGTTCCCCGGCCGGTGTGCGGTCACGAGCAGGTAGCCGCCCGGCTCCACGCCGAGCCCGGTCGGCACGTCCGTCCGCTCGCGCGCCGCCCGCGCGGTGGCGAGCGCGATGTCCGCCATAGCGTCGCCCACCAGCTCCACGCCGCGCACGATCCCCTCGTTCGCGAGGTTGTCCACCGCCGTCTGCGTGGAGCACAGCAGCAGGTCGCTCGCGTGGTCCGTGAGCACGCGGTTGCGCTCCTCCGGCATCGCGCGGTCGAAGGAGCGCATGCCGGCCTCGACGTGCGCCACGGGCACCAGCGCCTGCGCCCCCGCGATCGCCCCGGCCAGCGTGGAGTTCGTGTCGCCGTACACGAGCACGAGGTCGGGCGCCGCCTCGCGGATCACCGGCCCGAGCGCGGCCAGCATCCGACCGGTCTGCTCGGCCGCCGGCCCGGAGCCGATGCCCAGCTGGCGCTCGGGCTGCGGCACGGGCAGCTCGTCGAAGAAGACCTTCGACATCTCGTCGTCGTAGTGCTGGCCGGTGTGCACGAGCAGCTCGTCGTGCCGCTCGCGGAGGAGGCGGGAGACTGCGGCCGCCTTCACGAACTGCGGGCGGTTTCCAACGACCGTGACGACGCGCATTGAGGAGGCCCGAGCGGCGCACCGGAGGAGCGCCCATGGGCGGCGGTAGAGTAGCGCCGCCAGTGGCCGTCCCCCTCTTCGCGAGCTCCCTCGAGCCCCATCACGACGTGCTGGCGGAGCGGATCGCCGCCGTGGTCCGCTCGGGCCGCTACATCCTGGGGCCCGAGGTCGAGACGTTCGAGCTCGAGTTCGCCACCTACCTCGGCGTGGCCCACTGCGTGGGCGTGGCGAACGGGACCGACGCCCTCACGATCGCCCTGCGCGCGCTCGGCGTGCGGCCCGGCGACGAGGTCGTGTGCCCGTCGTTCACCTTCTACGCCACCGCCGAGGCGATCGTGAACGCCGGGGGCCGGCCCGTGTTCTGCGACGTGGACCCTGCCACCGCCTGTGTGACGGCGGAGACGGTGAAGCGGGTGGTGACCGACCGCACTCGCGCGATCGTGCCCGTGCATCTCTT
>JAXDJC010000265.1:0-2978 GCA_034663685.1 Thermoleophilaceae bacterium
GCGACGAGAACGGCCACGCGGCCGGCTGCCTGGCGCGCAACATCCGCGACGGCTCGATGCAGGCCTTCGAGGCCAAGACCGTGATCCTCGCCAGCGGCGGCAACGGACAGATCTACAACCCGACCACCAACGCGCTGATCTGCACCGGCGACGGGATCGCGATGGCATACCGCCTCGGCGCCGCGCTCATGGACATGGAGATGGTGCAGTACCACCCCACCACGCTCGCCGGCAACGGCCTCCTGATAACCGAGGGCGCGCGCGGCGAGGGGGCACACCTCTACAACGCGCAGGGCGAGCGCTTCATGGAGAAGTACGCGCCGAACAAGATGGAGCTGGCCTCGCGCGACGTGGTCTCGCGCGCCGAGCAGACGGAGATCAACGAGGGCCGAGGCTTCCCCGACGGCACCGTGGCGCTCGACATCACCAAGGTGCCGCGCAAGCGCATCCACGAGGCGCTGCGCGAGATCGTGCTCGTGGGCCGCGACTTCGCCGGCGTGGACATCATGAGCGAGCCGATCCACATCAAGCCGGGCAACCACTACACGATGGGCGGGGTCAAGACCGACAACGACGGCCTGACCGCCGTGCCCGGCCTCTACGCCGCCGGCGAGTGCGCCTGCGTGTCGGTGCACGGCGGCAACCGGCTCGGTGCCAACTCGCTGCTCGACACCCTGATCTTCGGCAAGCGCGCCGGCCGCCACGCGGCCAAGGTCGCCCAGAGCAAGGCCACGCCGGACGTGCCGCACGCGCTGCTCGTGGACGAGGAGCGCGGGATCGAGGAGATCGTGCGCCGCGAGGGCGAGGGGCGGCGCGTGTCCGAGGTGCGCGCGGAGCTGGGCGCCACGATGGACAGGTACGTGGCCGTCTTCCGCGACGAGGAGGGCCTGCGCAAGGCCGAGGAGATCGTGCAGCGGCTCAAGGAGGAGGCGAAGACCGTGACCGTGGACGACAAGGGGTCGGTCTTCAACCAGGACGTGCTGGGTGCGATGGAGCTCGGCTTCATGCTCGACAACGCCGAGGCCGTGATCGCCGGGGCGCTCGAGCGCAGGGAGAGCCGCGGGGCCCAGTTCCGCACCGACTTCCCCGAGCGCAACGACGAGGAGTGGCTCAAGCACATCGTGCTGAGCGCCGGCGAGGACCGGCCGGAGGTCTCGTACTCTGACGTCACGATGACCCAGTGGGAGCCGCAGGAGCGGAAGTACTGATGGCGGACTACACCCTCAAGATCCGCCGCTTCGACCCCGAGTCCGGGCAGCCGGCCTACTGGCAGGAGTTCGGCGTGGAGCTCGAGCCCGAGCGCTCCGTGCTCGACGGGATCCTGCAGGTCAAGAACCGCGAGGACGGCTCGATCGGCATCCGCTGCTCGTGCCAGGCGGCGATCTGCGGCTCATGCGGCGTGCGCATCAACGGCAAGTCCCGGCTCGCCTGCAACACCAAGCTCTCCACGGCCGCCGAGTCGGCGCCCAACGGCGCGATCGTGGTGGAGCCGATGGGCAACATGCCCGTGCTCAAGGACCTGATCGTGGACATGGACGCGGTGCACTGGAAGAAGGTGCAGCGAGTGGTGCCGTGGCTGCTGCCCGAGGGTGACCCGCCCGAGCGCGAGTACATCGTGGAGCCCGAGTCGATGATCGACATCACTCAGTCGATGGCGTGCATCCACTGCGGCGCGTGCGTGTCGGCGTGCCTGTCGCTCGAGGTGGACCCGGAGTTCATCGGCCCGGCCGCGCTGGCCAAGGCCTACCGCTTCGTGGGCGACCCGCGCGACGCCCACGCCGAGGACCGCCTGCTCGACCTGGCCGAGGACCCCCACGGGATCTACGACTGCACCCACTGCTTCGCGTGCGTGGAGGTCTGCCCCAAGGACGTGGCCCCGATGAACCAGATCATGCGGCTGCGCCGGCGCGCCACGAACGACTACGAGATCAAGGACGGGAACGCCGGCTACGGCCACGAGAAGGCGTTCGTGGACCTCATCGAGAAGTACGGCACGCTCGCGGAGGCGCAGCTGATCCCCAAGTCCTACGGGCAGGGCTCGCTGATCCGCGCGCAGGTGGACCCGGCGGCGATGAAGGAGCTGGCCGCCAAGCTCCCCACGGTCCTGCGCGGCCTCATGTCCGGCAAGGTCTCGCCCAAGGTGGCGCTGCTGCACCACAAGCTCAAGGACCAGGACCAGATCCGCCGGATCTTCAAGGAGATCGAGGAGAAGGACGAGCGCCTCGAGCTCAACCTCTACATCACCGGCGAGGACGGCGACGAGCAGGAGGCAGATCAGATGGCCAACGCAGGACAGGACGCATGAAGCTCGCCTACTGGCCCGGCTGCGTGTCGCGCGGCTTCACCCCCGAGCTGCACGGCGCGATGGCGGCCGTGGCGCCCAAGCTCGACCTCGAGCTGGTGGAGCTCGACCGCGCCAACTGCTGCGGCGCCGGCGTGATCGCCGAGCACAACCAGGAGCTGGTGGACACGCTCAACGCGCGCACCTTCGGGCTGGCCCAGCAGGTGGACGGCGCGGTGGGGATGATGAACATCTGCTCCACCTGCCAGGGCGCGCAGACGGAGTGTCAGGAGCGGCTCGACGCCGACTCCGCCTACCGCGCGCACATCAACGAGCACCTCGCGCCGGAGGACATCGCGTACGAGCGCGAGGGGGCGTGGTGGAACAAGAACTTCCTCTGGCTGCTGGTGGAGGAGATCGGGCTCGACACGCTGCGCGAGCGCGTGGTACGGCCGCTCAGCGGGCTGCGGGTGGGGCCGTTCTACGGCTGCTACATCGTGCGCCCGACCAAGCGGCTCGGGTTCGACGAGCACCCCGACCGCGACAGGTACCTGGAGTGGGTCATCGACGCCGTGGGCGCCGAGGCGGTGCCGTACGCGGGCAGCCACAAGTGCTGCGGGTTCCCGGTGGTCACGATGAACCGCGTCACGTCGCTGCGCCAGGCCGGCCGCCACATGGCCGACGCGCTCGACGCGGG
>JAXDJC010000273.1:0-10809 GCA_034663685.1 Thermoleophilaceae bacterium
TCTTCGTCAAGGGCCGCGGCAAGCGCCTGATCCTGGGCACCTCGAGGCTCGGGCAGACGATCTTCTACGACCGCATGGTCAAGGCGGCCTTCGATGCCGCGGCCAAGTCGAACGGCTCGCCGGTGAACATCGTGCTCGCGCGCTCGCTCAACCGGGCCAAGCTCCAGGCTGCGGTGTCGCTCGTGGGCGCTCGCATCGACAAGCCCGCGCGCAATGCAAGCGTCCGCCTCGGGATCCTCAGGCCGGTCATCCACAGGGGGCGCAACGGGCTGGCCGTGCACCGGACCAAGCTGCGCCGCGCCCTGATCGACGAGGTGCTGCACCCGCACCAGACGCGACTCGTCCGGGTCAGTCTGGTCCGCACCCACCCGGCCGTCGGCCTCAACCGCCTGCGGGGCATCTACGGCACCTACATCTCGATCGACCGGTCGACCTTCCGGCTGCGGCTCTTCAAGCGCCTGCGCCGCGTGGCCACCTACGGCATCGCCGTGGGCCGCGCCGGCCACGGAACGCCGGGCGGGTTCTTCCGCGTGCACGGCAAGGACTGGAACCCGGCCTGGCACGTGCCCAACTCGGCGTGGGCCGGCTCGCTGGCCGGGCAGACGATCCAGCCCGGCGACCCGCGCAACCCGCTGCGCGTGGTGTTCATGTCGCTCGGCGGCGGGATCGGGATCCACGGCACGTCCGAGCCCTGGTCGATCGGCAGCCGCGCCTCGCATGGCTGCATCCGCATGCGCTCGGGCGACGTGCGCAGCCTGGCCAACCGCACGCCGATCGGCACTCCGGTCCTGATCCGCTAGCCCCCCGTACCCTCAGTACATGGCGAAGGAGCCGATCCCGACCGGCAGGATCCGCCGCACCGCCAAGGTGGGCGGGCTGATCGGCGGCCAGGCCGCCCGAGCCGCCGTCACGCGCGCGGCCAACGTGCGCCGCTCGCCGGAGCAGCGGGCCGAGGCGCTCGACCGCCGCTACCTCGATGCGGCGATGCAGATGGTCGAGGTGCTCGGGAACATGCGGGGCGCGGCGATGAAGATCGGCCAGGTGATCTCGTTCCTCGACGTGAGCGCCGTGCCGCCGGAGTACCGCGACGTGGTGCAGGACGCGCTCGCCCAGCTGCGCAACGCCGCGCCTCAGGTGCCGTTCAACGACATGCGCAAGGTGCTCGAGCAGGACCTGGAGCAGCCGATCGGCGAGGTCTTCGCCGAGTTCAACGAGGAGGCGGTGGCCGCGGCGTCGATCGGGCAGGTCTACCGCGCCAAGCTGCACGACGGCCGCGACGTGGCCGTGAAGGTGCAGTACCCGGGCGCCGAACAGGCCGTGCGCGCCGACATGCAGAACCTCGGGCTGCTGCTGCGCGCGGCCAAGACCATCGCGCCGGGCCTAGACGGCAAGGCCGTGGCCGGCGAGATCCGCGAGCGCATCCTCGACGAGACCGACTACGAGGCCGAGGCGATCGCCCACCGCTCGTTCGCGCGCGAGTGGCGCGGTCACCCGTTCGTGTACGTGCCGGACGTGGTCACCACGCTCTCGCGCCGGCGGGTGATCGTGACCGAGTGGGTCGACGGGCGCTCGTTCGACGACGTCAAGGCGCTCCCCCAGGACGAGCGCAACCGCTTCGCCGAGATCGTCTACCGCTTCTTCATCGGGTCGCTCTACCGGCACGGTCACTTCTCCGCGGACCCGCACCCCGGCAACTACCTGATGATGGACGACGGCCGGGTGGCGTTCATCGACTTCGGGATGAACAAGAAGATCCCGCGCGAGCTGATCGAGAAGGAGCGCGAGTGGCTGAAGGCGGTGATCGAGCGCGACCCCGTCCGGCTCCGCGAGGTCCTGGCCGACCTCGGCTACTTCGACCCGGCCGACGAGCAGGTGACCGGCGAGTGGCTGCTCGACCATGCCTGGGCGCTGGCCTGGTGGTGGCTCGAGGACCTGGGCGAGTTCACGGTGAGCCGCTCGCTCGTGACCGAGGTGATGGCCGACGCGGCCGACCCGCGCTCGGAGTACTGGGAGCTGATGCGGCGCGAGACCGTACCGTCGGACTTCGTGATGGCGCAGCGCATGGTGGGGCTGGTGTTCGCGGTGACCGCGCAGCTCGAGGCGGCCGCCAACTGGCACCGGATCGCGCGCGAGTTCATCTACGGCGACGCGCCGGCCACCCCGCTGGGCGAGGCCGAGGCCGAGTTCTTCGGGCGGCGCGCGGGCGCGCTGCCGGCGGCGTGAGCCCCCGTCCCGGCGCGGGCACGAAGGTGTCCCTCGCGCTCGACGTGGAGAAGGGCACGCGCCACCTGCGCCGGAAGGACCCCGCGATGCGCGAGTTGATCAAGCGGGTCGGCAAGCTCGACCTCGAGGCGCGACGGCGCGGCCGCCCGGCCGACGCGTACGGCGCGCTGCTCCGCTCGATCGTGGGGCAGCAGCTCTCCACGAAGGCGGCGGCGTCGATCTACGGGCGGGTGATGGAGCTGTTCGGCGGGAAGACTCCGAAGCCTCAGGAGCTGCTGGCGGTGGACCCGGAGGCCCTTCGGGGCGCCGGGCTCTCCCGGGCGAAGGTGGACTACATGCGCTCGCTGGCCCAGCACGTGCTCGACGGCTCGCTGGAGCTCGACCGCCTCAACGAGCTGAGCGACGAGGAGATCATCGCCGAGCTGACCGCCGTGAAGGGCCTCGGCATCTGGACGGCCCACATGTTCCTGATCTTCCACCTCCAGCGGCCGGACGTGCTGCCGGTGGGCGACCTCGGCGTGCGCAACGCGGCCAGGCGGCTGTACGGACTGGACGAGCCGCCCAAGCCCGCCGAGCTGGAGGCGCTGGGCGAGCCCTGGCGCCCGCACCGGTCGCTGGCGTCGCTCTACCTGTGGCGCTCGCTGGACAACGCGCCGGGGTAGGCGTGGCGGGCGAAGCGCGCTAGACGGGCTGGAGCGCCCGGTGCGGCTCCGAAGGGAGCTGCACCTCGATCGGCTCTCCCGGCCGCACCACACCGCCGGCCACGACGATCGCCATCACCCCGCACCTGCGCACGAGCGTGCCGTCTTCCGCGCGGTCGAGCACGGCCTCCATCAGGCCCGCCTGGATTCCCTCGAGCTGCTTGCACGGGTTGCGCAGCCCGGTGATCTCGACCTCGGCGCCATCGCCGAGCCGAAGGCGAGAGCGGACGGGCAGCGCCAGCAGGTCCACTCCGCGCGTGGTCACGTTCTCTCCCATCAGCCCCGCCGCCACGTCGAAGCCGCGCTCGCGCAGTTCGTGGTGCAGCTCCGAGTGGATCAGGTGGACCTGACGCAGGTTCGGCAGGTCCGGACGGTTCCGCTTGCGCGACAGGTGCTGCACGGTGGCGCCGGAGTGGGCGTCGCCCTCGACCCCAACCCCGGCGATCAGCGTGATCGCGTGCTGGTTGCCCTTCCGCGGACCGTGGCTACTGGAACGGCTGACCGCTGTGACCTCGCCCGTCACCGGCCCAACTTAGCCAAAGGCGGCAATTAGGGAGTGGGGACGGGTGGGAGCGGGTCACCATCCTGCCTAATGTGGCTCCTGGCCCGATTAGGCAGGACGGTGACCGCGAAACTCGCTCATTATTGCTGCCGTTGCCGTGCGGCCGTCAGACCTCGGCGCCGCAGCTGGGCTCGTCGTCCGCCACGCGGAACGAGGAACCGCACCCGCACGCCGCCACGACGTTCGGGTTGTTCACCTGGAAGCCGGCTCCCATGAGCGACTCCGTGTAGTCGACCGTGGAGCCGTCCACGTACTGGAGGCTCGACTCGTCGACGATGATCCGAATGCCGTCGTGGTCGAAGACCTTGTCGCCGTCGCGCGTCTCGTCGAGCGCCAGCTGGTACTGGAAGCCCGAGCACCCGCCGCCGCGCACGGCCACGCGAAGGCCCGCCTGAGCGTGCTCCTCGTCGGAGAGGAGCGTGCCGATCTTGGTGGCGGCTACTTCGGTGAGAGTGACCACGACAGGAATTGTAGTCGGCAGGTCCAACGCTATTCTCGAATCGATGCCCACCGCCGAAGATCTGAAGCGACGCATCGAGGACGGGCTGCCCGGGTCCACGGCCGAGGTCGAGGACCTGACCGGGGGCGGCGACCACTTCCGCGCCGAGGTCGTGTCCGACCGGTTCGACGGCCTGTCGCGGATCGAGCAGCACAAGCTCGTCTACGGCGTGTTCGGTGACGAGGTCGGCGCCGCGATCCACGCGCTATCAATCAAGACGTCCACGCCGGGAGGCACCCCATGACCAACGAAGAGATCCGCGACTTCCTCCAGAACGCGATCGGCGAGAACCGCGTGATGCTGTTCATGAAGGGAACCCCCGAGCAGCCGGCCTGCGGCTTCTCGATGCGTACCTCGGCCGCACTCAACTCGCTGGGCGTGGAGTACTCGGCGCTCGACATCCTGCCCGACCCGCGCATCCGCCAGGAGCTCTCCGGCATCTCGAACTGGCCGACGATCCCCCAGCTCTTCGTGGACGGCGAGCTGATCGGCGGCTGCGACATCGTGCTCGAGATGTACGAGTCGGGCGAGCTGGCCACGCGCCTCGGCGTGCCGCAGCCGGACGCCGAGCCGGAGCCGCCGGCGGTAGCCGCGCCGGCCACCGCGCCGCTCGGCATCGAGAACCGCCTCAGCTAGAGCGCGCGGGGCGCTCAGCGTCCGCCGGGGCGGCGCTTGTTGGCCTGCTTGGCCTGCTCCTGCACGAGCGCGAAGAGCCGGATGCCGGCGTCGCGGCCGCGCTCGCCGTACTGGCGGGCACGCTTCTTGTAGCGCTCCTTCTCCGCCGGGCTGAGGTTGCTCCAGCGCCGGTACACCTCGGCCGCGATCGGCGCCACGCGGCGAGCCACCTGGATCACACGCAGTCCTCCGGCAACAGCCATCAGGCGGCCCCGGCCTTCGCGGCCTTGGGCTCGGGCTCGGCCTCGGCCCTGCCCTCCTCGAGCCACTCCACGTGCTCGCAGATGCGATGCGACTCGTGGATCACGTCGTCGCCGATCACCAGCACCGGCACCCAGGTCTGGCCCGTGAGGTCCTCGACCTCGTCGCGATGGCGGCGGCGAACGGGCACTCGGATCTCCTCATAGCCGATACCTGCCCGCTGAAGGCGGCGCGCAACCTTGCCGCATGCGCAGAGCCGGTTCGTGGGCGTCTTGCACCTGTAGAGGATTGCCATCGACCTGAGGTTAGGCGGTGGTGAGGGGCCACATGCGGCGGGCCACGCCGGCCACGCCCTCGAACGCGCCGAGCGCGGTGGCGGCGGCCTTGAGGGTGAGCGGCTGGGAGCGCGGCGCGCGCGCCAGGCGGTCGGCCTCGTGGTCGCGGTACCAGGCCACCGTGGCCTCGATCGTGTCCTCGTGCGGCGCGGTGCTCCAGCCGAGCTCGCGCTTGGCCTTGCCGTTGCGGTAGCACCACCACTGGCCGGCGAGCTTGGCGTCGGTGGAGGTGAAGCCGGTCCAGAGCCCGGCGGCCTCGGCGGCCTGGGTGAGCCTGAGGGCCACGGGCGCCGAGAGGCGCATCGCCGGCGGCTCGACGCCTGAGAGCCGGGCGAGGTCGGCGAAGAGACGATCGAGCGTGTAGTTGCGGTTGCCGAGGATGTAGCGCTCCCCCACCTCGCCGTGCTCGTCGGCCAGCAGGTGCCCGCGGGCCACGTCCTGGACGTCGACCACGTTGAGACCGCCCGGCACGTACGCGGGAATCCGGCCGAGCATGAAGCGCCGGACGATCGCGGTCGCGCGGCCGTACACGTCGCCCTCGCCCAGCACGTAGGCCGGATTGACCACGACCACCGGCAGCCCCTGGGCCGCCAGCCGCATCGCCTCCGCCTCGCCCTCGTGCTTCGAGTTCACGTAGGGGATCCCCAGGTGGCCGGCCTTGAACAGCTGGCGCTCGTCGGCGGTCGTGCCCCACGGCGCCGGCCCGATCGAGGCGACCGACGAGGTGTGCACCACCCGCTCGACCCCGGCCCGGAGCGCCTCCTCCATCACGATCCGGGCGCCGGACACGTTCACGTCGAACAGCAGGTCGTCGTCCGCGGCGCGCAGGGAGACGACCCCGGCCAGGTGGAAGACGCGGTCGACGCCCTTCATCGCACGCCGCACCGCGCGGCGGTCGCACACGTCGCACTCCACGCGCTCCACCTCGAGATCGGAGAGGTGCCCGAGCCGCGAGCGCTTGCGCACCGTCAGCCGGAGATCGTCACCGCGTTCCGCGAGCAGGCGCGTGACGGCCGATCCGATGAAGCCGTTCCCTCCGGTGACGAGGGTCTTGGGCACGGCGGCTCAGTGAGTGGCGGCGGGCCCGCCGCCCGAGCGCCGGGCCTCGTACGCGCGCTGGTCCTCGACGCAGCGCGTGCTCTCCGGGGCGACCTCGAGCCGCGCCGCGGGGATCTCCTTGCCGCAGTCGACACACACCCCGTAGCGACCGTCCTCGAGCGCCTGCCGCGCCTCCTTCACGCGGGTGAGCTCCTCGTCGAGGATCACCTCGGTGGTCTCGTCCATCTCCTGCATGAACGTCTCGGTGCCCTGGTCGGCCGGGTGGTTGTCGTAGTCGGCGAGCTCCTCTTCGCCCTGCGGGCGGCCGCCCGCGCGCACTCCGGCGCGGCGCTCCGCGATCTCGCGCTCGCGCCGGGCGAGGCGCTCCTCCACCTGCTGTCGGTCGTGGTCCGCCATGCGGCGGCTGAGTCTACGACGTGCCTTCGGCGCTCCGGGCTAGGGACCGGCCGGGGCGCCACGTGCACGCTGTGGGTGCTGGATCGAGATCCGCCCCCCGCGGCGGCCATGGCCCTTAGGCTGCAACGCGCGATGAGTGAGCTCAGGCGACGCGAGTTCCTCCGCCGGGCAGGCGGCGTCGTGCTGGCGGCGGCCGCCGTCCCGGCCGGCTACGAGCTGATCCGAGCGAGCGGGGCCGACGCCTCCGACCCCCGCGTGCGCAAGCTCGCGCGCGCGCTCGAGGGCCCGGTCTACGGGCGCGGCACTAGCGGCTACGCCCGCGACCACCGTGTGTTCAACCGCCGCTTCGAGAAGGCCGCCCCGCTTGCCGTGGCAGAGCCGGAGAGCGTGGCGGACGTTGAGGCCTGCGTGAGCTGGGCCAAGCGCTACGGAATCCGGCTCGCGCCGCGCTCGGGCGGTCACTCATACGCGGGGTATTCGACCGGCAACGGCGTGCTCCAGGTGGACATGCGGCGGATGGCCGGGGTGCACCTGGACTCCGGGTCGAAGACCGCCACGATCGGCCCCGGCGCTCCGCTCATGCGCGTGTACGCCGGACTGGCGGCGCGCGGGGTCACGATCCCGGCCGGGTCATGCCCCACCGTCGGCGTCGGCGGCCTCGCGCTGGGCGGCGGCCATGGCCTGGCCTCGCGCAAGCTCGGCCTGACCACCGACAACCTCACCGAGGTCGGGCTCGTGCTCGCCGACGGCACCCACGTGACTGCGAACGCCACCACCAACCCAGACCTGTTCTGGGCCTGCCGCGGGGGCGGCGGCGGGAACTTCGGGATCGCCACGAGCCTGCGGTTTCGAGTGCACCGCGTCAGCCAGGCCACCCGCTTCTTCGTGTCGTGGCCGTGGCGCCAGGCGGACTCGGTGTTCGCCGCCTGGCAGGAGTGGGCCCCCGACGCGCCGGATGAGGTCAACTCGGTCCTCAACCTCTCCTCCGACCGCACGATCCACTGCGCCGGCGAGTACCTGGGCGGCAGTCGGAGCAAGCTCCGCGACCTCCTGCGCCCGGTCACGCGCGTGGGCTCCCCCTCGGTGTCGATGCACACCGAGAGCTATCTCGACGTGCAGCGCTGGCTCGCGGGCTGTGGGGGAAAGAGCGTGAGCGGCTGCCTGGCGTACACGCCGCAATTCTTCTCCGCCAAGTCGCACTACCTGCGCCACGCGGTCCCCTCCGGGGGGCGCGCGGCCATCCTCCGGCGGATCGAGCACGCACGGGCACTCCCGGGAGGAGCCGCGCTGCTGCTCGACGCGTATGGCGGGGCGATCAACCGCGTGGCCCCGGACGCCACGGCGTTCGTGCACCGCGGCGAGCGCGTGTCCGCTCAGCTCTTCGCCTCCTGGGGCTCGGCCGGCGCCGGCGGGGCGATGCTCGGGTGGCTGCGCGATCTCCACTCCGCGATGAAGCCCTATGCCTCCGGCTTCGCGTACCAGAACTACATCGACGCCGACCTCGAGGAGTGGCAGCACGCCTACTACGGCTCCAACTTCGACGAGCTCGTGGCGGTGAAGGCCCGCTACGACCCCGGCGAGCTGTTCCACTTCCGGCAGAGCATCCCGCCGAGCTGACCCGGCGCCGGGCGTGTACGCTCAGCCGCCGATGCCGCCCGTCGCCGTCGTCACCGACACCACCGGCTACATCCCGGTGGATGTCGCGGAGGCCAACGCGATCCACCAGGTCTCGCTCTACGTGAACTTCGGCGGCGAGCGAACCGAGAAGGAGACGGACCTCAAGGACCTCGACGCCTTCTACGAGGAGCTCCGGACCGCCGACGCGCTGCCCACCACCTCGCAGCCCTCGGTGGGCGACTTCATCGAGGCCTACGAGCCGCTTCTGGCTGACGGCCGCGACATCGTCTCGGTTCACCTCTCGGCCGGCATCTCCGGGACGGTCGACGCCGCGCAGCAGGCCAAGGAGGCGCTCGAGCGCGACGGCCGCGGCGGCGAGCGCGTGCACGTGTTCGACTCGGCCACCGCCGCCGGCGGCCAGGGGATGGTCACGATGGCGGCCGCCCGCCGGGCGCTCGGGGGAGGCACCGCCGAGGAGGTGCTCACCGCGGCCCGCGACGCCCGCGCGGACCTGAAGATGTGGTTCGCGGTCGACACGCTCGAGTACTTCAAGCGCAGCGGGCGGATCGGCGCGGCGAGCGCCTGGATCGGCTCCACGCTCAAGATCAAGCCGATCCTCACGCTCGAGGCGGAGATCACCCCGGTCGAGCGCGTTCGCACGAACTCGCGCATGTTCGAGCGGATGGTCGACTACGCGCGCCAGCGCGAGTCCTCGGGCGCTTGCGCCTGGGTCGTGCAGCACATCCAGGCCGAGGAGCAGGCGACCGCCCTCGCGGACGAGTGCCGGAAGATCTTCGGCCGCGAGCCCCTGTACTTCTCGGAGGTCGGGCCGGTGCTCGGCTGCCACGCGGGGCCCGGGATGCTCGGCGTGGGCTCGATCCCCGAGCGCTACCTGGTCTAGCGAGCGGCGGGCGTGCGGCGCGCGGACGGCGGGCTAGCGCCGGCGCCTGAAGACGCCCAGCGCGGCGGCGATGCCGCCACCGACCACGAAGCCGGTGACCGCCGCTCCGATCACGATCTGCTTGCGGTGCTGCGCGATCTGGCTGCGCCAGTCGGTCAGCTGCGTGACCTTCGACTGGAGGTCGTTGAGCGAGAACTCGAGCTCGCGGCGGGTCTCCTGGACCGACAGCCGGATCTGCTCGGGGGTGCGGTCCGCCATCAGCGGCGCGCCTCTTCGAGCGCGACCTTGGTCTTCTGCGCCTCCTCGATGGCGTAGTCGGGCGTGGGCGGCGAGCCCTTCTTGAAGAGGCGGACCCCAACGAACCCGGCGATTCCGGTGAGCACGAGCAGCAGCACCGTCGTGATCGCGTAGCCGACCCAGACCTTGAGGCTGAACCAGTCGACGAACCCGAACGAGAGCATGTGGAGCAGGAAGATCAGCATCAGGAGGGCGAAGAAGGCGGCGGCCGAGAAGAACACCACGGCCTTGACGATGCGCGAGGTCTTGACCGTGATCTCGGCCTTGGCCAGCGCGATCTCCTCGCGCACGAGAAGCTGGGCCTTCTGCGTGACCTCCCCGACGATCGCGCCGAGCTGCTTGTCGGCGGGGCCGCCGGGCTGGACTCCGTTGTCAGCCACGATCCCTAATCCCTCGAGAAGAGCCGCTGGAGCAGCTTGGCGAGCACGAACGCGCCCACGAACGCGCCGAGGATCTGCACCTCGGGGCGCTCGAGCGGGCTCTGGTCGCCGGACTCGGCGCGCTCCTGCCCCGCGGCCGGGCTCTGCCCGCCGCCGGCGTGGTCGGCACCGGTGTCCTCGCGCAGCGAGAAGCTGACCTCCTCGGGGGGAGCGGCAGGCGCGTCGGCGGGAGCGGCGGGCGCGTCGGCGGGCGGGGCCGGTGCATCAGCCGGGGCGGACTCCGCGGCCGGCGCCGCGGCGGCCGCCACGTCCTCCGGCGAGATCGCCGGGCTCTCCCGCGTGTCCTGGTTCTCGTTCTCGCTCACTCGGGCGGGTCCTCGTCGAAGACCTTGACCCAGATCGCGGTGGCGATCCGGTTGGCCACGATCGTGGTCAACGCACCGACGCCGGCCAGGAGGCCGCTCCACATCAGGCGCTTTGTCAGGTCGTTGCTCATTCAGGTCTGGCGATGCCCGGAGAGCGGGGTATCTAACCAGACACCGGCGAGAGCCCCGTGGCCGGGGAGACCTCGAGCCCGCCGCAGATGGCGTCCGTGACCAGGCCCTTGGCGTTCTCGAACTCCTCGTCCGAGCGCGGCAGGATGTCGAAGATCCAGGCGGAGAGCAGCTGCTCGATGGCGCCGTAGAAGCACATCGCGGCGAACTCGGGCGTGATGTCGGCCTTGAAGACGCCCTCCTTGCGGGCCGACTCCACGATGTCGCCGATCATCGTGTACGCCTCGCGGATCTTGGGCAGGTGGAGCCGCCCGAAGGTGTTGGCGGCGCGCGTGACCTCCACGATGATCACCTTCATCAGCTCCGGCTCGTGGCGGTAGGAGTCGATGATGAACGACGCGACCCCGTGGAGCTTCTCGCGGGCGCCGATGTCGTCGCGCGCGTCGATCGCGGTGATCGCGTCGAGCAT
>JAXDJC010000006.1:0-3421 GCA_034663685.1 Thermoleophilaceae bacterium
CCGGCGGGGCTCCCAAGCACCCGGCCTGGTACCACAACGTGAAGAAGAACCCGGACGTGAAGGTGTGGGCGAACAAGGGCCGCAGCGGCGACTACGTCGCGCGCGTGGCGCAGGGCGAGGAGCGCGAGCGGATGTGGCGTGCCGCGATCGCCACCTACCCCGGCTACGACACCTATCAGGTGCGTGCGGGGGCGCGCGAGATCCCCGTGATCGCGCTGTCTCCCAAGCGCGCCTGAGCTTGCGCGGGCGCCTGCTCCTCCTTGCGGTGCTCGCGCTCGCCGGAGCGCTGCTGCCGGCGGCCACGAGCGGGCAGGGGTCCACGAGCGGCCAGGCGCCGCTCCCGGATGCTTCGCAGGTGCTGCTCGGCCACTCGGCGCAGGGGCGGGCGATCCGGGCGGTGCGCGTGGGCGATCGCGGCTCGGCGCGGCGGGCGCTGGTGGTGGGGGTGATCCATGGCAGCGAAACGGCCGGCCTGAGCGTGACGCGGGAGCTCCGCAAGCGCGCGGGCATCGCGGGCGTGGACCTCTGGATCGTGGACGCCGTGAACCCCGACGGGGTGGCGCGAGGAGCGCGGCAGAACTCGCGCGGCGTCGACCTCAACCGCAACTTCCCGTGGCGCTGGCGCACCAGCTCGCCGGGCAGCGGCTACTACTCGGGCACGCGGGCGTCGTCCGAGCGCGAGACGCGTGTGGTGATGCGCTGGATCGAGCGGATCCGGCCGGCGGTCACCATCTGGTACCACCAGCCGTGGGGCGCGGTGCTCAGGCAGTGCGGCGGATCGGCGCCGGTCCAGGCCCGCTACGCGCAGCTGGCCGGCTTCCCCACGAGCTGCCGCGGGGCGAGCCTGCCCGGCACGGCCACCTCGTGGGAGAACCACACCTTCCCCGGTACGCAGGCGTTCGTGGTGGAGCTCGGCGGAGGCGCTCTCGGCGCGAAGGCGGCGCGCCGCCACGCGCGGGCGGCGGCGCTGGTGGCGGAGGGGCGCTAGGAGCCGGCGCTCTCGGCGTGCTGGGCCACGTCGATCGCGCGGCGCTCGTGCGTGCCCACGCCGATCGTGCGCTCGCCCTCGCGCACCTCCACGTCGAAGCGCAGCTTGCGGCCGTCCACCACCTCACGCAGCGTGGCGGTGGCGGTGCAGGTCGTGCCCTCCATCGCGCCGGCCACATGCTTGACGCAGACCTCGAACCCGACGGTCGCCCTGCCTTCCGGCAGGTGCTCGAGCGCGAGGACCGCGGCGGTGCGCTCGATCATCCCGATCATGCCCGGCGTGGAGAGCACGCTCACGCCGATGGTGCCGCCCACGTCCGTGAGCAGCATGCCCTCCACGGCGAACTCGTCGGTGCGGGAGATGCCGGGCTCGAGTGCCATGGCGGGCATCGTATGGCTCAGCCGATCGAGATGGCGGCCACGCCCGCCACGATCGCGGCCGCTGCTCCCGCGCGCGTCCAGGTGTGCTTCTCGGCGAGGAACTGGCCGCCGAGCACCACGCCGAACAGGATGCTGAGCTCGCGGAGCGGCGCCACCGACGTGACCGGCGCGAGCGCGAGGGCCGACAGGAACAGCACGTACGAGAGCGGCGCCATCACGCCGAAGCCCGCGAGATGCCCGCGCTGGGTGCGCCACACGGCGGCAAGCTCGTCGCGGCGGCGCACGACCAGCGGCAGGAAGATCAGCGCGCGAGCCAGTTCGATCCCGCAGAGGTAGACGATCGGCTGGATGTCGAGCCCGTCCACGGCGTGCTTGTCCCAGATCGTGTATCCGGCGATCAGCACGCCGGTCACGAGCGCCCAGCCGATCCCGGCCCGGTCGGCGTGCGCGCGTCGCATGGCCGAGAGCCCGAGGGCGAGCACGGCGCCCACGATCAGCGCGGCGCCCGCGACCGCCGGCGCGGTGGGCGACTCGCCCAGGATCGCGATCGCTGCGAGGAACGAGAGGAGGGGCCCGGTCCCGCGCGCGAGCGGGTAGACCACCGAGAGGTCGGCGGCGCGGTAGCCGCGCTGGAGCGTGAGCAGGTAGGTGCCGTGCAGGCAGGCGGCGCCGAACATCCAGGCGACCGCGGTCGCGTCGATTCCCCCCGTGCCGTCGATGGCGCTCGCCACGATCGCCGCGGGCACGAGCACGACGATGCTCACCAGGCCGCCGAGGTACACGAACGCGAGGCCGCCGCCGGAGCTCTTGGCCACCGTGTTCCAGCCCGCGTGGGCGGCCGCGCTCGGTATGACGAGCGCGAGCGCGGCTGCGGTCATGTGTGGCGCCGCCTAGCGGGCACGCCGGGCGAGGGCGCCGAAGCCGAGCGCCATCGCGAGGTTCGACGCGCTCGCCAGCCGCATCGCCGTGCGCGCGCCCGGGCGCGAGAAGCCCGGCGAGCGCGCCCAGAGGGCGTCGGTGGCGATCTCCGTTCCGCGCAGCCAGGCGAGCGCCCACCAGTCGCGCGGCTCGTCGCGCACGGCGGCCACGAGATGGGCGGCGGCGAACGTCAGCCAGACCGCGCTCTGGCGGCGAATGAGGGCCTCGGTCTCCGGTGACGGGGGGTCGTGACCGAGGACCTTGAGGGTGGTCGCAGGGGCTGCGAGAGCCCCGCCGCCGAGCACGAGGTCGAACGCGACCATCGAGCGGTTGTGGATTCG
This sequence comes from Thermoleophilaceae bacterium, assembly GCA_034663685.1. Classification (GTDB taxonomy): domain Bacteria; phylum Actinomycetota; class Thermoleophilia; order Solirubrobacterales; family Thermoleophilaceae; genus AC-37. The sequence continues at coordinate 2,628 of JAXDJC010000006.1, forward strand.
CATCAGACGCTCGAGATCGGGCATCGCCCGGAGCCTATAGCGTCCCCGCGCTGTGCCAGGGCGAATTCGCATAACGAACGGCGAGGCCGTGGGCCGGGTCATCGAGGTCGGCGAGGAGCTCCGGTTCGGCCGCAAGCAGCTCGGGCCGGGCAAGCTGCCGGACCTCGAGGTCTCGCGTACGCACGCGCGCGTCTACGTGGATGCCGCGGGCGGGCTCACCATCGAGGACCTCGGATCCACCAACGGCACCTTCGTGCACGGAATGAGAATCACCGGCCCGTGCCCCCTGGGCCCAGGCGACGCGATCCGGATGGGGCAGACGACGATGGAGGTGGAGGCGGCGGCGGTGCCCGAGCCGGAGGCCGCCGCGCCCGAGCTCCTTCCCCCGCCCGACGCGGCGGCCAGGGAGCCGGAGCCCGAGCCGGAGCCGGAGCCCGAGCCGGAGCCCGAGCCGGAGCCGGAGCCGGAGCCCGAGCCCGACCCGGAGCCGGAGCCCGAGCCGGAGCCGGAGCCGGAGCCGGAGCCCGAACCGGAGCCGGAGCCGGAGCCGGAGCCCGAACCGGAGCTGGAGCCCGAGCCGGAGCCCGAACCGGAGCTGGAGCCCGAGCCCGAGCCCGCGCCGGAGCCGGAGCCGGAGCCCGAGCCCGAGCCCGAGCCCGAGCCGGAGCCCGCCGCTCCGGACGAGGCTCCGCCCGCCGCTCCGGACGAGGCTCCGCCCGCCGCTCCGGACGAGGCTCCGCCCGCCGCTCCGGACGAGGCTCCGCCCGCCGCTCCGGACGAGGCTCCGCCCGCCG
>JAXDJC010000039.1:0-13904 GCA_034663685.1 Thermoleophilaceae bacterium
CCGACGACCCGGTGCGCCAGGACCCCGCCGCGGTGCTCGGGCGCGCGGTCGCGGTCGGCCACGTCCTCGGCGCCGCCGCCGGGCTGCGCGAGACCGACCGGCTGCGCGAGGTGCTCGGCGAGCGGCACCGGTGGCACGCCGTCCGCGGCCACCTGCACGAGCTCAGCGGCGACCTCCCTGCCGCCGCCACGGCGTACGCGGATGCCGCCCGCCGGGCCACGGACGTGGCCGAGCGCGACCACCTGGTCCGTCAGGCCGCCCGCGCGCGGGCCGCCGAGCTATGCCGCTCGTAGCCGTGCCGCGCGCTAGAACGTCGTTCGGGAACGGCCGCCCACCTACCACAGAACGGTGACCCAGGTCGCCCCGGGCAACCGATATCACGAGGAATGGTTGATCCACGCCGATCACGCCTTGCGTTACTGGCGCTGGCCCTCGCGCTGTTCTGCGCAATCACCGGATTCCGCTTCGCGGACGCGCACCCGGCTGACGCGGTCGGCTTCCTCTACGTGATACCGGTTTCGTTGCTGGCCGCCGAATTCTCCGTGCTCGGGGCGGTGGCGGGCGCGGCCCTCGCGACGGCGCTCACCGCCGTCTGGGCCGTCTCGGCTGAAGCGTACGTCAGCCCGGTCGGCTATGGCGTCCGGGCACTTGCGATGACCGTCGTGGGGATCACCGTCGTGCGTCTGGTCGAGCGCAGCCGCCGGGCGTCCGCGGAGAGTGACCGCTGGTTCGCGATGTCGAACGATCTCCTCTCCACCGCGAGCTTGGACGGCTACTACACGAAGGTCAACGACGCCTGGATCGACCTGCTCGGGTACACGCGCGAGGATCTGCTCGGACGGCCGTACACGGACTTCGTCCATCCCGACGATCTGGCCCAGACCAACGCGACCGCGGGCGGGCTCACCTCCCCGAGCGTGGTCGTCGGGTTCGAGAATCGATACCGGGCCAGGGACGGCAGCTGGCATTGGCTCCTCTGGAGCGCGCGCTCCGACGGGGCTCAGATCTACGCAGTGGCCAAGGACATCACCGAGCGCAAGCGGCTCGACCGTGAGCGCGAGCATCTGCTCAAACGGGTCAAGCAGCTGGCTCGGACCGACGAGCTCACCGGCGTCGCCAACCGGCGGGCCTGGCGGGACCAGATCACGATCGAGCTGCAGCGCGCGAGGCGGTCGGGAGACCCCCTGGCCGTAATACTGCTCGACCTCGACCGCTTCAAGTCGGTGAACGACGAGCTGGGGCATGGGGCCGGGGACCGCCTGCTGAAGGACTGCGCACAATCGTGGGCGCACGAAATCCGGGACACCGACCTCCTGGGTCGGGTCGGCGGCGACGAATTCGCCGTGACCCTCCCGAACTGCGACGAGGTGGGAGCCGCGGATGTCTGCGCGAGGCTACGACCTGCAACGCCCGAGGGCGCGAGCGCGTCGATCGGGTTTGCAATCTGGAACGGCGGCGAGTCCGCCGAGCATCTGATTCACCGCGCCGACCAGCAACTCTATGCGAGCAAGGACCGGGCTCCTAGCCGTGCCGCGCGCTAGGACGTCGTTCCGGAACGACCGGCGGCCTCCGGCAGGTGCTCCTCCGCCCAGCGGCTGATCTGCGCGAGCGCGGGGATGAGCGCATGCCCGGCATCGGTGAGGGCGTAGGCGACCGCGAGCGGCGGCCCCTCGTCCACGGTTCGCGTGATCAGCCCGGCCTGGGAGAGCGCGGTGAGGCGAGTCGAGAGCATCGAGTCGCTGATGCCCTCGATCGACCGGGTCAGCTCCCGGAAGCCGGCCGGGCCCGTGCTCAGGTTGCCGAGCACCACGCCGGTCCAGCGCTGGCCGAGCAGGTCGAAGGCGCGGGCGAGCGCGGCGTCGCCGCGCGCGCAGGTCTCGGCGTCGATTCGCTCCTTCGGACCGGTCCGGGCGGGCATGGAAGCACGCTACCAGCTTGCTCGTCGCTTTGAATCCGTTGCCTGCTAGTGTTTTACGAGTCACTTAGGAGTTACGAGTAAGGAGCCCTGAGTCAGGTGCCCGACTACGGCCACGACATCGAGTTCGGCTACTTCCTGGTCCCCGAAGCCGCCGACGCCGGCGCGGTGCGCGAGACGGCGCGCCTGGCCGACCGGCTCGGCTACGACGTGCTCGCGGTCCAGGACCATCCCTACCAGCGCCGGCAGCTCGACGCGCTGGCGCTGCTCGGCGTGATCCTGGCCGACACCGAGCGAATTCGCGTCTTCCTGGACGTCGGCAACGTGCCGCTGCGCCCACCGGCCGTCTTCGCGAAGGCCGCGGCCACGCTCGACGTGCTGAGCGGCGGCCGCTTCGAGGCCGGGCTCGGCGGCGGCGGGTTCCTCGAGGCCGCCCACGCGATGGGCGCTCCGGCGCTGACCCCGGGTGAGAGTCTCGAGGCTCTCGAGGAGGCGGTGGCGATCATGCGCGCGAGCTGGGGCGACGAGCGGGAGCTGCGCTTCGACGGCCGCCACTACCGGATCGACGGCGCGCATCCCGGACCGAAGCCGGCGCACCCGATCCCCATCTGGCTCGGCACCGCCAAGCCCCGCGCGCTCGCCCTCACCGGGCGAGTGGCAGATGGCTGGGCCGCCCCGCTGATGAACTACATGCCCCCGGCCGCCGCCGCCGAGGCACAGGAGCTGATCGACGGCGCCGCGCGCGAGGCCGGCCGCGACCCAGCCGAGATCCGCCGCATCTACAACGTGCCCGGCGCCTTCACGGCGTCCGCCCCGGAGCCGGCCGAGGACACCGATCCGGAGATAGTCGGCCCGCCCGCGCACTGGGCGGACGTGCTCACGCACCTCGCGCTCGACCACGGCTTCGGCACGTTCGCTCTGATCGCGCCGCCCGACCCCGAGACGCTGCGCACGTTCATCGAGGACGTGGCCCCCCAGGTGCGCGAGCGCGTGGCGGAGGCGCGCGGCGGTGCGGGTGCTTGACCGGCCCGAGACGGCCCGCGGGCGCGCCCTCTACCAGGCGCTGCTGGGAGTGCATGCCCAGATCCGCCAGGCCCTCGTGAGCATCCGGCGGCTCGCGACCGAGGCCGCCGACGGCCTCGACGCAGGCGAGCTGCGCGAGCAGCTGCACGAGCTGAAGCGTGACAGCATCCTCTGGCAGCTCCAGGTCAACTGCCTCCGCTACTGCCGCTTCGTGCACGCCCATCACAACGCCGAGGACAGGGACTTCTTCGTGGAGCTGCGCGGCACCGACCCCGCCATCAGCCCGGTGATCGATCGCCTCGAGGCAGAGCACCGCCGCGTCTCCGGCGACCTCGACGCGGTCGAGGCTGCCGCCAGGTCGCTCCAGGACGACGGAGGCCACGAGGCGCGCCAGGCCGTCGTCGACGCCCTCCACGGTCTCGAGGAGAACCTCCTCGCCCACCTCGACTACGAGGAGCTCAACATCGAATCCACCGTCCGCCGCATGCGGGATTGGTGACGCTGACTCCCATGGCCACCTGGATCTTCGAGCCGGGCCACACCGAGGCGGAGTTCCGCGCCCGTCACATGATGGTCACCTGGGTGCGCGGCCTGTTCAAGGACATCCATGGGCGTCTCGAGCTCGACTGGGACCGCTGCCTCGACGCGACCTTCGAGGGCGAGATCGACGCGACCGGAATCTGGACGGGTGAGCCGGCCCGCGACGAGCACCTGCGCAGCGCCGACTTCTTCGACGTCTCCAACCACCCGAAGATCGCCTTCGCCGGCCGGTTCACCGAGCGCACCGCCGGCACCGCCTTCAAGGGCGAGGTCGACCTGACGATGCGCGGCGTCACGCGCACGGTCGGACTCGACATCGCCTACCTCGGCGAGTGGAGGACGCCGTGGTGGGAGGGAGACGAGAACCGGGGCGAGATGCGCCGAATCGGCTTCGAGGCCACGGCCAGGATCGATCGGCACGACTTCGGCGTTTCCTGGCAGGACGAGATCCCCGGCGGCGGCGTGGTCGTGAGCAACGAGATCGAGCTGGTGCTCGACGTCGAGGCGATCCTGCTCGATGACCTCGAGCGAACCGGCGCGATCGAGTACTACCGAAGCCGAGCGGCGCTGCCGCTCACTCATACCGACGAGGGGACGGCGGAATCCGGTTGAGCAGGCGCGGCCGGCGGCGCAGCAGGCCGCGCACTCGCTCCGCCCGGCCGAGCGGGCCCTGGGCCCGGCGGGGGTCGAGCTCCGCTCCGCAGTGCGAGCAGTCCGCGGCGGACTCACTGACGGGCTCGCCGCACGCCGGGCATATGTGAGGACCGCTGGGGCTCACGCTCGCATCAAACCCGACGACGATGAGCTGTCCATGAGGATGCGGGGCCCGAGGCGCATTCGGCGCGGGCGCAAACACTCAGGGAATTCTCATCATCCAGGCGCACAATGTGGTCATGGCGACTGCGACCCTCCCCCACGACACCGCCGAGCTGCGCACCCCGGAGTCTCTCGCGCCGCTGCGGCTCGTGGCCTGCGCGGCCCGCACGAACCGCGGCGACCGGCGGCGCGTGAACGAGGACTCGATGCTGGTCGCCCCTCCCCTGCTGGCCGTGGCCGACGGCGTGGGAGGCAAGCGCGCCGGCGAGCACGCGTCGGCTCTGGCCATCGACGTGCTGCGCCGCGAGGTGCAGGCCGCGAGCGATGATCCCGAGTTCGAGCTGCGGATCGCGCTCGACGCCGCCAACGGCGCCGTGCGCGCCGCCGCCACGGACCAGTCCCTCAAGGGAATGGCCACGACGGTCGTCGCCGCGCTGGTGACTCCCGCCGGCGTGACCGTCGCGCACGCCGGCGACAGCCGCGCCTACCTCCTCCGCGCAGGACGGCTGGAGCTGCTCACGCGAGATCACTCGCTAGTCGGATCGCTGGTTGCCGACGGCCGCCTCGAGCCGGTGGCCGCGCGGCGCCATCCGATGCGCTCCGTGATCCTCCGGGCGGTCGGGCTGGACGACGCGGTCCGGGCCGACGTGTCGACCGTCGAGGCCCGGAGCGGAGACGTGTTGCTCCTGTGCTCGGACGGCCTGAGCGACCACCTCGCTCCGAAGGAGTTCGAGCGGCTTGCGGCGGCCGAGCACGAGCTCGACCACATGGTCGAGCATCTCGCTGCCGCTGCGCGACGGGCCGGCGGCGGGGACGACATCACCGTGGTGGCGGGGCGCCTGGGCTGAGGGCTACGGCGGTCACGAGCCGCCGTGCTTATGCGGATCGCGCTGTGGGTAGTCGAGACCCATGGAGGACCACGGGCCGCCGATCGCATACACCGCGCTGGAGAAGGGCACGCCGGTGATCGACCGCAGCGGGCGGATCGCCGGCGTGATGGATCACGTGCTCGCCGACCTCGAGGAGGACATCTTCGAGGGCGTGATCATCGACGGCCGCGACCACGGCGGCGGCCGCCTCTACGCCGACGCCTACCAGATCGCCGAGCTGCGCGAGCGCGCCGTGCTGCTGTCGGTCGATCGCGACGAGTTGCACGAGCCGAGTGAGAACCCCGCGGTTCTGAAGCCGCATCCCGATGACGTGGTCGAGAGCGAGCTCAAGCACCGGCTTCGGCGTGCGTGGGACCTGATCAGCGGCCAGTACTGAAGGGCCCGACTGCCGGCCCGGCCTACGGCAGGAAGCCGCCCGCGCGCAGCACCGCGTCGGGCACGTCCGCGTCGGTCATCTCCTGCGGGCGGGGGGGCGTGGAGATCCGCTTGACCACGCGCCGGCGCTTGTAGGAGATGACGAAGATCCTCCGGTCGCCGCGACTCGCCACCACGCAGTAGCGGCCGTCCTGGCTGGTCTCAGCCTCGGCGGGCTCGGCGCCGACCCGGATGATCTTGCGGTTCTTCAGGGTGCGCCGGTCGACGAGCGCCACGTAGTTCGAGATCGTGCCGGCGGCGCAGATCGTCTTGCCGTCACCCGAGATGGCGATCCCGTGGTGGGCGGCCTCGTTCGGGTAGTCGGCGCGTGCGAGGTCCTTGCCGGGCCCGGCGAGGGGCAGAAGCTTCGTGCGGAGGGTCTTGCCGGTGAGCGGGTTGATCTCCTGGAACCCGTTGAAGAACGACAGCTGGACGTACATGCGCTTGCCGTTCCCGGTGAGGACGAACGGGCGGACCCCGGCGTCGAACGGGATCGTCCGCACGACCTCGAGCGTCTTCGCGTCGGCGACGGTCAGCTGGCGCTTGCCCTCCTGGTCCTCGGGCAGCAGCTGATTTCCCAGGCTGCCGTTGTAGACGTACCTGCCGTCGGGTGAGAAGTCGATGACGTGGGGCCAATCGCCGGTGGGGAACTCGCCGGCGAAGGATCGCGTGCCGGTATCGATCACCTGCACCTTGTTGTCGGTGAGGGCCGATACGAAGAGCCTCTGCCCGTCGGGCGCGAGGCCGAGGTGGTCGGCGCGAAAGCCCCCGATCTGAAGACGCCACAGGAGCTTGCCGGTGGCGACCTCGAACGCCGCGACGTCGCCGAGGAAGCCGCGGGACACGTAGAGGATCCGTCCGTCCGGCGAGGCGGCGAGGCCCTGCACGTAGTTCACGCCGTTCGCCTGCACGAGCGCCGGGTAGACCAGGGCCTGCGCCGGGTCCTGGGGAGTCTTGCCGTCCGGAGTGACGTCGAGCGTGCCGAGCCGCTTGAAGCTGTGGCCGTCGAGCACGCTGACGACGCCGTCCCTCGCGTGGCCCACGAACAGGACCGGGCGCGCGGCGGCCTGCGAGGCGATCGAAAGGAACGCCGCCACGAGAATGCCGAAACCGGCCGCAAGACACGATCGACGCACTACGCGACCTCCTCAGCCGAGTTCGTCCGGTGGGCCGGCGCCCGCCTGCTCACGACGCCGACGCGGCACTGTACTCCTCGCCGGTGGTGGGCTGGGAGTCAGCCCTCGGCTTCGCCGGGCCACGGCGTGTCCGACGGCACGCCGTCGCCCTCCTCGGGCTTCGGGCCGCCGATCGCGATGACCTCGAGCCCATCCGGTCCAGCCTCGAACCCCCGGACCACCTCGGGCGCCACGCGGATCACGTCCCAAGGGCGGATGTCGCGGATCTCGTCGTCGAGACGGGCGCGTCCCGAGCCGGCCACCACCACATAGGCCTCCTCCTGCTCACGGTGGCTGTGGCTGACGGGGCTGCGGTAGTCCGGGTCCCACCGGAAATGCGAGATGCCCAGATCGCGCGATCCCATGGGCTTGCGCGCGAAGCGACCCTCGAGGCCGGGCGCGCGGTCGCCGACGACGTTGTCGAGCTCGAGCAGGTTCACGATCGTGTATCCGGCCATCGGTGGCAGAAGTTAGCTGAGCGCCTCGAACTCCTCGTCGGTCAGCTCGATCTGGAGCGCCGCCAGGTTGTCCCTCACGTGCTCGAGCGACAGGGTGCCGGGGATCGGGAGCGTGGTCGGGGAGCGCCGCAGCAGCCACGCGAGCGCGATCTGCGCCGGCGTCGCGCCGCGGCGCTCGGCGATCTCCGCCACCGCCGGGCCGCCATCGGCGCGCAGCGGGAAGTAGGGCACGAACAGGATCCCGCTCGCGGCGCAGTGGTCGACCACGTCCTCGTCCGCGCGCTCGGCGAGGTTGTAGTGGTTCTGGACCGCGGCGATCGGCACCACCTGCCTCGCCCACTCGATCTGCTCCACCGTGACGTTCGAGACACCGACGTGCCGAATGTTCCCCCGGTCCCGGTGCTCACGGATGGCCCCGAGGCTCTCCTCGAGCGGCGTCTGCGGATCGACCTTGTGGAGGTAGTAGAGATCGATCCGGTCGGTACTCAGCCGCCGGAGGCTCTCCTCGACCTCCGCGCTCAACGCCTCCGGGCGGCCGTTCCCGTATCCGCCCTTCGTCGCAACCACGCAGTCGCCGGGTGAGAGCCGGGCGGCGCCGATCGCCGCCTCGCTCTCCCCACCCGCGTAGGTGTGCGCCGTGTCGATCATGTCGATGCCGGCCGCGACCGCCTCCCGGACGAACGCCACGTTCTCCGCGGTGTTCGCGAGGCGATTGGTCCCGAGGCCGATCCGGGCGACCGGCGTATCGCCGAGCGTCAGGCCGCTCACTGCGGTCGGTAGGCGAGGTGGACCGAGCCGTTGTCGTACCCCTCGCAGGCCGCGAGTGAGAACTTGGCCGGCGGGGCGCCCTCGGCGAAGAGCCGGGGGCCGGACCCAAGGGTGAGCGGGAAGACGAAGAGATTCAGCTCGTCCACCAAGCCGTCCGCGACCAGCGCCCTGACCAGCATGCCGCTGCCGCTCACGTAGAGGTCGCCCTCCACCTCCTCCTTCAGGCGGCTGATCGCCTCGGGGTCGTACGGGCCGACGATCTTCGAGTTCCTCCACGTCGCCTCGGTGAGCGTGCCGCTCACGACGTACTTGGTGGTGTCGTTGAAGAACGGCGCACCGGGATCGTCCTCGACGGTGCGCGTGGACCACGCCGGCTCGAACATCTCGTAGGTGGTGCGACCGAGCAGGATGCCCTCCGAACGGTCGGTGATGGCGGCGAGGGTCTCCCCCATCTTGGGGTCGAAGCCGTAATCGAACGTCCACGTGGGCGCGTCGATCACGCCGTCGAGCGTGATGAACTCGTGTACGCGTATTGCTCCCAATCTTGCCTCCGTGTCGATGTGTGCGGTGTGGACCTTGCCACTGCGACGCGCCGAGGGGCATCGTGATTGAGTTACGGGCATGCGGCGGTGGGGGCGTCTGTGCGTGGGTGTCGTCGCGGCCGCCTGCTCGTTCTTCGCGCTGACGGCCGCGGCCGAGGCGTTCGACGCGCACGGCAGCGTCCAGCAGGTCTACGCGACCGGTCTCACCCCGGGTGCGCAGACGACGCTCGTCGACGGCGCCGGCCGGACGGTGGCCACGAAGCGAGCCGACGCGCAGGGCGGCCTCCTCTTCCGCGACGTGAAGCCGGGCGGCGGCTATCGCGTGGTCCTCACGAAGGGCGGGACCAGGTCCGACCCGCTGACCGTGCTGTCCACCAAGCCGGCGCCGCCGAGCACGAGCATCTACGACCAGCAGATCCCCACCAAGGGCTACGGCTACCTCACCACCCGCGACGGCACCAAGCTGGCCATCGACGTGCACCCGCCGCAGGACGTGTCGAGCGCCCTGCCGACCGGCTACCTCCCGCAGGTCCCGAGCAGCGGGCCGAGCCCCACCCTGATCGAGTACTCGGGCTACGGGTACGCCAACCCGGCGGGCCCGACCAACGGCATCTCGATCATCGCCAACATCATGGGCTTCACGGTGGTCGACGTGAACATGCGCGGCACCGGCTGCTCGGGCGGCGCGTACGACTTCTTCGAGCCGCTGCAGAACCTCGATGGCTACGACGTGATCGAGACGGTCGCGCGCCAGCCGTGGGTGCTGCACAACAAGGTCGGGATGATGGGCATCTCCTACGGAGGGATCAGCCAGCTCTTCACCGCACAGCTGCAGCCGCCGAGCCTGGCCGCGATCTCGCCGCTGTCCCTTATCGACGCCACGCAGACCACGCTCTACCCGGGCGGGATCCTCAACACCGGCTTCGCCTTCGCGTGGGCGAAGGAGCGGGCGCACGAGGCCCTGCCGGCAGGTCCGAAGGCCGGCCAGCCATGGGCCTACAAGCAGATCCAGGACGGCGACCAGGTCTGCAAGGACAACCAGGCCCTCCACGGTCAGGCGGCGGACCTGCTCGCCAAGGTCCGCGCCAACGACCACTACAACCCCAAGGTGGCCGACCCGCTGGCCCCGGTCACGTTCGTGAACAAGATCAACGTGCCCACGTACCTGGCCTGCCAGTGGGAGGACGAGCAGACGGGCGGCCACTGCGCAACGCTGGCGCGGCACCTGACGGGCACGAGCCGCAAGTGGTCCACGTTCACGAACGGCGCGCACATCGACTCGCTCGATCCCGAGACGTTCAACCGCTGGTACGACTTCCTGATGCTCTATGTGGCCAAACAGGCGCCGATCACGAACTCCGCGAACATCCGCGCCACCGCGCCGCTGGTCTACCAGGCGGCCATGGGGATCGACGGCGTGACCCTGCCGCCCGATCCGATCCAGGAGCAGCCGACCTACGACGGGGCGCTGGCGGCGTTCGAGAAGCTCGACCCGGTCCGCATCCTGTTCGACAACGGCGCCGGCGGCTCGAACCCCGGGGAGCCCGTCCCCGGCTTCGAGCACTCATTCCCGAGCTTCCCGGTCCCCGGCACCAAGGCGAGCTCGTGGTTCCTCTCGGGCGGGGGCGCGCTGGTCGACAAGCGACCCGCCAAGCCGGGGGCGAGCTCGTTCACCTGGGACGCCCATGCCCGGTCGCTCACGAACTTCACCGGGGACACCGCCGGGGGCCAGGACGGGCTGTGGACCGCCACCCCGCCCTACAAGTGGCAGCCGCCCCCCGCCGGCAGCGCGGTGTCGTACCTGACCAGCCCGCTGAAGGCGAACACCACGGTGCTCGGCGCCGGCGCGGTGCGCGCCTGGATCCGGTCGTCGCGCCCCAACGTGGACCTCCAGGCGACGATCACCGAGGTCAGGCCGGACGGCAAGGAGACCTTCGTGCAGGGCGGCTGGCTGCGGGCGAACGAGCGCAAGCTCGACGCCAAGAAGAGCACGCCGCTCGAGCCCGTGCTCAGCCTTCGTGCGCGGGACGTCTCGCCGCTGCCGGCCAATCGCTTCGCGAGGGTCACGATCCCGCTCTACTACCAGGGGCACGCCTACCGCGCCGGATCGCGCATCCGCGTCACGATCAGCGCCCCGAACGGCGACCAGCCCGTGTGGGCGTTCGGCAAGACCCAGCCGAAGGGCAAGGCGACGGTGGCGATCGCGTACTCGAAGAGCATGCCGTCGAGCCTGACGCTGCCGGTGGTGCCGGGCATCGACGTGCCCACCGGCCTGCCGCCGTGTCCGGGCCTCCGGGCCGAGCCGTGTCGCGACTACAAGTTCGTCGCGAACCGCAAGGCGACCCGCCGCTAGCGCTCGGCCGGCGACGTCACGTCGGGCCCCGACCCGATGCCCTGCATGTCCGGGACGAGCGCCGCGCGTACGTCAGCGTCGTCCTCGTACGCGCGCCGCACGGCCGACTCGAGCAGCGCGAGCTGGCTCTCGAGCGGCGGTCGCCGCTGTGCAGGCACCACGTTGTGGAGATCCTCGAGCGCGGCCCGCAGCCGCCGAGCCACCTGCGGCGAGCCCGCTCCCACCAGCCGCAGCTCGTCGAAGGCGAGCCGCACGTAGCCCTCCCACGTCATCTGCCGCTCGACCAGCCGCGGGTGGCCGTGCGAGTCGCGGTGGACACCGGACGGGAACTCACGCGTGCCCATCCTTCGCATCACGTCGTGTATAGCGTTGATCGCCTGCACGGTCGTGCTGGGATCCTGGAACGGACCGGAGTAGATGCTCCGCTCGCCCACGTCAACGAGCTTTCGGATGCCGAATGCCGGCTCGGATTCATGACTGCGCTCGCGCTCGAGGATCACGCTGGCCGCCACGACATCGCGGTAGCGCGCCGGCAGCTCCCCGTGAACCAGGAACAGCGGCCCCCCGCGCGGCACGAAGTCGCCCTGGGCGGGCGCCAGCTCGAGCACGCAGTCGGCCTTCTCGGCGATCGCGACGAGCGCGGGGCGGTTGAGCTTCACCACCACGCCGTACTCGGGTGCGACCACCACATGGGGATCCTTCGCCGGCTCCTCGCCGAGCGGAAAGAGAAGATCCGTCTCCTTCCGGGTCTCGTCGCCCACCAGCCCGATCAGCCCGCCCACCCGGATCGACTGGGCGGTGTGGTGCACGAACAGCACGAGCGTGGCGATCGCGCTCAGGATCAGCAGGTAGTCGGCGAGCACCGCGAGCCCGGGCACGGGCGCTCCGCTCGAGCTGTTGCCGTTCACCTCCCGCAACACGGTCATCGTGTAAGCCCAGGTGCCGATGAAGAGGCCGATGGCGAACTGGCTGCGGCGATCGTGCAGGATCGCGCGCACGATCCGAGGCGAGAACTGGCCCATCGCGAGCTGCACGGCCACCAGCGTGAGGGACAGCACGACGCTCGTGAGCGTGACGAGGGCGGTGGCGGCGCCGGTGAGGATCGTCTGCACGGCCGCGGCTGACCCGGTCACACGCTGACTCACGATGTCGTAGCCGCTCGCGCGGTCGATCGCGATCAGGGCGATCGCGAGACCGAGGCCGGTGAGCACGCAGATGAGCGGTACGAGCCAGAGGCGCGTGCGGGCCACGTGCGCCAGCCGGAACCGGCGCGCGCCCCTCGTGAGGTTCGCCATGGGTCCGGTACTACCCGGATCAGGCAAGCCCCCCCAACATTCCGCGTCTCGATGTCCTTGCATGAGGTCGGCGTGCTCCTCACGTCCGCCTCACGGACTCACGGAGGCCTCACGGCGGCTTCTTAGGTTGCTGATCAGCCCAATACCGGGTGACGACGACCAAGGAGAAGAACCACCATGAACATCCAGCCACGCAAGACACTGGCCGCCACCGGCGCGGCGCTTCTGGCCGCGATGGGGCTCGGCGGAGCGGCGATCGCCGCGTCCAACGGCACCCCGCCGGCGAAGGCGCCGAGCGCGGTGGTCCAGTCGAGCGAGAAGCCGGGCGTGGAGTCCAATGCGCCCGAGAACTCGGCGACGGATCCCGACAACGTCCAGTACACGGCGCCGGGCGATCCGGACGCCAAGTCGGGCAGCTCGAGCGCGAAGGCCACGCTGAGCTCGCCGAGCACGGCCGCGGCCACCCAGACGCCCGAGGCGCCCGGGACCGAGGCACCCGCCGCGAGCGAGGCACCCGGGGCCGCTGAGGCACCCGGCGCCGAGACCGCAGCCGGGAACGACGGTCCGGGCGGTCACGCCGACGAGCCCGGCAACCCGAACGCCGACCACCAGTTCCAGGGCGCCGAGTAACGCCACTGGACCCATAGGTCGGGTGAACGGAGCGGCGGCCCCCTAACGGGGGTCGCCGTTGTCTTGCGGCAGGGTCACTCGAGCACGCCGCCACGCATCGCCGTGGCGACCGCGGCCGCGCGGTCCGAGACCCCGAGCTTCTCGTACAGGTGCTGGAGATGCGTCTTCACGGTCGAGGGGCTGAGGTAGAGCCGGCGGCCGATGTCCGGGGCCGAGAGCCCATCCGCCGTCAGCTTCAGGACCTCGTGCTCGCGCGGGGTAAGCAGCGGCTGCTGCTCGTGGGCGGAGCGGACCTGGATCCCGTCGGCGAGCCCGGCCTGGATCTCCGGCGGGAGAACCGTACGCCCGTGAGCGACCGCCACGATCGCGTCGCAGATCTCGTCGCGGGTCGACGCCTTCGAGAGGTATGCCTTCGCGCCGGCCTCCATACCCGAGCGGACGATCTCGGTTTCGACGTACGCGGAGACGAACACGACCCGGGTCGGCAGGCCGTCACGATCGATTGCGTTCAGCATCCGCAGCCCGTCGAGGTCAGGCATCTTCATGTCGAGCACGGCCACGGCGGGCTTCAGCTCCCGGATCGTCTCGAGCGCCTCGCGGCCGTTGCTCGCGTCGCCGACCAGCTCCAGGTCGGGCCTCTCTCTGATCGCACACACGATCCCCTCCCGGCAGACGGGATGGTCGTCCGCCACGAGAACCCGAACGCGCTGCTGCCTCATCGGGCTCCCGCGAACAGCCGGTCCGAGCACAGCGCGTGGAGGCACGCCGCGATCTCCTCGCGGTCCAGCGAAGCCGCGTACGCAGCGTGAGCGAGTCGGCGCTCGGACGACGGGCAGCCCACCCAGCGCTCGTACGCGCGCCAGACCTGGGCGGACGCCTCGCGCCATGACACATAGCTCTCGTAGAACCGATCGATGGCCGGAGGCAGAGCGCGCCCGTTCGCGTCGTGACCGGGCGTGCCCTGCTCGGCGGGGAGGTGCAGCTGGCTGGAGGGACGAGACGACACGAGTGAGATCTTCCAGGCTCGCGCCACCGTTGTCATCGGCCGGCGGGCGGCTCTTTCGCGTACGCCCACGGCGGTACCC
>JAXDJC010000100.1:0-8075 GCA_034663685.1 Thermoleophilaceae bacterium
CGTCCGAGTCGGGCAGCGTGCGCAGGTAGCGGATGCCGGCGAGCTCGGCGCCCGGGATCTCGAGGCGGCGTGGCTCGGCTCCGGTGGCGAGCAGCATGCGCTCGTAGCCCAGTCGCTCGCCGCCGTCGAGCTCGATCGCATGCCCTGTCGGGTCGAGGGCCAGCGCTCGGCGTCCCATCAGGAGCTCGATCCGGTTGGCCTCGTAGAACCCCTCGTCGTGAACCCGGGCCGCCTCGCGCTCGCTCTTCCCCTGGAGGTAGTCCTTCGAGAGCGGCGGCCGCTCGTACGGGAGCTCGCGCTCCTCCGCGACGAGCACCACGCGCCCGTCGAAGCCCTCCGAGCGCAGCGTCTCGGCCGCCTTCGCACCCGCGAGGCCGCCCCCGACGATCACGTATGTCCTCTGCTCGGCGCTCATTGCGCGCTCCTCGCCAAAGTCAGGAACTCCTGGCGCGTACGGGGATCATCGCGGATCAGGCCCCGGAGCGCCGACGTGACGGTCGTCGAGCCGGGCTTCTGCACCCCGCGAAGCGACATGCACATGTGCTCGGCCTCGAGTACCACACCGGCGCCCTTCGGATCGAGCTCGCTCTGGAGCCAGTCGGCCACCTGCACGGTCAGCCGCTCCTGGACCTGGAGAGCGCGGGCGAAGTGGTCCACCACGCGCGCGAGCTTCGACAGGCCGAGGATGCGCTCGCCGGGCAGGTACGCCACGTGCGCGACGCCGACGAACGGCAGTAGGTGGTGCTCGCAGAGTGAGTGGAACGGGATCCCGCGCGCCACCACCAACTCGTCGTACCCGCCGTCGTTGGGGAACGTGGTGGGGTCGAAGGGCGCGGGGGAGAGCAACTCGGCGTAGAGGGCGGCGAGCCGGCGCGGGGTCTCGCGCATGCTCTCGAGCTCGAGATCGGCGCCGAGGGCGGCCAGCAGGTCGCCGGCGGCAGACTCCGCGGCCTGGAGGTCCACGGACGGGTCGGGCGCAGCAAGGCTGCGGGCGGTGGAGAGCGAGTGGATGGTCATGGAAGGCTTGGCGCCGGGCGCGCGCGACTTCTTACGTAAGAAGGCGGCCCCGGGCATCGCATACGGTCCATGGCGACCGCCTTGCTCGAACGCGCCACGGACCCGACCGAAGCTCCCGCCACCAACGAGGCATGGCTCGCCGCGCTGCGCTCGCACGGCGTGGCCGCCGACGCCGCCATCGAGCATCTACACGGGCTGCTGCTCCGCGCGGCCCGTCACGAGGTGGCGCGCAGGAGCGCCGCGCTCGCCCACGTGCGCGGCGAGGATCTCGGCGACGTGGCCACCCAGGCCGCCGATGACGCGCTCGTGGCGGTGCTCGCCAAGCTCGACGACTTCCGCGGCGCGAGCCGCTTCACCACGTGGGCGTACAAGTTCGCGGTCCTCGAGGCGGGCGTGCGTGTGCGCCGCCGTGCGTGGCAGCACCGCGAGGTGGTGCTCGACTCCGAGAGCTGGATGGGGCTGCGCTCCGGGGAGCCGGGCCCGGCGGCCGGCGCCGAGCAGGGCGAACTGCTGGCCGCGGTCTCCGCGTGTATCGCCGAGCGGCTCAGCGACCGGCAGCGCGCGGTGCTCGTGGCCCTTGCCATCGACGGTGTGCCCATCGACGTGCTCGCCGAGCGGCTCGACACGAACCGCAACGCGCTCTACAAGACGCTGCACGATGCCCGGCGCAACTTGCGAGCCGAGCTCGCCGCCCGCGGATTCCGGCTCGAGGAGGGATGACGATGTCGAACGACGACGACCGCGCGAGGATCGAGCGCCTGCTCGGCCCGGCCGAGCCCGAGATCCTCTGCGACGAGTGCTTCGAGCGCCTCGACGAGTACGTGGAGCTCGAGCTGGCCGGTGGCGCCGCGGACGCCAGGGTGACCGGCATGCGCGCGCACCTCTCCGGGTGCCCCGCGTGCTCGGACGAGTACGAGAGCCTGCGCGCGCTTGTGCGCGAGGACCCGGCGACGTAAGGACCGGCGCCCCGGCGGCGCCAACGGGGCATGACAACCTCAGCCATCTCCATACCAAGCCGTGTCTCGCTTCGCCGCGATCCCGCAATCCAGGCGCTCACGCTCCTGCGGCTCGCCTTCACCGTGGCCCCGATCGCGTTCGGGGTCGACAAGTTCGCGCACGTTCTCACCGACAACTGGACCCGCTACCTGGCATCCGAGTTCAACGACCTGATCCCCGGCAGCGCCGCCGACGCGATGCATATGGTCGGTGGTGTGGAGATAGCGGCCGGCCTGCTGGTGTTGGCGGCGCCGCGAATCGGCGGCCTCGTGGTGGCCGCCTGGCTGGGCGGGATCATCATCAACCTCCTGCTGGTGGGCGGCTACGGCGACATCGCCCTGCGCGACCTCGGCCTGCTGCTCGGGGCGCTCACCCTCAGCCGGCTGGCGAGCGCCCCACCCGCAGGGGCGGAGGGTGGGGGCCGTTACGGAAGCGTCCGCACGAACCGCCACCAGTAGACCGGCATAGTCACCGGTCCCCACAGCGCGAGCAGGACGAGCCAGCGGCGCCGGCCGGCCGGGTCGAGCCGCTGGTTCTCCTGCGCGTGCCGGACCAGCACGAAGAGCGCGACCGACACGAGGAGCGAGCCCGTCACGAAGTGCGCGATCAGCTCGCCCATGCCCATCGGGAGGTGGCCGACCGGGTTGCCGCCGCCCTGCAGAGCGGCGAGGCCGATCACGCCGAGCACGAGCGCGAGGTGCGCCGCCTCGCCGAGGATCACGGCTCCGAGCGCCCAGGAGGCACCTCGGGACATACGGCCTCTGCGGGATGCGATGGTTTCGGCCATGGACGTGGTCGCTCTCTTCGGCCCTACCGGTGTCGGCAAGACGGCCGTCGCCGTTGAGCTGGCGGACGTGCTGCGGGGCCGCGGAGAGCACCCGGTGGCCATCTCCGCCGACGCCCTCCAGGTCTACCGCGGCCTCGAGACGCTGACCGGCGTGGCCGGCGCGGACGAGCGCTCGCGGCTCGAGCACCGGCTCGTCTCGTTCGTGGACCCGGCGGACACGTTCTCGGCCGGGGAGTACATGCCGCTGGCGCACGCGGAGATCGACGCCGCGCTCGACGCCGGCCGGCGGCCGATCGTGCTGGGCGGCACCGGGCTCTATCTCCGCGCCGCGCTCACCGAGCTGTCGCTGGCACCGCTGCCGCCGCCCGAGCTGCGCGAGCGCTGGCAGCGCGAGATCGAGGCCCGCGGCCCGGCCGCGCTGCACGAGGAGCTGCGGGCGCGTGCGCCGCAGGCGGCAGCCACCATCGAGCCCACCGACCGCACCCGGATCGTCCGCTCGCTCGAGCTGCTCGAGATGGGGGAGGAGCCGCCGCGCACCGAGGACTCGCAGCTGTGGACCGCCGGCACCCGCCGGCCCGCGAGGCTCTTCGGCCTGGTCCGCGACCGCGACGAGCTGTACGCCCGGATCGACGCCCGCGTGGACGCGATGGTGGCGGCCGGGGCCGCGCGCGAGGTCGAGCGCGCCGCGGCCGCGGGCGTATCGCACACGGCCCGCAAGGCGCTCGGCTTCGAGGAGCTGCTGACGGGGGACATCGAGGCGATGAAGCGCCGCACGCGCAACTACGCCAAGCGCCAGCTCACCTGGATGCGCAAGCTCCCGGACGTGACGGTGATCGACCTGACGGGCCGCGAGCCGGTGGACGCGGCCGGGGAGATCGCGGGGAGCCTCGCGTGAGCATCGGTGCGCCGCCCGCCATCCGCCGCGCCGGCAGCGAGGACCTGCCGGCGGTGGCCCGCACCCTCGCCCGCGCGTTCCGCGACGACCCGGTCATGGAGTGGTTCTTCCCCGACCCGGAGCGCCGCCGGGCCTACGTGGAGCGCATGTTCCGGCTGCGCGTGCGCTCGCTGCTCGACCAGGACGAGACCTACACGACCGAGGACCACCTCGGCGCCGCGGTCTGGGCGCAGCCCAAGCGCTGGGAGCTCCCGCCGCTGCGCGGCCTGGCGCTGATGCTGCGCATCGTCCCGATGACCCGCGGGCGCACCCCGCTCCTCGCCACCGGCTGGAGCAAGATCGACGCCGCCCACCCGCGCGAGCCGCATTACTACCTCGCGATCCTCGGCACCGAGCCCGACGCGCAGGGGCGGGGAATCGGCTCCGCGCTGCTCGCGCCGGTGCTCGACGACTGCGACCGCAACGAGATCCCCGCGTTCCTCGAGTCGTCGAAGGAGAGCAACCTCGCCTTCTACGGCCGGCACGGCTTCCGGGTCACCGGCGAGCTGGACCTGCCCGAGGGGCCGCACATCTGGCTGATGTGGCGCGACCCGGTCCGCTGACCGCCGGGCGCCGGGCCGTATAGTCGCCCGCCGCATGCGCTTCGAGAAGTGGCAGGCCCTGGGCAACGACTACGTGATCGTCGAGGAGCGCGAGCTCCCCTTCGAGCTCACGCCCGCCCGCATCCGCCTCCTGTGCGCGCCGCACACGGGCGTGGGGTCGGACGGGATCCTGCTGCTGTCGGAGCCGGACGAGCGCGGCTTCGTGGCGCGGCTGCGGATCTTCAACCCCGACGGCTCGGAGGCCGAGCTGTCCGGCAACGGCGCCCGCGAGGCGATCCTCTACCTGCGCCAGCGCGGCTGGGTGGACCACGACGAGTTCTCGATCCAGACCGCGGCCGGCGAGATCCGGCCGCAGATCACCGGGCCCACCACCTGCCGCGTGGACATGGGCCGCGCCAAGCTCAGCTCGAAGGACTTCCCGAGCGGGGGCGAGGACGGCACCGGCACGCTGGAGGCGGGCGGTCGCGAGCTCCGCTTCCAGCACGTGTCGATCGGCAATCCGCAGTGCGCGATCGAGGTGGGTGACGAGCTGGCCGAGCTCGACCTGACGGCTCTGGGCGCGCCGATCGAGGCCAACACCGACCTGTTCCCCAACCGCACGAACGTGTCGTTCTGGACGCGCGGCGGCGAGGGGGAGATCACCGCACGGATCTTCGAGCGCGGCGTGGGGGAGACCATGTCCTCGGGCACCGGGGCGAGCGGCGCGGCCGTGGCGGCGGTGCTGCGCGGGGTGGAGAGCCCCGTGACCGTGCACCTCGACGGCGGGGTGCTCGAGGTGGAGGTGGGGGATGACCTGAACGTGAACCTGACCGGCTGGGCCGTGCCCGTGTACGAGGGACGGCTCTCCGAGAACTTCGTGGAGGAGTTGCGTGAAGCCGAGTAGCCGCCTGGAGCGGATCCCGCCGTACCTGTTCGCCGAGCTCGAGCGGAAGATCGCCGCCAAGAGGGAGCAGGGGGTGGACGTGATCAGCCTCGGCATCGGCGACCCGGACACGCCCACGCCGGACCTCGTGGTGAGCGCGCTGGCCGGCGCCGCGCGCGACCCCGGCACGCACCAGTACCCCTCGAACCGCGGACGGGCCGAGTTCCGCGAGGCGGTCGCCGGCTTCTACGAGCGTCGCTTCGGCGTGAGCCTCGATCCAGCCACCGAGGCGATTCCCGCCCTCGGCGCCAAGGAGTGCGTGTTCAACCTCAACCTGGCGTTCCTCGACCCCGACAGCGTGGCGCTGGCCAGCGACCCCGGCTACCCGGTCTATACCGGCGGCCCGCTGCTCGCCGGGGCCGCGCCGGTGCTTCTGCCCCTCCGTGCCGACGCCGGCTTCGCGCCCGACTTCGACTCGATCTCGGCCGAGGACTGGGCCCGCGCCCGGCTGATGTTCCTCAACTACCCGAACAACCCGACCGGTGCGATCGCCCCCGACGGCGTGTTCGAGCGCGCGATCGAGCTGGCCCGCGAGCACGACGTGCTGGTGGTGCACGACGCGTCCTACACGGAGACCACCTTCGACGGCTACGTGGCCCCGAGCTTCCTCGAGACCGACGGCGCGCGCGAGGTCGGCGTGGAGGTCTTCTCGCTGTCGAAGGGCTACAACATGACCGGCTGGCGCACGGCGGCGCTCGTGGGCAACGCCGAGGCCATCGAGCACTACTGGCGGCTCAAGTCCAACATCGACTCGGGCATGTTCGAGGCCGTGCAGCTGGCCGCGGCGGCGGCGCTCAACGACGGCGACGCGATCCCGCGCGAGATGAGCGAGGTGTACCGGCGCCGCCGCGACCTGGTCTGCGACGCCCTCCGCGAGATCGGCGTGGAAGTGACGCCGCCCAAGGGCACGATCTACATCTGGGCGCCCGTGCCGGAGGGCCACACGTCCGCGTCCTACTGCGAGCTGGTGCTGGAGGAGTCCGGCGTGGTGCTCTCACCGGGCGGCGCGTACGGCGAGCACGGCGAGGGCTTCTTCCGGATCTCGCTGACGATGGACGACGAGCGCCTGGCCGAGGCGGTCGAGCGGCTGCGCTCGAGCCTGGCCGGCTGAACCGGCGCGCCGCTAAGCGGCCTGGTCGGTGGCCGCGAGCGTCTGCCGCAGGCCGGTCTCGAGGTCGCGCGGCGAGTAGCCGAGGCGCGTGCGCGCCTTGTCGTCCTTGGCCCAGTAGGTCACGCCGTCGGAGGCCGCGATCAGCTCGCGCACGTTCGGCGGCAGCCCCATCAGCTTGCCCACCACCGGCCCGGCGGGCGCGATCGCCTTCATCAACCCCACCGGCAGCGCCCGCTTGGGCGCCTTCTTCCCGTCGATCTGCGCGACCTTCTCGATCAGCCCGCGGAAGTTGGTGATCTCGCCGCCCAGCACGTAGGACTCGCCCACCTGCCCGTTGTCGAGCGCGAGGATGCAGCCGTCGGCCACGTCGTCCACGTGCACGAGGTTGAAGCCGGTCTCGGGGAACGGCTGCATCGGCAGCTTGCCGGAGCGGAACTGGTCGATCAGGTTCCCGATCTCGGAGTGGTCGTTCGGCCCGTACACGCCGCCGGGCTGCACCATCACGACCGGCGCTCCCTTGGCGATGCGGTCGAGCGCCACCTGGTGGGCCTCGTACTTGGTGCGGTCGTAGTAGCTGAGGAAGTCGTCGCCGGGGCGCTCGTAGCTCTCGTCCACGATCTCGCCGCCCGTGTTGCCGAACACGTTGATCGTGCTCACGTAGAGGATCTTGGGCACGCCGGCCTGAGTCGCGGCGTCCAGCACGCGCTCCGTGCCGCGCACGTTGGTCTCGAACATCTCCTCGTGCTGCGACTTGGGGATGCCGACCTTGTAGATCGCCGCGCCGTGCACGCAGGCGTCGCAGCCCTCCACGCCCCGGCGGATCGCGTCGACGGTGGTCAGGTCGCCCTTGACCAGCTCCGCGCCCACGCGCTTGAGGTCGGCCGCCTTCTCGGGGTTGCGGACCAGGGCAACCACCTCGTCGCCGCGCTCGCGCAGCTTGGCGACCATGCGCCCGCCGATGAACCCCGTCCCGCCCGTCACGAAGACCTTCACGGGGCCCCAAGTTACCGGGCCTAGACTGAACGTGTGGATCGAGGACGAGACGGCCGCCGTGCCGAGAGCCAGTACGGAGAGGGAATTCGCAACGCGCGAGCGCGCCAGCGCGCGATCTGCATCGCGGCCACGCCCGACGAGCCCGACCTCGCCGAGCTGCGCGAGCTGCTCCGTACCGCGGGGGTGGCCGTGTCGGGCGAGATGGTCCAGCGCCGAGAGCGGCCCGACCCCGACCGTTACTTCGGCAAGGGCAAGCTCGCCGAGCTGAAGGAGCTGGTCAACGAGGCGGACGCCAACCTCGTCGCCTGCGACGACGAGCTGCTCCCGCGCCAGGAGCGCAACCTCGAGGAGGCGCTCGGCGTGCCGGTGATCGACCGCACGGCGATCATCCTCGACATCTTCGCCGACCACGCTTCGTCGGCCGAGGGCAAGCTCCAGGTGGAGCTGGCGCAGCTCGAGTACAACCTCGCACGCATGCGCGGGCTGTGGACGCACCTCGAGCGCCTCGGCGCCGGGATCGGCACGAGGGGCCCGGGCGAGTCGCAGATCGAGACCGACCGCCGGCTCGCGCGGGACCGGATCGCCGCTCTGCGCAGCCGGCTCGACCGCACACGCTCCTACCGCGACACCCAGCGCCGCGAGCGCGAGCGCGCGCACCTGCCCACGGTGGCGCTCGCCGGGTACACGAACGCGGGCAAGTCCACGCTGCTGAACGCCCTGACGGGCGCCGACGCCGAGGTGCGCGACCGGCT